>JBEVIG010000116.1:0-9415 GCA_040510855.1 Solirubrobacteraceae bacterium
AACCCGAGCGCCGCGTTCTTCAACTTCCTGCTGCCGCTGCTCTTCCTCGGGCTGTTCGGGGCGGTCTTCAGCGGCAACGAGGCCAACCTCCAGGTCATCGTGCCCGGGATCGCCGGCATGAGCGTGATGTCGACGACGTTCTCAGCGCTGGCCATGAACCTCACGTACCTGCGCGAGTCCGGCGTGCTGAAGCGGATCCACGGCACGCCGCTGCCGACGTCGGCCTACCTCGCGGGGATCTTCGGCAACGCGGTGACGAACACGGCGATCCAGATCGCGATCATCACGACGGTCGGGGCGACGGCGTTCGGCCTCGACTGGCCGCCCGACCCGGCCGCGCTCATCGTTTTCGTCGTGATCGGCGTGTGCTGCTTCGCCGCGATGGGCGTCGCGCTCTCGCACTTCATCCCGAACTTCGACTCGGCCCCCGCCTACGTCAACGCGGTCTTCCTCCCGATGATCTTCATCTCCGGCGTCTTCTTCGACGCCGACGACGCGCCGCAGTTCCTGCTCGACATCGCCCAGGTGCTCCCGCTCAAGCACCTGATCGACGGCCTGTCCGGAGCGATGGTCACCGGCGAGGGCGTGGCGGACAACTGGGTGGCGCTGGTCGTGCTCGCGATCTGGACGGCGGGCTCGTCCGTCCTCGCGGTGCGCGGGTTCTCGTGGGAGGCGCGGCGGGCCTGAGGCCGCTCAGCCGCGGAGCGAGGCGAGGATGCGGATCGCCTCGGCGATCCGGTCCGGCGGCTCGCCGGCGAAGGTGAGGCGGAGGTACGGGGCGGGTGGCTCGGTGGCGAACCACGGGCCGCCGGCGAAGACCTTCACGCCTGCGCGGTAGGCGCGCTCGGCGAGCACGACGTCGTCCTCCGCCGCGTCGAGCCGCGCCCAGACGTGGAACCCGCCCGTCGCGGGGCGGACGCGGCCGGGGCCGAGGTCCCGCTCGACTGCCGCGACGAGCGCCGTGGCGCGCTCCCGGAGCGCCTGGCGGGCGCGCTTGAGGTGGCGCTGCCAGGCGGGCGCGCCGCGCAGCTCGAGCGCCGCCTCCTGGAGCGGGCCCGAGACGTAGAAGTCCTCGATCACGCGCGCGGCCCGCAGGCGGGCGAGCGCCGGGCCGCGGGCCGCGATCGCGCCGATGCGCAGGCCGGGCGCGGCCACCTTCGTCAGCGAGGTGAGGTGGACGACGTGGCCGTCGCGGTCGTCGTGGGCCAGCGGCGGCGGGAGCTGCGCGGGGTCGAAGGCGTGGTCGCGCAGTGGCTCGTCCTCGAGCAGGAACGCGCCCGCGTCGCGGACCGCCTCGAGCACCGCGGCGCGGCGGCCGGGCGCGAGCGTCACGCCGTGCGGGTTGGCGAACGAGGACTGGAGGTAGACGAGCCGGGCGCCGGAGGCGGCGAGGGCGTCGGCGAGCAGGTCGGGGCGCAGGCCGTCCTCGTCGCTCGGGACGGGGACCGTGGTGAGGCCGGCCGCGCGGGCGGCCGCGAGGACGCCGAGGTAGGTCGGGGACTCGACGACGAGCGTCCCGCCGGGGGCGGCGAGCCCGCGCAGGCAGGCGGCGAGCGCCCCCTGGCCGCCGGGCGTGACGAGGATGTCGTCCGCCGTGTGGCCGCCGCCGAGCCATGCGGCCTGCTGCGCGCGGAGCGGCGCGAGCCCCTCGGACGGGACGGGACCCCAGGCGCCGGGACGGCGCGCCGCGCGGGCGAGCGCCTGCCCGAGCGCGCCGTGCGGCTGCAGCTCGTCGGGCAGGTAGCCCGTCGAGAGCACCAGCACGCCGGGCGGCGGCGGCCGCAGCAGGTGCTCGAGGTCGAGCGTGTCGTGCCGGCGCGGGCCGAGCGCGAGCGTCTGCCACGCGTGGTCGGGCGGCGGGGCGGGCGCGGCGCGGGCGGCGATGAACGTGCCCCGGCCGGGCCGCGCGTCGACGAGCCCGCGCGCCGCGAGGAGGTGCACGGCGCGCTGGACGGTGACCGGTCCGGCGCCGTGGCGGCGCATCAGCTCGCGGACCGACGGGAGCCGGTCGCCGGGCCGCCCGGCCGCGACCGCAGCCTCGAGCTCTTCCACGACAGCGCCCAGCGTGTTATCTTCGGCCATGAGCACTGTCGATAACGCTACTGGCCTCGGGCGGGTAACGCAAGCCGGCTCCACGCAGCGGATCGGACTGCTGCTCGGCTGCCTCGGGATCGTCGCCTTCTCCTTCTCGTTCCCTGCGACGAAGCTCGCGCTGGAGGGCTTCGACCCGTGGGTGGTGGCCTTCGGGCGCGCTGCGGTCGCCGGCCTGCTCGCCGCCGCGTACCTGGCCGCGGTGGGCGCGCCGCGGCCGACCCGCGCGCAGGCGCGGAGGCTCGCGATCGTCGCGGCGGGCGTGATCGTCGGCTTCCCGCTCTTCACCAGCCTTGCGCTCGTCACCAGCGACGCCGCCCACGGCGCCGTGGTCATCGCCGTCCTCCCCGCCGCGACGGCGCTCGCCGCCGTCGTCCGCGCCGGCGAGCGGCCCGGGCCCGCGTTCTGGCTCGCCGCCCTCGCCGGCCTGGCCGTCGTGCTCGCCTTCGTCCTCCACGAGGCCTCCGGCGCGCTCACCGGCGCCGACGTCTTCCTCCTCATCGGCACGGCCCTGTGCGCGCTCGGCTACGCGGAGGGCGGCGCGCTCTCGCGTGAGCTCGGCGGCGCGCGGACGATCTCTTGGGCGCTCGTGTTATCGCTTCCACTCACGATCCCGGTAACGGTCGTCGCCGTCGGGATCACCGACCTGGCCGCCCCCGCGGAGGCCTGGGCGGGCTTCGCGTACGTCTCCGCGTTCTCGATGTTCCTCGGGTTCTTCGCCTGGTACGCGGGGCTCGCCCGCGGCGGCGTCGCGCGCGTCGGCCAGGTCCAGCTCACCCAGCCGCTGCTCTCCGTGCTGTGGGCCGCGCTCGTGCTCGGCGAGCACCTGAGCGCCGCGATGCTGCTCGCGGGCGCGGGCGTGCTCGCAAGCGTCGTCGCGACCCAGCGCGCGCGAGTTGCCATCATGCCCGCCCGTGCCGGCGCCGTTCTTCATCGTGGGCAACGACCGCTCGGGCACGACGATGCTGCGCCTGATCCTCGACGCGGGCCCCGACGTGGCGATCCCGCCGGAGTCGATGTACCTCACGGACTTCGCCCCTGTGCGGGAGAAGGGCGGCCCGGCTGACGCCGAGGCGGCCCAGGAGCTGACGCGGCTCGCCTGGGAGCACCCGAAGGTCGCGCTGTGGGAGCTGCCCGGCGGCCCGCCCGCCGTCCCGCTCACCGGCGACCCCGAGGGCTGGTTCCGGTTCGCCATGGCGGCACCGTTCGCGGCCTACGCGCAGAAGTACGGCAAGCCGGGCTGGGCGGACAAGACGCCGCACTACGTCCACCACGTCGACTACCTGCTGGCCGTGTGGCCCGACGCGCGGGTCGTCGTGCTGGTCCGCGACGGCCGCGACGTCGCGCTCTCGCTGAAGCGGATGCCGTTCGGGCCCAATAACGCCTGGGCGGCCGCGCAGTGGTGGGCGCGGGGCGTGCACGCCGGCCGGAAGGCGGTGGAGCGCCACCCCGACCGCGTCGTCTGCGTCCGCTACGAGGACATCGTCGGCGACCCGGAGGGCGAGGTCGGGAAGCTGTGCTCCTTCCTGGGCCTGCGCTTCGAGCCGGAGATGCTCGACCTCCAGCGCGTCGACCGCAGCCGGATCGTGCCGGACCAGGTCGCCTGGTTCCCGACGATCTTCGAGGGCATCGGCTCCGACGCGGTTGAGCGCTGGCGGCGCGAGATGTCGCCCCGCGACCAGCGCACGTTCGCCTGGCTCGCGGGCGAGGAGCTCGCCGCCAACGGCTACGAGCCCGGGCCGTCCGAGCCGGTCTCCGAGCGCCGCGCGAAGTGGCTCCACCGCCAGAACCAGTTCCTGCGCAACGTCAACTTCGTCCGCCTCCGCATCTTCCAGGAGCGCGGGCGGGAGCTGCGGTTCGCGCTCGAGCGCCGGATCCGCGACCCCTACCGCGGCTCGCGGTAGGCGGGGAAGAAGCCGTCCCAGTCGACGGCGCCGGCGCCCGCGGCGCGCAGGTACGCGGACTCGTCGTGCACGGCCTTGCCGATCGCCGACGGCACCAGCCCCCCGGGCGCGAAGCGTCGCTTGTACTCGAGCAGGGAGTCGGCGCGGCCGCCCACCCCGCCGCCGAGGTGGAGCGTGGTGTAGCCCTGCTCCTGGCCCCACCGCGCGAGCGCGAGCAGCGCGAGCTGGCTGGCGCCCGCCTTCCGGCCCGCCTCCGTGTTCCCGCCGAGGTGGTAGTGCAGGAGCGGCGGCCGGCCCATCCCGAGCACGCTCGCGGCGAGCCCGTCCTCGCCGGCGACGTCGATCCGGACGAGCGGCACGTCACGCAGCAGCGCCGCCCAGTAGTCCGCGCCGAAGAAGTAGAAGGGCGCGGCGCCCGCCCGGCGCATCGTCTCCTCGTAGACCGCGACGAAGGCGTCGAGCTCGGCGGGCGCCGGCGCGGCGGTCGAGTCCAGGCCGCTCCCCCGGGCACGGCGGACCTGCCGCCGGTGGTGGGCGTGCATCCCGGCCTCGAGGTCACCCGCGAGCGCCCAGGCGATCGTCCCGCCGAGCGGCGAGACGCGGAAGCCGTCCTGCGCGACCGGCAGCAGGGGGTGGAGGACGGCGAAGGTCGAGAGCACGCCGCGGTCGCGGCACCAGGCGCCGTAGGCGCCCGCGACGTCGCCGCCGGGCTCCAGCACGAGCGGTCCGCCGTAGCCGTACGGCGTCACCGCGTCGACGGGATCGGACCGCAGCAGCACGGGGAAGACGGCCCCCTCGCCCGCCAGCAGCAGCGGCTCGCCGCCCGCCAGGGGCGCCGACGCGGCCACGAAGCCGCGCGAGTAGTACACGTCGCCGCGCGCCGTCAGCGCGTCCCAGTCCTCCGGCGCCACCTCGGCGAGCACCGCGCCGATGCTATACACGCGGCGGATGCTCGCCCTGCTCTACGACGTGCACGGCAACGCCGCCGCCCTCGACGCCGTCCTCGCCGACGCCCGCGGGCAGGGCGCCGACCGCTGGCTGCTCGGCGGCGACTACTGCCTCTTCGGGCCTGAGCCGGAGGCCGCGCTGGAGCACCTGCGGGCCCTCTCCCCCGCGATGTGGCTGCGCGGGAACGGCGAGCGCTGGTGCGCGGCGCCGGAGGAGCTCGGCGACGACGTGCACCCGATCGTCCCCGACGCGGTCGCCGCCTGCCGCCAAGCGCTCGGCCCGGCCGCGATCGGCGAGCTCGGCGCGCTGGCCGAGCAGGGCGTCCACGACGAGACGCGCTACTGCCACGCCTCGCCGGTGAGCGACGTGCGCTCGTTCCTCCCCCAGCCCGCGGCGGACGAGGCCGAGCTGCTGGCGGGGGTCACCGAGCCGCGGCTCGTGTTCGGCCACACCCACCTGCCGTTCCGGCGGATCTCGATGACCGGCGGGATCGAGCTCGTCAACCCGGGGTCGGTCGGGCTCCCGTTCGACCGCGACCCGCGTGCCGCCTACGCGCTGGTCCACGATGATCGCCGCGTGGAGCACCGCCGGATCCCCTACGACCACGGCGCCGCGGCCGCGCGGATGCGCGAGCGATGGCCGGGCGCGGCGTGGGCCGAGACGGTCGCCCGGCGGATCGAGCAGTCGCGCGGGGACGTGTGATGCCCACCTCCACCGAGCTCGAGGCGATCGCCAGGGGCGCCGCGCCCCCGCCGCTCGACGCCGCCGACCGCGAGCGGATCGCCGCGGGCCGCGCGGTGGTGGAGCAGGCCCTGGCCGAGGGCCGCGTGGTCTACGGCGTCACGACGGGCTTCGGCCAGCTCTCCTCCGTGCGGATCGACGGCGCCGACGCGGCCCGGCTGCAGGTCAACCTGCTCCGCTCGCACGCGGTCGGCTCGGGCGAGCCGCTCCAGCGCGAGGTCGCGCGGGCGATGATGGCCCTGCTCGCCGCGTCGCTCCGCCGCGGGCACTCGGGGGTGCGGGTCGAGGTCGTCGAGCTGCTGCAGGCGATGCTCGCGCACGACATCGTCCCGCGGATCCCGAGCCGCGGCTCGGTCGGCTCCTCGGGCGACCTGGCGCCGCTCGCGCACCTGGCGCTGGTGCTGATCGGCGAGGGCGAGGTGCTCGACGACGGCCGGCCCGGCGGCGAGGCGCTCGCGGCCGCGGGGCTCGAGCCCGTGATGCTGGAGGCGAAGGAGGGCCTCGCGCTGATCAACGGCACGCACCTGATGGCGGCCGCCGGCACGCTGGCCGTGCTCGCCGCCCGGCGCGTGCTCGAGGCCGCGATCGTCGCGGTGGCGCTCTCGCTCGAGGCGTTTAAGGGCTCCACGGTGCCGTTCGACGCCCGGCTGCACGAGGTCCGCGGCCAGCCCGGGCCCGCGCGGGTCGCCGCGCGGCTGCGCGAGCTGCTCGCCGGCTCGCCCGTCGTCGCCTCGCACGCCGACTGCGGCCGCGTCCAGGATCCGTACACGCTCCGCTGCGCGCCGCAGGTGCTCGGCGCGGTCGACGACGCGCTCGCGTACGTGGAGGCGGCGCTCGAGCGCGAGCTGCACGCGGTCACGGACAACCCGCTGGTCTTCGCCGCCGACGACGCGATCCTCTCGGGCGGCAACTTCCACGGCCAGCCGCTCTCGCTGCCGCTCGACCACCTCGCGCTGGCCATGACGGAGCTGGCGAGCTTCGCCGAACGCCGCACCTACGCCCTGCTCACGCCCGGCTACGCGGGCCTGCCGGCCTTCCTCACGCCGCAGCCCGGGCTCTCCTCGGGCCTGATGATCGCCCAGTACGCGGCCGCGGCGCTCGTCAACGAGTGCCAGGTGCTCGCGCACCCTGCGGGCGCCGGCTCGATCCCCACCTCGGCCGGGATGGAGGACTTCAACTCGATGGGGGCGTGGGCGGCGCTGAAGGCGCGGACCGTCGTCGGCCACGCGGCCCACGTCGTGGCCACCGAGCTCGTCTGCGCGTGCCAGGGGCTCGAGTTCCACCGGCCACTCCGGAGCACGGAGCTGCTCGAGGGGTACCTCGGGACGGTGCGGTCGGTCGTCCCGCGGGTCGAGGAGGACCGCTCCCTCGCCGCGGAGCTCGCCACGCTGGGCGAGCAGTTGCAGAACGCCGTACTATAACCCTCAAGTCGAGGGTTTGCCTTCGACGGGACAACGGCCGCAGGCGGCGGTATCGCACAGTCGGCAGACACGGGCCCGCGAGGCCCCGAGCTCGCCGATCACGACCTCGAGCAACCGCTCGAATTCCGCGCGCTGCCGCGGTTCCAGGCCGATCAGGGCACGCTCCAGCACGGTCTCGCGAGCGGCGGTGACGCGGCGCGCGGTCCGCCGGCCGGAGGCGGTGAGGTGGAGGGAGACCGAGCGGGCGTCGCCGCCGACGCGCCGCTCGACGAGCCCGCCCCCGACGAGCCGGTCGACGAGCCGGACGGTCCCCGAATGGGTCAGCCCGAGCGCCCTCCGGAGCTCCTCGATCGTCGCGCCGCCGGCCAGGTCGCCCAGGAGGACGAGCGCCGCGGGCCCGGACGCGCCGTGCCCCGCGACGGCGGCCGCCGCGGCCTGCTGCTCGTCGGCGAGCGCGAGCGAGAGGGCGCCGAGGAGGTTCGCGGTCCGCGGTACATATGCGTGACTCACACATGGATCGTACCGTGGGCGCCGAGATCGTCGCCGCGTCAGACGTCCGCTTCCAGCGCGACCGCCGGGTCGCGGACGAACCGGCGCGGCGCGGGCGCCGGCGGCCGCGTGGCCCGCGCGACGCGCCCGAGGCCCCAGGCGAGCGCGCCGAGGAAGCTCGTCGCGATGGCCAGCACGGTCACGGAGGCCACGGCCCAGAGCCACGCGGGGATGTCGCCCTTGCGCTCGCGCTGGAGCAGCGTCCGGTCCGGGACGAAGGCCCGCGCCTCCCCCGCCGGGCCGGGCGCCGGCACGGCACCCACCGGGATGGCGGCGTCGGCGGGCAGGCTGACGGGCGCGCCGGTGACCGCGCGCCCGCGCTGGAGGCGCAGGACGACCTTCCAGTCGCCGCCCGACGGGATCGGGCGCGTGGTCGACCAGCTGCCGTCGGGCCGCCGGCGGAGGCGGTCGACGACGAGGCCGCCGCCCTGCCAGGCGGTGACCTGGAGCCAGGTCGCGTCGTCCGCCGCGGCCGCGGGGTCGAGGCGGACGGTCACGCCGTCGCCGCTCGTGGCGACACGGGCCCCGACCGGCGCGGGCGCGGTCTCGTGGAGGCCGTCGGCGAGGACGAGGACGAGCACGGCGAAGCTCGCCGCGGCCACGGGGCGTGCGACGGCCGCACGCGGGAGCTCGCCGCGCAGGGCGCTCCCGATCAGCCCGCCGAGCAGGCCGGCCGCGACGCCGGCGACGGCCGCGAGCACGAGTCCCTCGGGCAGCAGCGGCGGCTCCCACGGCAACCGATACACGAGGTGGGTCCATCCCCACTCCGTGGCGAAGCCCGCGGTCCCGACCAGCAGGCCGCCGGCCGCGCCGAACGCGAGCGGGCCGCGGCGGCGCAGCAGCGGCGCGGCGGCCTCGACGGCGAGCGCCGCGCCGACGAAGAGCGGCAGCGACGGCGCGGTCTGCCCGAAGACCGGGCCGACGAGCAGCGTCACGCCGCCGCGGACCACGAGGTAGAAGGCGGTCGCGCCGAGCGCGCCGCCCGGGCCCGCCCACACCCGCGCGGCGACGAGCGCGACCCCGCCGGCGAGCGCGATGAGCGCGGGCTGGAGCACGGCGCGGTACTGGGGCACGCCGAAGTCGAACTCGGCCTGGAACGTCGAGAGGCCGATCAGCAGCCCGCCCATCAGCGCGATCCGCCGGCCGGCGGCGAGTCGCCCGCGGCTGAAGCGCGCGCCGCGGCGGCCCGGGCGCGCGCGGAGGCCCTCCTGGAGCAGCACCGCCTGGGCGATCAGCGTCATCCCCGCGCCGCCGATCAGCATCAGGTGCGTCGGGCCCCAGAGCGTCACGTCCTGGCCGAACAGGCGGTGCCAGACGTCGTCGAGCGGGAAGCCGGCGAGGGCGAACGCGCCGCAGCCGGCCATCAGGATCCCGCCCACCGGCGCGCGCCGCCCGCCGCCGAGGCCGAGCGCGGCCGGGCCGGCCTTCGCCCCCGGGAGCATGATCGCCAGCACGCCCGCCGCGAAGATGCCGAACAGGCCGGCGAGGATCAGGTGGTGGGCGGGGTTGGCGAGCGGGCCGGCGTCGCGGCCGTTGTCGATGTGCAGGGAGATGTCCCAGTACATGCCGAACAGGGCGGTGAGCAGGGAGACGGTGGCGATCCCGGCCGGCAGCGCCGCCCAGCCCGGGAGGCCGGAATGCCGTTCGGCCTGCGCGGCGAGCCGGCCGAGGAAGGCGACGCGGCCGGAACGGTGACCGAAGCCGAGGTAGAGGAGCGCGAAGGTGAGGAGGCCGGCGGCAACGGTCGCCAGAGCGATCTGG
>JBEVIG010000117.1:0-23797 GCA_040510855.1 Solirubrobacteraceae bacterium
CGAGGTCGGGGCCGGTGCCGCCGGTCGTGCCGGCGTCGGCGAGCGCGTGGCAGCCGCCGCAGCCCTGGGCGGTGAAGACGGCCTTGCCGTTCTCGGCGCTGCCCTCTTCGCCGCCGCCCTCCTCGCCACCGCCTGCCTCGCCGCCGCCCGCGGCCTGCTGGGCGCGGTCGTTCAGCCACGAGTCGAACTCGTCGGCCGAGACGACGTGGGCGGTCTGGCGCATCGCCGCGTGGCCGAGGCCGCAGAGCTCCGCGCAGACGACGGGGTACTCGCCGATCCGCTTCGGCGTGACGCGGATGTGCGTGTCGATCCCGCGCACCGCATCGATCTTCATGCGGAAGGCCGGGACCCAGAAGTCGTGGATGACGTCCTCGGACTGGACGGTGAAGTTGACCTGCTGGCCGAGCGGGACGTACAGCTGGGGCGAGGCGACCTGCTGCCCGTCCGGGTCGTCGGGGTTCTCGTAGTAGAAGGTCCACGTGAACTGCTCGCCGACGACGCGGACCTCGAGGGCCGGGTCGGCGGAGGCCTCCTCGATGTCCGTCAGGACGACGTAGGCGTAGGAGCAGAGCGCCACCAGCATGATCGCCGGGATCGCCGTCCAGATGATCTCGAGCCGCGTGTTGCCGTGGATCGGCGGGCCGTCGAGGTCCTCCTCGCCCGGGATCATGTGGAAGCGCCAGACGGAGTACAGGACGATCGTCGTGACGAGCACGAAGACCGGCACGGAGACGATCACGAGCACGTCCCAGACCGTGTCGATCGGTCCCGCCTCGTCCGAGGCGGCGACCGGGAACCAGTCGATCAGGAGGCCGAGGCCGATCCCGAGGAGCGACGCGACGACGCCGATCGCGACGAGCACGCCGACGTGGCCCTGCTCGCGGCGCGGGTTGTGCACCGCCTCGCCCTCAGCCGTCTGGCTCTCCAGCCCCATGGAGGCGGCAAGTTACAGACTTGGCGGGACAGACGGAACCGATGCGTGCCGAACGGCACGCGAGGACTCGGCGGCGGCGCGCCGCCTAGGCCGCCAGGCGCTGCATCGACACGTCCGCTCGGTGACGGGAGCCGTTGGTCCGGTAGTCCGACGGAGCGACGCCGAGATGGCGCCGGAACGCCTTCGCGAACTGCGCCGGCTGGCGGTAACCGACGCGATGCGCGACCTCGCGCACGGTCACGCTGCGCCGCGCGAGCAGCTCGGCGGCCCGGTCCATCCGGACCCCGGTGAGATGCTCGCGGAAGGTGGTGTTCCCCACCTCCGCATAGGCGCGTTGCAGCTGGCGGCGTGAGGAGGCGATGCGGCGGGCGATGTCATCGAGCGAGAGCTCCGATGCGTACTCGCGCTCCACGATCGCGGTCGCATCCTCGAACAGGCTCGTCCGGAGGGCGACGGTGGCGGGACGTTGCGTGGGCACGTAGTCATTACGCGCCCACTGGCCCGGATGGATGAGGGAGCTGGCGCGTTGCCGCTCACTCCGTCCGCTCGGACCTTCGTCGAGCACCGGCGCGCGGAGCCTGTCCGGGAGGTACGCTTGTATCGAACGTCGCAAACCCCACCAGAGAAGGAGCCGACGACATGCAGGTGCGGGAGGGCATGAGCACGGTGGTCCTGACGATCGGGCCGGGGCACACGCTCCGCCAGGCCTCGGCGCAGATGGCCGGGCGCGGCGTCGGCGCGGCCGTCGTCCTCGATCCGGACGGCATGGGCCCGGGGATCATCACGGAGCGCGACGTCCTGATCTCGATCGCCAAGGGCCAGGACCCCGACGAGGAGCGCGTCGCCGACCACCTGACC
The DNA here is from genome assembly GCA_040510855.1 of Solirubrobacteraceae bacterium. GTDB lineage: Bacteria > Actinomycetota > Thermoleophilia > Solirubrobacterales > Solirubrobacteraceae > DASQMT01. The sequence goes on from JBEVIG010000117.1 coordinate 1,793, forward strand.
GCGGAGCTGGTCTTCGCGGCCCCCGACTGGTCGCTCGAGCAGGCCGCGGTCGCGATGGTGCGCGGCGGCTTCCGCCACCTCGTGGTGATGGACGGCGCGGAGACGGCGGGCATCCTCTCCGTCCGCGACGTCGTGCGCTGCTGGACGGACGACGGCGCGAGCTGCGAGATCCCGCAGCAGCCCGAGAACCGCTTCGCCCGCACGGGCTGAGCGCGCGCCGAGATGGCGGGCGGCGCCGCCGCCCGCCGAGGCGCTAGTGGTGGTGGTCGAGCGGGAGGTCCTGGAACTCGCGGCGAGCGCCGCGGATCCACGCGATCGTGGTGAGCGCGAACAGCAGCAGGCCCCCGATGATCATGACCGGCGAGATCGTGATGCCGACGATCGCGGTCGCGAGCCCGGCCGCGTTGAGGATCGGCAGGATGCTCGGGGCCGGCATGTGGATCTGCTCGCCCACGGGCGGCGCCTCCACGATCTCCTCGTGCTCGGTCGCCATCGCGTTACGCGTTGTAGACCCAGGCTGCGACCCACGTCATCGCGAACATGAAGAGCATGATCGCGCACACGACGTAGGCGGTCCGGAGGTTCTTGCGTGCGAGTCGGCGGTCCATGGCGATCGGCAGTCTACAAGCGCGCGTCGACGACCATCGCCAGGAACAGGAGCGCCAGGTAGGCGAGCGAGAAGAGGTACGTGCGCAGCGCGCTCCGGCGCTCGGCCTCGCGCCACAGCCGCAGCGACAGCGAGATGAACACGCCGCCGAGCACGATCGCCGCGAAGCCGTAGATCGCGCCGAAGTAGCCGAACACCACCGGCATCAGCGTGAGGGCCACGAGCAGGACCGTGTAGAGGACGATCAGCTGCCGCGTCTCGGTCTCGCCCCGGACGACGGGCATCATCGGCACGCCGACCCGCGCGTACTCGTCCTTCATCAGCAGGGAGAGCGCCCAGAAGTGCGGCGGCGTCCAGTAGAAGACGATCGCGAAGAGGTAGAACGCGGTGAGCTCGACCCGGCCCGTCACGGCCGCCCACGCGACCAGCGGCGGCACGGCGCCGGCGGCGCCCCCGATCACGATGTTCTGCGGCGTCGAGCGCTTGAGCCACATCGTGTACACGAACACGTAGCCGAGAAAGCCCGACAGCGCGAGCGCGGCCGCGAGCACGTTGACCGTGAGCGAGAGCTGCACGAACGAGAGGACCGCGAGCACGATCCCGAACGCGAGCGCCGCGCGCGGCGAGATCCGCCCGGCCGGCACGGGCCGCGTGGCCGTGCGCGGCATCTGCGCGTCGATGTCGCGGTCGTACCAGTGGTTGACGGCCCCGGCCCCGCCCGAGGCGAGCGAGCCGCCCAGCACGGTCCAGAACACGAGCGCGAGCGACGGGTCGCCGGCGACGTACATCGTCGTCACCGTCGTGAGGAGCAGCAGCGACTGCACCTTCGGCTTGGTGAGCGTGACGTAGTCCGCCACCACCTGCCGGACGCCGCTCGGGGCGAACGCGCCGTGGGCGGTCGCCGTCGTGCTCATGTGGGAGGCCTCCACGCGGATCCGCTCCTACACGTGCGCCATCGGCTTGCCGGCCTCGAAGCGCTGCTCGGAGCCCGACAGCTCCTCGACCTGGCGCCGGTAGTCCTTCATCGGCTCCACGGAGCGCACGCGCGGGACCGCGTCGAAGTTGTGCTCCGGCGGCGGCGAGGGCGTGAACCACTCGAGCGTGTTCGCCTTCCACGGGTCCGGCCCGGCGATCGCGCCGTGCTTGAGCGAGCGCACGACGTTGATGATCGTCAGCAGCACGCCCAGCGCGATGATGAACGCGCCGATCGTGGAGATCAGGTTGTACGCGTGCCAGCCCGAGGACGACGAGTACTCGAAGATGCGCCGCGGCATGCCGGAGAGGCCGGCCGAGTGCTGGACCAGGAACGTCACCTGGAAGCCGATCAGCGTGAGCCAGAACGCGACCTTGCCGATCCCCTCGGACAGCATCCGGCCCGTGAGCTTCGGGAACCAGTAGTAGAGGGCGGAGAACATCGCGAACGCGCTGCCGCCGAAGGCGACGTAGTGCATGTGCGCGACGACGAAGTAGGTGTCCGTCAGCTGCCAGTCGACGGGGAAGACGGCGAGGAAGATGCCGGTGATGCCGCCGACCACGAACGTGCCGATGCCGCCGACCGCGTAGAGCAGCGCCACCCGGAACTCGATCGTCCCTCGCCACAGCGTCGCGAGCCAGTTGAAGATCTTCACGCCCGTCGGCACCGCGATGACGAAGCTCGAGAGCATGAAGAACGCGAGCACGACGGTGGCGCTCGGCGTGGCGAACATGTGGTGCGCCCACACGAGCAGGCCGAGGAAGGCGATGCCCGCCGTGGCGGCCGCGATCGCCTTATAGCCGAAGATCGGCTTGCGCGCGAACACGGGCAGGACCTCGGAGAAGACCCCGAACGCGGGCAGCACGAAGATGTAGACCTCCGGGTGCCCGAAGAACCAGAACAAGTGCTGCCACAAGAGCGCCGATCCGCCCTGTGACGGGTCGAAGAAATTCGTCCCGAAGTGGCGGTCCGCGAGCAGCATCGTCACGGTCGCGGCCAGCGACGAGATGGCGAGGACGATCAGGTACGAGTAGATGAGGATCGTCCACACGAACAGCGGCAGGCGTCCCCAGCCCATCCCTGGCGCGCGCATGTTGTGGATCGTCGCGATGAAGTTGACCGCGCCGAGCATCGACGACAGGCCCGTGAGGTGGGCCATGAAGATCCACGCGTCCTGGCCGCCGCTCGGCGAGTACTCCTTGGACGAGAGCGGCACGTAGGAGAACCAGCCGGCCTCGGGCGGCGTCCAGAAGAACGACGCGTAGAGCGCGATGCCGCCGAACAGGAACATCCAGTACGACCACGCGTTCAGGCGCGGGAAGGCCACGTCGCGCGCGCCGATCATCAGCGGCAGCAGGTAGTTGGCCAGGCCGGCCCACACGGGGACGACGACGAGGAAGACCATCGTCGTGCCGTGCATGGTGAAGAGCTGGTTGTACTTCTCCGGCGTGAGGAGCGTGTTCTCCGGCGTGCCGAGCTGCAGCCGGATCAGGAGCGCCTCGACGCCGCCGAGCACGAAGAAGACGGCGACGGTCCAGAGGTAGAGGATGCCGATCTTCTTGTGGTCGGTCGTCGTGATCCACGACGTCCAGCCCTTCGGCTCCCGGCGGACCGTGCTCGTGATGATCTGCGGGCGGGCCGCGCGCGGGGGTGCTTGGTCGACGAGGGCCATGTCCTACTCGGATTCGGTGTCGGATTCGGTGGACGAGGAGTCGTCACCCTCGGAGCCCTGCATCTGCTCGCGCTGGTCCGCGGCGAACTCCTCGGCGTCCTTGATCTCCTGCGCCTCGGTGTCGTACCAGTCCTGCCACTCGTCGAACGGCATCGCGACGACCTCGGCCAGCATGTTCGCGTGGTTGCGCCCGCAGAGCTCGGCGCACTGGCCCTTGTAGACGCCCTCCTCGGTGACCTTGAACCAGGTCTTGTTGGTGTAGCCGGGCAGGGCGTCGGCTTTGCCGCCGAGCTCGGGGATCCACCAGGAGTGCTGCACGTCGTCGGACCGGATGTCGAGCGTGATCGTCATCCCGACCGGCACGTACATGCGCGTGTAGGAGAAGACCTTGTCGTCGCCGGGGTACGTGAACTGCCAGACGTACTGCTTGCCGTTGACCTCGATGTTCATCGAGTGGCCGCCCGGGACCTTGGGCTGGTCCGTCGTGGCGAAGGCGGCGTTGGAGGCGACGGGGTTGCCGTTCGCGTCGATGTCGGACGCGGCCGGGTTCTTGATCCCGGGCAGCATCACGAAGGTCGCGATCGTCAGGAACACGAGGATCACCGCGGCGCCGACGGTCCAGCCGATCTCCAGCTTCGTGTTGCCGTGGATCTGGGCGGCGACGCGGCCCCGCTTGGCGCGGTACTTGACCAGGCACCAGATCAGCACGCCCTCCACCCCGAGGAAGACGAGCAGGCCGATGACGAAGATGATGATGTAGAGCGTCCGGATGTCCGCGGCGCTCGGCGAGCCCCCGCCCGACTCGGGGAAGAGCAGCCCCGCCGAGGCCGGCACGGCCGTCGCCAGAAGGGCGAGCAGAGCCGCCGGGACAGCGCCCAGGAGCAGCTTCAGCAGGCGGGAGGGGTCCATCGCGGTGCGCAGTGTATTGACTGTCAGGGCGGGACCGCTCAGTCGCCGCTGAACCTGGCGCCGCGCTTCTCCAGGAACGCGCTGACGCCCTCGACGAAGTCCGCCGACGAGACCATCCGCTCCTGCAGGGACGCCTCCAGCTCGAGCTGCTCGTCGAGCCCCGCGTAGACCCGCGCGTTGAGCTGCTCCTTGGCCGCCGCGTAGGACCGTGTCGGGCCTGTCGCGAGCTGCTCGGCGAGGGCGTCGACCTCGTCCGCGAACGAGTCGTCGGAGACCAGGCGGTCGACGAGCCCCCAGGCGCTCGCCTGCGGCGCCGGGATCCGCTCGCCGAGGAGCGCCATGGTCGCCGCGCGGCCCGCGCCGGCGCGCGCGGGCACGAAGACGGAGGAGCCGCCGTCGGGCACGAGGCCGATGTTCACGAAGGCCAGCAGCAGGTAGGCCGACTCGCGGGCGAGCACGAGGTCGCAGGCGAGGGCGAGCGAGCAGCCGATCCCGACCGCGGGCCCGTTGACGGCCGCGACGACCGGCTTCGGCATCCGCCGGATCCCGGTGATGATGGGGTGGTAGCGCTCGCGCAGCGCGGTGCCGACGTCGGGCCGGCCGTCCGGCCCCGGGTCGAAGCCCGCGCGCAGGTCGGCGCCCGACGAGAACGCCCGGCCCGCGCCGGTCACGGTCACCGCGCGGACCGAGGGGTCCTCCGCCGCGAGCTCCACCGCGGCCAGCAGGTCGAGGCCCAGCTGCTTGTCCCACGCGTTCATCCGCTCGGGGCGGTTGAGCTCGATCCGGAGCTCGCCCCCGTTCGAGGCGCCGCGGCGCAGGTTGACGGTCTCGAGCTGGGGGAGGGTCGCGGAGGCCATGCCGCGGATGCTATGCCGCCGGCGCCGCCTCCGGCTCCAGCAGCGAGCGGACCGCGTCGGCGAGCTCGGCGGACATGAACGGCTTGGGCAGGAACGAGGTCTCCGGGTCGCCCGCGTCGCCCAGCGCGCCGTCGGTGAAGCCGGAGACGAAGAGCACCCGCAGGCCGGGGGAGCGCTCGCGCAGCCGGGCGGCGAGCTCGCGCCCGCCCATCCGCGGCATCACGACGTCCGTGACGAGCAGCGTGAGGCGCGCGTCCTCGGCGGTCGTGAGCGCCTCGGCGCCGTCGGCGGCCTCGAGCACCTCGAAGCCGAGCTCGCGCAGCGTGCCCGCGACGATGAGCCGCACCATGGGCTCGTCCTCGGCGACGAGCACGGTCTGGCCGGCGCCGATCCCGGGCGCCCGCCCGCGTGCCGCCGCCGGCGCGGCGGCCGCGGCGAGCGGGAACGAGCAGGCGACGGTGGTGCCGCCGCCGGGCACGCTCTCGAGCGCGATGTCGCCGCCGCAGCGCGCCACGACGCCGTAGGCGGTGGTGAGCCCCATCCCCGGCGCCATGCGCTTCGTGGTGAAGAACGGCTCGAAGACGCGCGAGCGGTCCGCGTCCGGGATCCCGACGCCGGAATCGGCGACCGTGAGCACGACGTGCGGGCCGGCGGCCAGCGCCGGGCGCCGGGCGGCGGCCTCGGCGTCGTAGTCCTCGAGCGCCACGCCGAGCCGGAGGCTGCCGCCGTCCGGCATCGCCTCGATCGCGTTGCGGACCAGGTCGCCGAGCATCCGCCGCATCTGGACCGCGTCCGCGCGCACGGGGTACTCGCCGGGCGGGCACACGACCGTCAGATCGCACGCCGCACCCGCCGCCGTCCGCAGCGCGGCCTGCTCCCCGCGCACGAGCGCCGCGAGGTCGAGCACGCCGGCGCGGATGGGGTCCGTGCGGGTGAGCCCGAGCAGCCGGGCGGTGAGCTCGCCGCCGCGGCGCGCCGCGGCCTCGATGTCGGCGAGGTGCTCGGCCGCGCGCTCGGGCGACTGGCGCGCGAGCCGGGCGTGGCCGAGCAGGATCGTCAGCAGGTTGTTGACCTCGTGCGCCACGCCGCCGGCGAGCCGGCCGAGGCTCTCCATCTTCTGCGCGTGGCGGAGCTGCTCCTCGAGGTGCCGCACGTCGGTGATGTCGGTGGCGAAGCCCGCGAGCCGCACGACCCGGCCGTCCTCGTCGCGGATCGGCTCGCCGCGGTCGTGCACGTGGATGATCGTGCCGTCCGGGCGCACCACGCGGTATTCCGCCTCGTAGCCGACCAGCCGCCGGTCCCACGCCTCCTCGACCCGCTCCCGGTCGTCGGGGTGCACGCCCTCGAGCCAGCTCGACGGGTCCGCGAGCAGCTCCTCGACGGGCCGGCCCCACAGCCGCGAGTACGCGGGGCTGCAGTAGAGCATCGACTCGCCGTCCGCGCTGATGACCCAGAGCACCGCGCGCACGTGATCCGCAAGATCGCGGATCGGGTCGTCCAGGCCGTTCCCTGACCCTGACATCGCTGGAGAATCTGGCATACGAAGCGGCGAATCGCGTGCGCCATTTCGGAATATCGGCAGATGAACGGGGGAGCGGTAGCGCCGCACCGGACGCTATGCTCCGCCGCCGCCGTGCGCCCCTCGACCGCCATCCGCGTGGCCGCGGTCACGGCGCTCGCCGCCGGGTTGGCGGCGCCGCTCGTCCGCCGCCGCCTCAAGCTCCCGCCCCCCGTCGTCACCGCGACGGCGGCGACCGCGCCGATCGCGCTCTGCGTCCTGGTCCCGCGCTCGCGCGCGCGTGATGTGGGGACCTGCATCCTGCAGATGTGGGCCTACCTGGCCACGTACAAGATGCCCAACGACGACCCGGAGGCGCTCGAGCGCCGGGTCAGGATCGCGTACCCGGTCAAGTTCGACACCTGGCTGGGCCGCGGCAAGACGCCGACACTGCGCCTCCAGCGCGCGCTCGGCCGCCACGGGACCTTCAGCTGGTGGGAGAAGGTCCTCGTCTGGTCGCACTGGATCTGGTTCGCCTTCCCGCACGGGACCGTGCTGTACCTGCTGCTGCGCAAGCGCGACCACTTCCCGCGCGGCGCCGCCCAGGTCTACGCCACGTTCGACCTCGGACTCATCGGCTACTGGGCGATCCCGACCGCGCCGCCCTGGTACGCCGCGCGCGAGGGCCTGATGGACGACGGTCTCACGCCCGAGCTGCGGCGGATGATGGTCGAGTACGGGGAGCAGTTCTGGGGTTCCGGCTGGAAGCCCCTGTACGGTGTCCTGGGCGGCAATCCCCTCGCCGCCATGCCCTCGCTGCACTTCGCCACGTCCGTGACCGCCGCACGCCTCCTTGCCGAGACAGGCCGCACCGCCGGGGTTCTCGGTTGGGGTTACGCGGGCACGCTGGGCGTCGCGCTCGTCTACCTCGGGGAGCACTACGTCGTCGATCTGCTCGCGGGCCTCGCGCTCGCCGAAGGGGTGCGCCACGGCGCCCCCGCTGTGGCGCCGCTCGCGGAGCGCCTGTCACGGACCATCCAGATGCTGGAGGCCCGCGCGCGCTCATGACGGAGTCCGTGGCGCCGGTGCAGCAGGCCGCCCCGGAGCCGCGGGAGGACGACGACGAGCGCCCGGCGCTGCAGATCACGCGGCGCAACCTGATCACGCTCGGCGCGTTCCTCGCCGCCTCGATCGCCGCGCTCTACTTCCTGCTCCCGCAGTTCGCGGGGCTCGAGGACACGTGGGCCCGGATCAACGACGGCCGCCCCTTGTGGATCATCGCCGCGCTGCTGTTCACCGTCGGGATGTTCGCGGGCTACGTCGCGATGTTCCGCGGCGTCTACGTGCGCGCGGGGTCGCGGATCGGCTGGAAGGCCAGCTACCAGATCACGATGGCGGGGCTGGCGGCCTCGCGCCTGTTCGCCGCGGGCGGCGCGGGCGGCCTGGTCCTCACGGCCTGGGCGCTGCGGCGCTCCGGGATGCGCAAGCGCACGGTGGCGGACAAGACGATGGCCTTCCTCGTCCTGACCTACCTGCCCTACACGGTCGCGGTGGTCGTCTGCGGCTTCGGGCTGCACTGGGGGCTGTTCAACGGCCCGCACCCGTTCACGCTCACGTTCGTGCCCGCCGTGATCGGCTGCATCGCGCTGGCGATCGCCTTCGCGATCGCGTTCATCCCGACCGACCTCCAGCGGCGGCTCTCGCCGTTCGCCGAGCGCCACGGCCGCTTCGCCCGGCTCATGCAGAAGCTCGCGCAGGCGCCGGCGGCGACCTCGGCGGGCGTGCGCGACGCGTTCGAGCACCTGCGGACGCGCGATCCGGCGCTGCTCGGGGCGATCCTGTTCTGGGCCTTCCAGATCGCCGTGCTGTGGGCGGCGTTCCACGCGTTCGGGTCGGCGCCGCCGCTCGCGGTGCTCGTGCTGGCCTTCTTCCTCGGCATGCTCGGCAACCTGCTGCCGATGCCGGGCGGGGTCGGCGGCGTGGAGGGCGGGATGATCGGCGCGTACGTCGCCTTCGGCGTCGACAGCGGACTCGCCGTCGTCGCCGTCCTCGTCTACCGTGCGTTCACGTTCTGGCTGCCGTTGCTCCCGGGTGTCATCGCCTACTTCCGGCTCCGGGTCACGGTCGACCGCTGGAAGTCGGAACGCGCGGCATCCGCGACCGCCTGACCGGGGGTCGGGCGGCTACACTATACAAACTGAAGTAAGAGAACACCGGGTACGGAGACACAATGGGCCACGACGTCGAGCAGGTCATCATCATCGGCAGCGGACCGGCGGGCTACACGGCCGCGCTCTACACCGCGCGCGCCAACCTGTCGCCGCTGGTCATCGAGGGCTTCCTCTGGGGCGGGCTGCTCCAGCAGACCACCGAGGTCGAGAACTACCCCGGCTTCCGCGACGGGATCATGGGCCCCGAGCTCATGCAGACGATGCGCGACCAGGCCGAGCGCTTCGGCGCGCGGTTCCTGACCGACAACGCCACGCGCGTCGAGCCGGCGACCGAGGAGGGCGGCCTCCACACGGTCTACGTGGACGAGGAGGTCTACAAGACCCGCTCGGTCATCCTCGCGATGGGCGCAGAGCACAAGAAGCTCGGCGTGCCGGGCGAGGAGGAGCTGGGCTACGGCCGCGGCGTCTCGTACTGCGCGACCTGCGACGCGGCGTTCTTCAAGGAGCGCGAGACGATCATCGTCGGCGGCGGCGACTCCGCGATGGAGGAGGCGATCTTCCTCGCGAAGTTCTCCTCCAAGGTGTCGATCGTGCACCGGCGCGACGAGTTCCGCGCCTCGAAGATCATGCTCGACCGCGCGCGCGAGACGGAGAACATCGAGTTCCTGACGCCCTACACGGTGGAGGAGTTCCTCCCGGGCGAGGGCGGCACGCTCGGCTCGGCCCGGCTGCGCAACACGGAGACGGGCGAGGCGCGCGAGATCCCGATGTCGGGCGCGTTCGTGGCCATCGGCCACCAGCCGCAGTCCGAGATCGTGGACGGCATCGTCGACCTCGACGAGAGCGGCTACGTCGCCGTCGACGGGCGCTCCACCCGCACGCGGGTGCCGGGCATGTTCGCCGCGGGCGACCTCGTCGACCACACGTACCGCCAGGCCATCACGGCCGCCGGCAGCGGCTGCGAGGCGGCGCTCGACGCCGAGTGGTACCTGCGCGACAACCCGCACGTCCCCACGCCGGACGCCCTGGCGGGCACGGGCGACCTCGCCGAGGAGCAGTGGGTGCCGCAGGCGATGCGGCCGTAGCTCAGCGGCTGACGCGGAGCGTGTAGCTCGCGTTCAGCAGCCGGAGCCGCTTGTCCCCGCTGAAGCCGACCGCGAGGTAGAACGTCGCGGTCCTGCCCTTGCGGTTGCGGATCGTCGCCGAGTCGGTCGTGCCCGTCCCCTTGCGCGAGCGCGCGAGCGGGGCGGCGCGGACCGACGAGGCGCCGCCGCGGAACACGTAGAGGTCCGGGTCGCCGACCGACGGCGAGAGGCGCACCTTCGCGCGCGAGCGGGCCCGCACCTTGATGCGGTAGACGTCGATCGGGTCCTCGATCGCGTCGGCCGTGGCGCGCACGCTCGCCGTCCTCCCGCTCTTGCGGAACAGCGGCTCGGCCGCCCTGCCGAAGGCGCGGCCGTTGACGAAGCGGATGTCCTCGTTCGGCTCGGCCGGGTCCGAGGCCGGCGCCTCGCGCGCCAGCGCGCCCGCCACGGAGACGATCCCGTAGCCCGTCGCGGCCTCGTAGCCCTGCTCGCCGATGTCGCGCGCGCCGAAGCGGAGCACGTTCTGGACCTGGTCCTGCGTGAGCTCCGGGCGCGCGGCGCGGACCCACGCGGCCGCGCCCGAGACCATCGGGGCGGAGAACGAGGTGCCGCTGACCTGCGCGAAGCCGTCGACGTCGCCGTCGCCGTCGAAGTCCTTGCCCGCCCGCTTGGGGACGGCGGTGAGCACGTCCAGGCCGGGCGCGCTGACGTCGACGGCGGCGCTCTCGCTCGAGAAGAACGTCGGCCGGTCGTTCGCGGCGAGCGCGGCGACGGTGAGCACGTGCGGCAGCATCGCGGGGAACTCCGCCGGGTTCCCCTCGGCGAACTCGTTGCCGGACGCGGCGACGGGGACGATGCCGGCGCGGATCGCGCGCTGGATCGCGTCGGCCTCGGTCGCGCAGCGCGCCTGGGAGCCGTAGCTCATGTTGATCACGGACGCGCCCGCGCGGCGCGCGGCGTCGATCTGCCGCGCGGAGTCCGAGCAGAGGATCCGCGACGGCAGCGCGACGTTGAGCGCGCGGGCGCCGGGCCAGACGCCGAGGTTGCCCACGCCGTTGGCCGCCGCGGCGGCGACCGCGGCGGTCGCGGTCCCGTGGAAGTCGCTGAGCGGCTGGCCGCCCGTCGTGGCCACGTTGCCCGAGGCGAACTCGGGATGCGTGATGTCGAGCTGGGAGTCGACGAGCGCGATCAACGGGCTGGTGGGCGTGACCGGCGGCGGCACCAGGCCGGGCGCGACGATCCGGTCGCGCCACGGCGAGAGCGCGGAGAGCGGGTCGGGCGCGGGCGCCTGCGCGCGGGTCGAGTAGCGGTCGGGCTCCGCGTAGCTGAGCAGTCCGGCGGCGCGCAGGTCGGCGGCGAGGGCGCGGGCAGCGGCGCGCGTCGTCCGCCAGGCGCCGCCGGCAATGTGCCGGGCGTCGTGCGCGCGGGCGATCCGCGCCGACGCGCGGCCGGGCCGCGCGCCGACGATCCAGCCCGTCGGGTCGGCCTTCACGCCCGCGGCGGCGACGTCGCCGGGCAGGGCGACCCCCGGGGCTCCGTCGGCGCCGCGGAGCGCGGCGGAGGCGGTCGTGGGGGCGGCGCACGCCGCGACGAGGGCGGCGAGCGCCGCGAGCTGGGTCCGAGCCTTCACCCGGCCTAGCGTAGAGCGGCGGATCGAGGGAGCGGTCAGACCAATGGTGGACGTTCGTCCACCTGCTGCGATTCCGCCGGCGGAGCCGGATCAGTCCCCGGCGGCGAGATCCGCCTCGGCGCGGACCGCGCGGACGAGCACCGGCGAGGGCCGGTAGCGCTCCTCGCGGTACTCCTCCCACAGCGCCAGCAGGGTGTCGAGCACGGCGCCCGGCCCGATCGCGTCGCCCCAGGCGAGCGGGCCGCGCGGGTGGTTGAGGCCGAGCACCATCCCGAGGTCGATGGCGGCGGCGTCCGCCACGCCCTCGCCGAGCGCGAAGCACGCCTCGTTGACGAGCTGGGCCACGATCCGGCCGCCCACGAGCCCCGGGCCGTCGCCGACCCATTCCGCGCGGCGGCCGAGCGTGGCGAAGAAGGCCTCGAGCGCGGCGGCGGCCGCCGCCGCGGTGGTCGCCGTGCGCGTGAGCTCGACCAGACCGCCGGCGGCGACCGGCAGCGGCAGCGCGAAGCCGGCCGCGCTCCCGCCCGGATCCTGCGCGGAGAGCGGCGCCGCGTCGCACAGCAGCGCCTGGGGCCCGCCCTGCAGCGGCGGGTCGTCCTCGCCCGGCCCGCAGTCGAGGATCAGGGACGGGACCTCGTCGTCGGCCTCCCACGGCGTCCGCGCGTCCCATCCCGCCGCCTCGGCGGCGCCGAGCAGCCAGGCGGCGGCCTCCGTCTCGCCCGCGACGACGACGAGCCGGCCGTCGCCGCCGCCGGCCTCGGGCGCCGGCGGGTCGCCAGGGCGTCCCGGCGGGTACGCGTACCAGCCCTGACCGGTCTTGCGGCCCAGGCGCCCGCTCTCCGCGAGCCGGGCCGCGAGCGGCGACGGGCGCCAGCGCGGCTCGAGCGTCTGCGCGTGGAACGACGCGGCGATCGCGACGCCCACGTCGATGCCGACGAGGTCCATCAGCTCGAACGGCCCCATCCGGAAGCCGAGCGCGAGGCGGCAGATCCGGTCGACCTGCTCGGGCGTCGCGAGCCGCTCCTGCACGATCCGCATCGCCTCCAGCCCGAACGGGCGGTTGCAGCGGTTCACGAGGAAGCCGGGCCCGTCGTGCACCCGCACGACCTGCTTGCCCATCGCCTCCGCCGCGGCGCCGGCGCGGGCCAGCGCGGCCTCGGACGACGCGGGGCCCGCGACCAGCTCGACGAGCCGCATCCGCGGCACGGGGTTGAAGAAGTGCAGGCCGACGACGCGCTCGGGACCCGGGACGGCGGCGGCGACCGCCCCGACCGTGAGCGAGGAGGTGTTCGTGGCGAGCACCGCGTCGGCCGCCACGACCTCGGCCAGCGCCCGGAACAGCCCGCGCTTGAGCTCGAGGTCCTCCGGCGCCGCCTCGATCACGACGTCGCGGTCCGCGAGCTCCTCCAGCGCCGCCGTGCCGGCCACGTGCGGGTCGTGGACGAGCACGTCCAGGCCGGCGGCGCGGGCCGCCTCGGCGATGCCGGCGCCCATCGTCCCGGCGCCGGCCACCCCCAGCTTCATCCTCTTAGACCAGGGCGTTGATGCCGGTCTCGGCGCGCCCGATGATCAGCTTCTGGATCTGCGACGTGCCCTCGTACAGCGTGGTCACCCGCACGTCGCGGTAGTAGCGCTCGACCGGGTGGTCGTCGACGTAGCCCGAGCCGCCGTGCACCTGGATCGCGAGGTGCGAGCAGGTCTGCGCCGCCTCCGTCGCGTAGAGCTTGGCGATCGAGGTCTCCGTCGTCGACGGCCGGCCCTGGTCCTTGACCCACCCGGCGCGGTAGACGAGCAGCCGCGCGGCGTCCGTGAGCACCCGCTGCTCGGCGATCATCGCCTGCACGAGCTGGAACGCGGCGATCGGCTTGCCGAACTGCCGGCGCTCCTTGGAGTAGTCGACGGACGCCTCGAGCGATCCCTGGCAGACGCCGACGCAGCCCGCGGCCACGGAGTAGCGGCCCGAGTCGAGCGCGGACATCGCGATCTTGAAGCCGTCGCCGACCTGGCCGAGCAGCGCGTCCTCGGGCACCTGGACGTCGTCGAGCGACAGCGACGCCGTGTCCGATCCGTGGAGGCCCATCTTGCCGTGGATCTCCTGGTGGCCGAAGCCGGGCGTGTCCGTCTCCACGAGGAAGCACGCGAGCCCGCGGTGGGCGAGCGACGGGTCCGTCTGGGCGAAGACGAGCGCGAGCTTGGCGTGGTTGCCGAGCGAGATCCACATCTTGCCGCCGCTGATGCTCCAGCCGTCGTCCGTCTTGCGGGCACGGGTCTTCTGGTTGGCGGCGTCCGAGCCCGTGTCCGGCTCGGTCAGGCCGAAGCAGCCGAGCCACTCGCCGGAGCAGAGCTTGGGCAGGTACTTCTGCTTCTGCTCCTCCGTGCCCCACTTCACCAGCGTGGAGCAGACCAGCGACGTCTGGACGGACACGACCGTGCGCATCGCGGAGCAGCCGCGGCCGACCTCCTCGCAGATGATCGCGTAGGTCACGTAGTCCAGCCCGGCGCCGCCGTACTCGCGCGGCACGATCGCGCCCAGGTACCCCTGGTCGGCGATCATCTGCACCAGCTCCGTGTCGAAGTGGTGGTTGCGGTCGTTCTCCCGCGCGCGGTGGACGATCTCCTTGTCGGTGAAGGTCCGCGCGGCCTCCTTGATCAGCTCTTGCTCGTCGGTCAGGGCGAAATCCATGGGGCATAGGCTATGCGGGTGCTCTTCACCTGGGTGATGATTGGCCTCTTCGTCGCGTTCGTGCTCGGCATCCTCGCCCTCGGGGTGTACTCGCCCCGGTCCGGCGCGGACGTGCTCGACTGGAAGTCGTCGCGCCCGTCGGAGGACCCGGACGAGGAGGCGGCGCAGATGCTCGCGGCCGCCAACGCGCTGCGCCGGCGGCGCGGCGTGCCTGAGCGCACCGAGGACGACGTCCGTAGAGACCTCTAGATGGCGCGGGTGCTGATCGTGGGCTGCGGGTGCCGCGGCCAGGTCCTCGCGGGCGAGCTCCGCGCGGCCGGGCACGCCGTGCGGGGCACGACGCGCGACCGGGAGCGCCTCCCGGCGATCGCGGCCGCCGGCGCGGAGCCCTATCTCGGCGACCCGGACCGGATCGCGACGCTGATGGAGGCGCTGACGGGCGTGACGATCGTCTGCTGGCTCATGGGGACCGCGGAGGGTGCGCCCGAGCTGCACGACGGCCGGCTGCGGATGTTGTGGGAGAAGCTGGTCGACACGCCGGTGCGCGGCGTCGTCTACGAGGCGGCGGGGCCGCTCGACCCCGACGTCTACGCGCGCGGGCGCAGCGTCGCGGCGGCCGCGCACGCGACGTGGATGATCCCGCTGCGGGTGCTCGAGGCCGATCCCGCCGACCATCCGGGATGGCGCGAACGCGCCGTCGAAGCCGTCAGCTCGTTGCTCGGCGGTTGAGGATGGAGGCGGGTGGGTGATACAACGGCGGCGGATGGGGATGGAGCACGAGGAAGTCGTCTTCTCGGTCGAGGTCCTGACCGGCGACAACGGCCGCGTCGTCGTGATCCCGCGCGGCGAGCTGGACATGGCGACGCAGGGTGAGCTGCGCGGCGCGCTCGAGGTGGCACGGAGCTCCGGGGACGTCGTGCTCGACCTCAGCGAGCTCCGGTTCCTCGACACCTCCGGCCTGCGGCTCATCCTCGAGACCACGGAGGCGTCGCGGCGCAAGGGCTTCGGCTTCACGGTGCTGCGTGGCAGCGCGGCGGTCCAGCGGCTCTTCGACGTCGCCGGCGTCGAGGAGCTCGTGCCGTTCGAAGAGCCGACGTGACGCTCGACGCCCCCGGCCGGCTGCAGCTGCTGATGGCCGCCGGGGAGCTCGCCGACCGGATCGGATCCGAGCACGAGACGCTGCCGCGGATCCTCGACATCGTCGTGCCCGGGCTCGCGCCCGCGTGCCTCGTCCACCAATTCCGCGACGGCGGGCTCGAGTGCGTCGCCGCGCGCGGCGCGGAGCCCGCGCCGGAGCCGCGCGTGCGGCCGGAGACGGACCCGATGCTCGACGGCGGCGACGATGTGGTCGTCCCGCTCCGCGTCCGCGGCCGCACGACGGGCTGGATCTCCTTCCGCGGCGGCGGCTTCGAAGCAGCCGACCTGCCGTACCTGCAGGTGCTCGCGAACCGGCTCGCCGTCGCGCTCGACAACGCGCGCCTGGTGCTCGCCGAGCGCCAGCTCGAGGCGCTCGTGGCCGGGATGGACGACGCGGTGACCGTGCGCGACGACAGCGGCCGGCTCCTGCTCGGCAACGACGCCGCGGTGCGGCTGCTGGGCGCCTCGTCGCAGGAGGAGCTGCTCGGCACGTCGCTGGCCGACCTCTGGAAGCGGTTCGCGCTCTACGCGCCGGACGGGCGGCCGATCGGCAGCGACGGCCTCTCCTGGATGCGCGCGCTGGGGGACGAGCGGCCCGCGCCGATGCTGATGCGGCGCGTCGATCTCGCGACGGGGGCGCAGCAGTGGCTCCTGTCCAAGGCGACGGTGCTCCACGGCGGCGACGGGCGCCCCCACCTGGTCATGAACGTCACGGAGGACGTGACGGCGGCGACGCGGGCGCAGATCGCGCGGCGGCTGATGGTCGAGGCGGGGCGGCTGCTGTCGGAGACGACCGACATGGCGATGACGCTCGAGCACGTCGCCGCGCTCGTCGTGCCCGAGCTGGCCGACTGGTGCAGCATCGACCTGCCCGGTCCCGCGGGCTTCATCCACCTCGCCGCGACGGCGCACATCGACCCGGAGAAGGTGGCGGTGGCGCGGCGGCTGCGGGCCGAGCAGCCCGTGCACGTCGACGACGAGGGCCTGCTCTCGCGCGTCCTGCAGTCGGGCGTCGCCGCGCGGGCGATGATCGACGAGCGGATGATCGCCGAGAGCACCGACGACGAGGAGCGCCGGGCCGAGATCGCCGGGCTCGGCCTGGGGGCGCTCCTCTCCGTGCCGGTCCGCTCGGGCGACGACGTGCTCGGCGCCTTCACGCTGGTCGCCTCCCAGCCGCACCGGCGCTTCGACGCGTTCGACGAGGAGCTGGCCGAGGCGCTCGCGCGGCGCGTCGGCGACGCCCTGCGCAACGCGCGGCTGTTGCGCGACCGGGCGGAGATCGCGCACGTGCTCTCGGCCGGCCTCCGACCTGACCCGGCGCCGCGGCTCCCGGGCTGCGAGGTCGCGGCCGTGTACCGCCCGGCGGGGGACGACATCGAGGCGGGCGGCGACTTCTACGAGGTGGTCGACGCGCCGGCGGGCGCGATCGTGATGATGGGCGACGTCGTCGGCAAGGGCGCGCAGGCCGCGGCGCTGAGCGCCGTCGCGCGGGTGACGCTGCGGACGGCGGGCCGGCTCACGGGCGACCCACGTGCGGCGCTCGACGAGCTCAACCAGATGCTGCGCCGGCGGGGCGGGATGAGCCTCTGCACGGCCGCCGCGGTCGCGCTCCCCTCCGAGCTGCCGGGGGAGGCGCGGGTGCTGCTGGCCGGCCATCCGCCGCCGCTGCTCGTCCGCGGCGGCAAGGTGCGCACGGTCGGGACCCACGGGCCGCTGCTCGGCGCCGTCGACGTCGCGGACTGGGCGGTGGAGGCCGTCACGCTTGCACCGAACGACGTGCTCGTGCTCTACACGGACGGCGTGCTCGACGCGGTGCTGCCGGGCGGCGAGCACTTCGGCGAGGACCGGCTGCACGCGCTCGTGGAGCGCGCGGGCGGCGACGTCGAGGCGATCGCGGGCACGCTGGAGGAGCAGCTCCCGCAGCTGCGCTTGCGGGACGACATCGCGCTGCTGGCCATCCGCTGCCCGGGGCCGCCGGCGCTGCTCGCGCGCGGCACGCTCGACGGCGCGGCCGACCAGGTGGTCGAGCTCTCGCTCCCCGGGGGCGTCGAGGCGCCCGCGGCGGCGCGGCGGGCGCTGAGCACGGCGCTGGACGGGCGCGTGGGCGAGCGGCTCACGGGCGACGCGCTGATCGTCGTCTCCGAGCTCGTGACGAACGCCATCCGCCATGGAGGCTCGCGCGGGCCGGACGGGACCGTGCGGGTGGACGCGGCGCTGCTCGACGGGCTGCTGCGGATCGAAGTCACCGACCCCGGGCCGGGCTTCGAGCCGGGCGGCCACGGGCCGCGGGCGGACGGGGGCTACGGCCTGCACCTGCTCGACCGGCTCTCGGCGCGCTGGGGCGTGGCGGGCGCCGAGCCTGTGACGGTCTGGGTCGAGCTCCCGCGCTAGTGCCCTGAGGCGCTAGGGGACGCGGTCGAGCAGGTCGGCGACGATCCGCGCCGTCGCGCCCCAGACGCGGTGGCCGTCGACGTCGTAGGCGTCCGTGCGGAACGGGAGGCCGCGGCGGACGAGCCGCGGGCGGCTGTGCCCGGCGCGCAGCGCGGCGAGCGGCAGCTCGAGCACGCGGCCGACCTCCGCCTCGGCGACGATCCACTCGAAGCCGGCCTCGATCAGCCCGACGAAGGGGTAGATGGCATAGTTCGTGACGAAGGTCGGCGTCGGCTGGAGCGCGCCGAGCAGCTCGACGCGGTCGGGCGGCAGGCCGATCTCCTCGTGCGTCTCGCGCAGCGCCGTGCTCAGCAGGTCGGGGTCCTGCGGCTCGCGGCGGCCGCCGGGGAACGAGATCTCGCCGGCGTGGCGGCGCAGGTCCTCACGGCGCTCGGTGAACACGGCGTGCAGCGCACCGGCCGTGTCGGCGAACAGCGGCACGAGCACCGCCGACTCCTTCGCGCCGGGGACCGTGAGGCGGGTCGCCTCGTCGGGATCGAGCAGCCGTTCGGCCAGGGAGCTCAGACGAGCTCCACCCGCTCCTCGAAGGCGACCTCGCCCTCGAGCGTGCGGTGGACCGGGCACTTCGCCGCGATCACGGCGAGCTTCTCCGCCTGCTCGTCCGTGAGGTGCGCGGGGAAGTGGTAGACCATCGCGAACTTCGTGGGGCAGCCGCGCTCCGCGGGCGTGTACTCGCAGTCGACCGCGAGGCCGGAGATGTCCCAGCCCTTCCGCCGGGCGTACATCTCCATCGTGATCGCGGTGCAGGAGGCGAGCGACGCGGCGAGCAGCTCCTGCGGGCTGGGGCCGGAGTCCTCGCCGCCGTGGTCCTTCGGCTCGTCGGAGGTGATCGTGTGCCGGCGGACCTTGACGTCGTGCCGGAGGTTGTCCAGCTGCCGGGCGGTGGCGCGAAGGTGGCCCATGACGCTGATGCTAGTCGCCGTCGAGCGGGTTGAAGACGAGGCCGGTGAGGACCTTCGGGAAGAAGTACGTCGACTTCGGCGGCATCACCTCGCCGGCCGCCGCGACCTCGCGGACGAGCTCGACCGGGGCCGGGCCCATGAACAGGCCGGCCTGCACGTCGCCGGAGCGGACGCGCTCGATCGCCTCGGGCGTCGAGCGGGCGTAGTCGAGCCCGCGGAAGTGGCTGATGTCGTCCTCGCTCATCCCCAGGGCGCCCTGGAGCAGGAGCGCCTCCGTGACCGCGGTGTCGAGCCGGCGGTAGGCGTCGGGCCTGCCCGGCAGGGCGGCGTCGGCGGTCGCCGGGTCCTTGAGCGTGAGGCGCAGCGGGCGGCCGTGGTGGGCGTCGAGGTAGCCGATCCGCACGTGGCCGTCGGCGGCGGGCTCGGGCTCGAGGTCCTCGAGCGCGACCTCCTCGACCTCCCAGTCGCGCATGATCGCGTCGCGCAGCGCGACCCGGCGCGCGTCGTCGAGCCCGGTCAGCAGCCGGTGGGTGGGGAAGATCGTCAGGCCCGGGTCGCCGAGCGAGACGAGGCACATCAGGACGTGGTCGGCGCCGGCGGGGGCGCCGGGCTCCTGCGCGAAGACGCGGGCGGTCTCGTAGCGGTGGTGGCCGTCGGCGATCAGCAGCTCGGCGGGGGCGAGGGCGGCCCGGGCGGCGGCGATCGCCTCGGGGTCGGCGACGCGCCACAGGCGGTGCGTCGTGCCGTCCTCGTCGGTGACGGCGTCGAGCGGCTCGCCGGCCAGGTGCGGCGCGAGCGGGCTCCAGGCGTCGCCGTCGTACAGGCTGAAGATCGGCGAGAGGTTCGCGTGCGTCGCGCGCGTGAGCCGCAGGCGGTCCTCCTTGGGACCGGGGTGCGTGCGCTCGTGGGGGCGGATCCGGCCGGGGCCGTAGTCCTCCACCTTCACGCGCGCGAAGATCCCGTGGCGGGTGCGGCGCAGCCCGTCCGGCCCGGTGTAGTCCTGCTCGAGCGCCCACAGCGCGGGCGCCCCGTCGCTGACGACGACGCCGTCGGCGCGCCAGTCCGCGAGCGTCGCGGCGGCGGTGCCGTACGGGTCCTCGCCCTGCGGGAGGTCGATCGCCACGACGTTGTGCGGCGAGCGCGCGAGGAGGGCCTCGCGCTGCTGCGGATCGATGACGTCGTAGGGCGGCGCGACGACGGGGGCGAGGCCGCCCGTGCGCGCGAGGTCGTAGTGGAGAGCTCTGAAGGGAGTGATGTCGGCCACGGCGGCGGCGATCCTAGAAGGTCTCGCCGCCGCCGCGAACCGACGTATCTCCCGTGCCCGTCCGAGGGAGCTTGGTCCTTACCGGCGGGCCCCGAAGTCCGCCGTGTAGGTGGCGCCGTTCGAGCCGGCCCCGGCCGCGCCGAGCGCGATCCCGATGCCGATCTCCTTGAACTGTGGCCGGAGGATGTTGGCCTTGTGCCCCGGCGAGCTCATCCACGAACGGTGGATCTCGCGGGCGGTGGCGAGCCGGCCGGTGCCCCAGGCGATGTTCTCGCCGTAGGTCCAGCCGTTGTAGCCGACCGCGCGGATCCGGCCCGCGAGGTCGCCGTGCTCGAAGCGGCTCGCGCGGACCATGTAGGCCGAGTGGCCCTCCGCCGCGCGGCGCAGCTTGTCGTTCAGCTTCAGCGGCCGGAGGCCCTTGGCCTTCCGGCTCTCGTTGTGGAGGCACAGCACCGCCGCCCGCACCTTGCCGAGATTGGCCTTGCTCGGGACGAGATTGGCGTTGTCGCAGGCGGCGGAGGCGTTGGCGGCGGGAGCGAGTGCGATCGCCGCGACCGTGGTGGCGAGGATGTGGGTGAGACGAGCCATCTGGTCCGCCATCGGCACCCCTCCGCGCGCTGGTTACGGAAAGTCCCGGACCGTGGACAGGTGTCCGGCGACTGGGCTTCCGCGCGCGGCGCCCCTACAGTTCCTCGTCCCACGGGGTGTAGCTCAGCCTGGTTAGAGCGCTGCGTTTGGGACGCAGAGGTTCGCCGGTTCGAATCCGGCCACCCCGACTTTCAGCCGAGGTCGGCGACGAGGTCGCCGACGGAGTCGACGATGCGCGACGCACGGAACGGGAAGCGCTCGGCCGCGTCGCGCTGCGTCGAGCCGGTGAGGACGAGGATCGTCTCGAGCCCCGCCTCGAGCCCGGAGATGATGTCCGTATCCATCCGGTCGCCGATCATCGCGGTCTCCTCGGAGTGCGCCTCGATCGCATTGAGCGCCGAGCGCATCATCAGCGGGTTCGGCTTGCCCACGAAGTACGGGTCGACGCCCGTCGCCCGGCTGATCAGCGCGGCCACGGACCCCGTGGCGGGGAGCGGGCCGTCCGGGTGCGGGCCGGTCGCGTCGGGGTTGGTGGCGATGAAGCGCGCGCCCTCGCCGATCAGCCGGATCGCGCGCGTCAGGCGCTCGAACGAGTAGGTCCGGGTCTCTCCCAGGACGACGTAGTCGGCGTCGCGCTCGGTCAGCGTGTAGCCGGCCTCGTGCATGGCGGTGGTCAGCCCCGCCTCGCCGATCACGAACGCCGAACCGCCCGGCCGCTGGTCCTCGAGGAACCTCGCGGTGGCCAGCGCCGAGGTCCAGATCGACGTCTCCGGGACGTCGAGGCCGCTCGTGCGCAGCCGCGCGGCGAGGTCGCGGCGCGTGTAGATCGAGTTGTTGGTCAGGACCAGGAACGGGACGCCGCGCTCGCGCAGCGCGGCGAGGAACTCGGCCGCCCCCGGGATCGCCGCCTCCTCGTGCACGAGCACGCCGTCCATGTCCATCAGCCACGACTTGATGCGCCGTTCGCCCACGACGAGCAGCCTACGCATGCGAAGCTACCCCGCGCCATGTCGCACGTCGTCGTCTCCAACCTCGCCTACGCCCATCCCGGCGGCGACCTGCTGTTCTCCGACGTCTCGTTCAAGGTCGGCTCGGGCGACCACGTCGGCCTCGTGGGCGCCAACGGCGTCGGCAAGTCGACGCTGCTGAGGATCCTCGCCGGGCGCCTGGAGGCGCTCGAGGGCGACGCCGACGTGGGCCCGTTCGCCTACATGCCGCAGGACGTCGGCGTCGGCGCCGACGAGCGCACGGTGCGCGAGATGCTGCTCGAGCTCGCCCCCGCGCGGCTGCGTGCCGCGGGGGAGAAGATGCTCGCCGCCGAGCGCGACCTCGCCGCCGGCGGCGACGCGGCCGACGCGGGCATGCGCCTCGGCGAGGCGATCGCCGACTGGTCCGAGTTCGGCGGCTACGAGCTCGAGGGCCAGTGGGACGCGGCCTGCCGCCGAATCGTCCGCTCCGGCTTCGACGACGTGGGTGCGCGGCGCACGACCGAGCTGTCGGGCGGCGAGCGCAAGCGCCTCGTGCTCGAGGTGCTCTTCTCCGGCGACGCGCAGGTGCTGCTGCTCGACGAGCCCGACA
>JBEVIG010000118.1:0-10200 GCA_040510855.1 Solirubrobacteraceae bacterium
GTCGGCGTGCTGCAGAACATGCAGCCCTACCAGGAGAAGCGCGCGTCCTACGCGGCCGACATCACGTACGGCACGAACTCCGAGTTCGGCTTCGACTACCTCCGCGACAACATGGCGACGTCGCTCGAGGAGAAGGTCCAGCACGGCGGGCGGATCGACGAGGACGGCAAGCCGATCGGCATGCACCACTTCGCGATCGTCGACGAGGTCGACAACATCCTCATCGACGAGGCGCGCACGCCGCTGATCATCTCGGGCGCCCCCGAGCAGGCGGCCGACTACTACGTCCGCTTCGCCAAGCTGGCCAAGACGCTGACCGCGGGCAAGCGCCCCGAGGGCCTCGACCCGAAGACGAAGAAGGAGTTCGTCGCGGACTTCGACTACGAGTACGAGGAGAAGCACAAGACGGTCTCCGTGACCGAGCGCGGCGTCGCCAAGGCCGAGCGCTTCCTCGGCATCGACCACCTCTACAAGGCCGAGAACGGCCCGCTCGTCAACCACCTCATCCAGTCGCTGAAGGCGGAGTCCCTCTACAAGAAGGACGTCGACTACGCCGTCGTCGACGGCGAGGTGAAGATCATCGACGAGTTCACGGGGCGCATCCTCGACGGCCGCCGCTGGTCGGAGGGTCTGCACCAGGCCGTGGAGGCGAAGGAGGGCGTCCGGGTCCAGGAGGAGAACCAGACCCTGGCCACGGTCACGCTCCAGAACTACTTCCGGATGTACAAGAAGCTCGCGGGCATGACGGGCACCGCCCTCACCGAGGCCAACGAGTTCATGAAGATCTACAAGCTGCCCGTCGTCCAGGTGCCGACGAACCGGCCGATGGTCCGCAAGGACCAGAACGACCAGGTCTTCAAGACGAAGAACGGCAAGTGGATGGCCGTCGCCCGCGAGATCGAGGAGCGCCACAAGGCGGGCCAGCCGATCCTCGTGGGCACGATCTCCGTCGAGGTCTCCGAGTACCTCGGCGAGGAGCTGAAGAAGCGCGGCATCGCCCACACCGTGCTCAACGCCAAGCCCGAGTTCGCCCAGCGCGAGGGCGAGACCGTCGCGGAGGCCGGCCGCCCGGGCGCCGTCACGATCGCCACCAACATGGCGGGCCGCGGCGTCGACATCAAGCTCGGCGGCAACGCGGAGCACCTCACGCAGCTCGAGCTGGCCAAGCTCGGCCTCCGCCCCGGCGACCCGGACTACGACGAGCGCTACCAGGACGTCTTCCCGTCCATCGAGGCCCGCGTCGAGGACGACCGCGAGAAGGTCGTGGACGCCGGCGGGCTCTACATCATCGGCACGGAGCGCCACGAGTCGCGCCGGATCGACAACCAGCTCCGCGGCCGCTCCGGCCGCCAGGGCGACCCGGGCGAGTCCCGCTTCTTCCTCTCCGCCGAGGACGACCTCGTGCGCCTGTTCGCCGGCGACCGGATCTACCGGATCCTCGACCGCCTCGGCCCCGTGGCCGAGGACGGCACGGAGGAGCCGATCGAGGCGAAGATGCTCTCGAAGCAGATCGAGGGCGCCCAGCGCAAGGTCGAGGAGCAGAACTTCCTCATCCGCAAGCGCGTCCTCGAGTACGACGACGTGATGAACCAGCAGCGCGAGATCGTCTACCAGTACCGCGACCGCGTGCTGGAGGGGCAGGACATGGGCGACACGGCGCGCGAGCAGATCGCCGACGTGATCGGGCGCCTGGTCGAGGAGTACACGCCGGGCGACTACGTCGAGGACTGGGACCTCGACGCGCTGTGGGGCCAGCTCGACCCGATCTTCCACGTCGACTTCGAGGTCGAGGAGCTCGACCGCGACAGCATCGACCGCGAGCAGCTCAAGCAGATGCTGATCGAGGACGCGTTGAAGCTCTACGACGAGCGCGAGGAGGAGCTGGGCGACGAGCTCATGCGCGCGCTGGAGCGCTTCCTGCTGCTCCAGATCATCGACCGCCGCTGGCGCGAGCACCTCTACGACATGGACTACCTGCGCGAGGGCATCCACCTCCGCGGCTTCGCCCAGATCGACCCGCTGGTCGCCTACAAGAACGAGGGCTTCGCGCTCTTCCAGGACCTCATGAACTCCATCTGGTCCGACTTCGCCCGGATGGTCTACAACGTCCAGGTCGAGGTCGAGGGCCAGAACGGCGAGGGCCCGCTGCCCGACCAGCAGCGCGCCGCCGGCGGCGCCGCGGTCCTGCAGTACTCGGGCGGCACGGAGGAGGACCAGCCGAACGCCTACGAGGGCGACGCCGACGAGCAGCAGGCGACGGGCTTCACCGCCGTGGAGCAGCGGCGCCTCGACGAGCACGACCAGATCGGGCGCAACGACCCGTGCTGGTGCGGGTCGGGCAAGAAGTACAAGAAGTGCCACGGTGCGTGAGTCGGGGCGGCGCTTCGCGGCCGCACTGACTCACGCATTGGAAGTTCAGGCGGCGCTTCGCGGCCGGCCTGAACTTCCGGCCCAGTAGGCTCCCTCGATATGCAGGAGCGCACCGCGTTCCGGACCTGCCCGTTCTGCGAGGCGACGTGCGGCCTGGCGGTGACCGTGCGCGGCGACGAGGTCGTCAAGGTCCGCGGCGACGCCGACGACGTCTTCTCGCACGGCTTCCTCTGCCCGAAGGGCGTCGCCCTGCAGGACCTCCACGAGGACCCGGACCGCCTGCGCACGCCGCTGCTGCGCGGCGCCGACGGCGAGCTGCGGCCCGCGAGCTGGGACGAGGCGCTGGGCGCCATCGCCGAGCGGATCCCGCCGCTGCTCGAGGCGCACGGTCGCGACGCGGTCGCCGTCTACATCGGCAACCCGGCCGCGCACGGGCTTGCCGCGCTCCTCTACGGGCGCGTGCTGCTCAAGGCGCTGGGCACGAAGAGCATCTTCTCGGCCAGCACGGTCGACCAGCGGCCCAAGGAGATCTCCTCGGCGCTGATGTTCGGCACGGCGCTCTCCGTGCCGATCCCCGACGTGGACCGGACGTCGCACCTGCTCGTCCTCGGCGCCAATCCGCTCGCGTCGAACGGGTCGCTGATGACCGCGCCCGACATGCGCGGCCGGCTCCGCGCCCTGCGCGCCCGCGGCGGCAAGCTCGTCGTCGTCGATCCGCGCCGCTCGCGCACGGCGGAGGAGGCCGACGAGCACCACCCGATCCGGCCCGGCACGGACGCGCTGCTGCTCTTCGCGCTCGTCCACGTGCTCTTCGCCGAGGACCTCGCGCGGCCGCTCGAGCTCGCGGACGGCGTGGCGGAGGTGGAGGCGCTCGCGCAGCTCTTCACGCCCGAGGCCGTCGCGCCCGCGACGGGCATCGGCGCCGGCGCGATCCGCCGCATGGCGCGGGAGCTCGCCGCCGCCGAGGCCGCCGCCGTCTACGGCCGGATCGGCACCACGACGCAGGAGTTCGGCACGCTCGCCTCCTGGCTCGTCGACGTGCTCAACGTGCTCACGGGCAACCTCGACCGGCCGGGCGGGGCGATGTTCCCGCTCGCCGCCGCGGGGCAGCGCAACGCCTCCGGCGCGCCGGGGCGCGGCCGGCAGGTCCAGCTCGGCCGCTGGCGCTCGCGCGTGCGCGGGCTGCCCGAGTCCCTGGGCGAGCTGCCCGTCGCGGCGCTCGCGGAGGAGATCGAGACGCCGGGCGACGGGCAGGTCCGCGCGCTGATCACCCTCGCCGGCAACCCCGCCCGCTCCACGCCGAACTCCACGCGGATGGAGCGCGCGCTCGACGGCCTCGACCTCTACGTCGCGCTCGACATCTACGTCAACGAGTCGACGCGGCACGCGGACGTGATCCTCCCGGCGCCGTCGCCGCTCGAGCGCGGCCACTACGACCTCGCGCTCTACCAGCTCGCCGTGCGCAACGTGGCGAACTGGTCGCCGCCCGCGATCCCGCTCCCCGCGGGGCAGCCGGACGAGTGGGAGACGCTGCTGCGGCTCGCCGGCATCGCCGCCGGACAGGGCGTGCTCGCCGACGTCGGGCCGCTGGACGACCTGGTCGCGGGCGAGCTCGCACGCCGCGAGGGCGTGGACGTCGAGGCGATGCTCGCCGCCGTCGCGCCGCGCACCGGCCCGGAGCGCCTGCTCGACATCCTGCTGCGCTGTGGGCCCTACGACCTGACGCTCGCCGACCTCGAGGCGGCGCCGCACGGGATCGACCTCGGGCCGCTCGCGCCGCGGCTGCCGGACGTGCTGCGCACGCCGTCGGGGCGGATCGAGCTCGCGCCGGAGGCGATCGTCGCCGACGTGGCGCGGCTGCATGAGGCGCTGGGGCGCGAGCACGACCCGGAGGCGCTCGTGCTGATCGGCCGCCGCCAGCTGCGCTCGAACAACTCGTGGATGCACAACCTGCCGCGGCTCGTCTCGGGCCCGGAGCGCTGCACGCTCCACGTCCACCCGGACGACGCGGCGCGGCTCGGCCTCGCCGACGGCGAGCTCGCCGAGGTGCGAAGCCGCACGGGCGCCGTGCACGCGCCGGTGGAGGTCACCGACCGCGTCATGGCGGGCGTCGTCTCGCTGCCGCACGGCTGGGGCCACGACGCGCCGGGCGCGCGGCTCGGCGTCGCGGCGGAGCACGCGGGGGTGAACGCGAACGCGCTCGGCGACGAGGAGCTGGTCGACGCGCTGAGCGGCAACGCGGTGCTGAACGGGATCCCGGTCGCGGTCGCGCCCGTCCGCGCGCCCGTGGCGGCGTGAGCGCCGATCCGCCCGATTTCGCGGCGCTCGGGCTGCTCGACGGGCTCGAGGGCGGGGCACGGGAGGCCCGCGACGCGCTGCTGCACGCGCTGCACGAGGACGGCGCGAGCCTCGAGGAGCTGCGGGCGGCGGCGGACGAGGGGCGGCTCGCGCTCCTGCCCGCGGAGCGCGCGCTCGGCGCCAGCGGCGACCTGACCCCGCGGCAGGTGGCGGAGATGGTGGGCGTCGACCTCGCCGCCCTCGAGGCGGTCCGGCGCGCCGCCGGGCTCCCGCTCCCGCCGCCCGACGAGCCCGCGCTGGGCGAGCTCGACCTGATGGGCGCGACCGCGCTCCACCACTTCGTCGACGCGGGGCTGCCGCTCGACAGCCTGGTCGAGGCCTCACGCGTGTTCGGCGAGGCCGCCGCCCACGCGGCGGCCGCGGCGGGGACGCTCGCCAACACGGTGATCCCGCAGGAGGGCGACACGGAGCTCGCCTACGCGCAGCGGCTCGGCGCCGCCACGCGCGAGCTGACGCCCTACGCGGCCGGCCTGCTCGGCGTCATGTACCGCCTCCACAACCGCGAGAACCTCCGCAACGAGATCGTGGCGGCGGAGGAGATCGCGGCGGGGAGGCGGAGCGACGTGCACGACGTGGCGATCGCCTTCTGCGACCTCGTCGGCTTCACGCGGCTGGGGGAGGGCGTGCCGGCCGGCGACCTGGGCACGATCGCCACCCGGCTGGCGGCGCTCGCGGCCGAGGCCGCGCAGCCGCCCGTGCGGCTCGTGAAGACGATCGGCGACGGGGTGATGCTGGCGTGCGCGGACGCGGGCGCGCTGCTCGACGCCGTCTTCGCGCTGATGGAGGCGGCGGAGGCCGAGGGCGAGGCGTTCCCGGCCGTCCACGCCGGCGTCTCCTACGGGCAGGCGCTGCGCCGCTGGGGCGACTACTACGGGAGTGCGGTGAACCGGGCGGCGCGGATCGCGGAGCGCGCCCGCCCCTCGTCCGTGCTGGCGGACGCGTGCGTGCGCGAGGTCGCCGGCGGCGACGAGCGCTTCGCCTGGTCCGACGCGGGCGCGAAGCGCCTCAAGGGCGTGCCGGATCCCGTGCCGGTGCTGCGGGTGCGGCGCGCGGGCTGACCCGCGCGCCGGGGAGGCTCAGCCGCGGGTGTTCAGCCGGGCGACGAGCTCGGCGCCGATCGCCTCGGCCCGCTCGTTCTCGATCTGGCAGGTGCCCGCGGCCTCGTGGCCGCCGCCGCCGTGCTCGAGCATGAGCGCGCCGACGTTGACGGGGCTCGTGCGGTCGACGATCGACTTGCCGACGGCGAAGACGGTGTTCTGCTGCCGCAGGCCCCAGAGCACGTGCACGGAGACGCGGCAGCCGGGGAACAGCGCGTAGACCATGAAGCGGTTGGTCGGGTGGATGACCTCCTGGTCGCGGAGGTCCAGCACGACGACGTCGCCGTGGACGGTGGCGCAGCGGACGATCTGCTCGCGCGCGGCGGCGGCGTGCTCGCGGTAGAGGTCGACGCGCTCTGCGACGTCGGGGGAGGCGAGGATCTGCTCGACGGTCAGCTGCGTGCAGGCGTCGATGAGCTGCATCATGAGCTGGTAGTTGGAGATCCGGAAGTCGCGGAAGCGGCCGAGGCCGGTGCGCGGATCCATCAGGAAGGAGAGGAAGATCCAGCCCTCGGGCTCGAGGATCTCGTCGTGGGAGAACTGCGCGGCGTCGGCCTTGTCGACCGCCGCCATCAGCTCCTCGGAGACGCCCGGGAAGCGCTCGGCGCCGCCGAAGTGGTCGTAGACGACACGGGCGGCGGACTCGGCGGTGACGCTGATCACGTGGTTCGGCGCCGTGTCCTCCAGGCGCTCGAGCTCCGAGTCGTGGTGGTCGAACGCGAGGTGCACGCCCGGGACGTACGGGAGGTTCGTGGTGATGTCGCGGTCGGTGAGCTCGACCTTGCCGTCCTGCATGTCCTTGGGGTGCACGAACAGGATGTCGTCGAGCATCCCGAGCTGCTTCAGCAGCGCCGCGCACACCAGCCCGTCGAAGTCGGAACGCGTCACCAGCCGGTAGCGCTCCGCCTGCCCCGTCGAATTCGTCGTCGCCATATCCGGGTGGATCGGCACCGGCGCCGAGGAGTTGAGGGCGCGCGTCCGGCGCGCGTCATGATCCGGCCGTGGACCCGCAGATCGAGCTCCGCCAGCTGCGCTACTTCGTCGCCGTGGCCGAGGAGCTGCACTTCGGCCGCGCGGCGGCGCGGCTGTACATGTCGCAGTCGCCGCTCTCGCGGGCGATCCGCGAGCTCGAGCGCGACATCGGGCTCGTGCTCTTCCGCCGTACGACCCGCCAGGTCGAGCTGACGCCGGCGGGCGATGCGCTGCTCGTGCGGGCGCGGCGCGCGCTCGCCGAGGTCCAGCTCGGCGTCGAGGACGCGCGCCGGGCGGCAGACGGCGACGCCGCGGTGGTGCACGTCGGGCACGGGCCGCTCTCCCGCGGCATCGCGGCGCGGATCGGCGCGGCGCTGGGCGACGCGCTGCTCGACGAGGACGTCTCGCCCGAGCTGCTGCACCGGGTGGCCGCGGGCGAGCTCGCCGCCGCCGTCGTGCTGGAGACGCCCGCGGGCGGCCGCCCGGGCGGCCTCCGGATCGACGCGCTGCGCGACGAGCCGCTGCTCGCGGCGCTGCCGCCCGGCCACCCGCACGCGGCCGCGGCCGCCATCCCGCTCGAGGCGTTCGCGGCGGAGCGGGTGATGCTCCCGCGCGGGCCCGCGGGACGGCACTTCAACGGATGGCTGCGGGCGGTGGTGCGCGTCGCCGGCCACGAGCTGCCGCGGACGTTCGAGACCCTCAGCGCGCCGTGGGACCACCGCATGCTGCCCGTCGCGCAGGGCGAGGCCGTCTCCGTCGTGGTGGCGGAGTGGGCGGACGACCCGGCGGCCGGGTTCGCCGCCGTGCCGTTCGACCCGCCGCTCACGGTCCCGTTCGACCTGGCGACGCCCGCGCAGGGCCCGCTCGCGCTGGTGGAGGCGGTCCTGCGGCTGCGTGACGACGAAGGCTGGCTCGTCGACCGGCCGCCGTACGTCCAGGCCGCGCCCGATTGAGTCCCGGTGGGTCCTGATCGCCCGCGGGATCGGTCTTTCCCTCCGGCGCGCGCGGGGCGTAGCGTCGCCGGCATGACCGAAGACCGCATCCCCCTCATGCTCATCCACGGCGCCTGGCTCTCCGCGCGCAGCTGGGAGCGCTTCGCGGAGTACTTCACGCAGCGCGGGTTCGACGTCACGGCGCCCGAGTGGCCGCGCAAGCACGGCGACGTCGAGGCGCTGCGCGACGACGCGGAGGAGCTCGCCGGGCTCGGCCTCGACGAGATCGTGGACCACTACGAGGCGCTCATCCGCGCGCTGCCCGGGCCGCCGGTGCTCGTCGGCCACTCGTTCGGCGGGCTGATCGTCGAGCTGCTGCTCGCCCGTGGGCTCGGCCGCGCCGGCGTGGCCATGAGCCCGGCGCCGCCGAAGGGCATCCTCGTGCTCCCGTTCTCGTCGCTGAAGGCGGCGTCCCCCGCCCTCGCGCACCCGTCGAAGCGCCACGGCGTCGTCACGCTGAGCCCGGAGGAGTTCGCCTACGGCTTCGTGAACACGTTCAGCGCCGAGGACGCGGCGGCCGCGTACGAGCGCTATGCGGTGCCGGAGACCGGGCGCATCTTCTACGAGGCCGGCTTCGCGAACTTCGCGCTCCACCCGCCGACCGACGTCCACTTCGGCGAGGACGACCGCGCGCCGCTCCTGATCGTCGGCGCGGAGCAGGACCACACGGTCCCGGCGTCCGTCTCCCGCGCGCAGCACAAGAAGTACGGGAAGTCGTCGGCCCGGACGGACTACATGGAGTTCGCGGGGCGGCCGCACCTGTTCGTCGTCGGCGACGGGTGGGAAGAGGTCGCGGCCGACATCGACGGCTGGCTCGACGGCGTCCTCGAGACCCCCGCGGCGGCGTAGCGCCATGGACCTCGGGCTCGACGCGAGCGTCGCCGTCGTCACCGGTGCGAGCAAGGGCATCGGGCTGGCCGTCGTGCGCGCGTTGCGCGCCGAGGGCGCGCTCGTCGTCGCCGGGGCGCGCTCGCCCGGCGCGCTCGAGGGGTTGGAGGGGGTCACGGCGGTCGCCGTCGACCTCGCCCGGCCCGGCGGGCCGGAGCAGCTCGTCGCCGAGGCGCTGCGCCGCCACGGCCGCGTCGACGTGCTCGTCAACAACGTCGGCGGCGCCCCGGTGCGCCCCGGCGGGTTCCTCTCGATCGGCGACGCGGAGTTCGAGGCCTCGCTGCAGCTGAACTTCCTCTCCGCGCTCCGCGCGACGCGCGCGGCGGTGGAGGCCATGCTCGGCGGTGCCGGCGGCGCGATCGTGAACGTCGCGTCGGTCAACGCCTACCTCCCCGACCCGCTGGTCATGGACTACGGCGCCGCCAAGGCGGCGCTGCTCAACGCGGGCAAGGCCCTGGCGGAGGAGCTCGCGCCCCGGGGCATCCGCGTCAACAGCGTGTCGCCCGGGCCCGTCGAGACCGACCTCTGGCTCGGGGAGGACGGCGTCGCCGCGAACGTCGCGCGCGCGGCGGGGATCGAGCCCGCCGCGGTGCGCGAGCAGGCGACCGCGGGGATCGCGACGGGGCGCTTCAGCACGCCGGAGGAGGTCGCGACGCTCGTCGTGCTCCTCGCCTCCCCGCGGACCGCCAACGTGACCGGCTCGAGCTACGCGATCGACGGGGGTCTCGTGAAGACGTTGTGATCACGGCGGCCCCTGGGTAGGGGGAGTCGTGAACGAGTTGTTAAACGGGTCTCGTACTCCTTGGGAGGGAATATGCAGACAGCGCTTGATCGCCGTACGTTCCTGAAGGGCGCCGCGGCAGCAGGAGGCGGACTGGCCAGCGTCGGCGCGGTGGAGCGCCTCGTGGCGCGCGACGCGCTCGGCAAGGGCCGGCGCACCAGCGCGGAGCCGTACGGCCCGCTGCGCCGGGTGCGCGACCAGCGCGGCGTCGAGGTGCTCGCGCTGCCCGCCGGGTTCTCCTACGTCACGTTCAGCCACAGTGGCTCGACGATGTCCGACGGCCACCCGACGCCGCTCGCGCTCGACGGCATGGGCGCCTTCGGCGGCGGCCGGCGCCACGGCAAGGGCAGGCACGACGATCTCGTGCGCCTCGTCCGCAACAGCGAGGACCGCAACCCGGCCGGCACGCCGGGCGGCCTCCTGGGCGACCGCAGCAAGGCCTACGACCCGACCGCGTACGGCGGGACCTGCACGCTCGTCTACGACGAGCGGCGGCGCCGCCTCGTCGAGGACTTCGTCTCGCTCAACGGCACGTCGACGAACTGCGCCGGCGGCATCTCGTACCGCCGCAGGTTCTGGCTCACGGGCGAGGAGGCCGTCGGCGGGCCTGACCACGCCGACGCCGCCGCGCGGTTCGCCAAGCGCCACGGCTACCTGTTCCAGACGCCGGTGGACCGCGGCCCGGGCGAGCTGGAGCCGGGCGTCCCGCTCACCGCGGCCGGCCGCTTCTGCCACGAGGCCG
>JBEVIG010000119.1:0-31783 GCA_040510855.1 Solirubrobacteraceae bacterium
GCTCGCGCTCGTCGTGACCGCCGCCGAGGCCGGCGCCGCGGTGGCGCCCGACGGCGTCGATCTCGTCCATGAAGATGATGCAGGGCGAGTTCTGCTTGGCCTGCTCGAAGAGGTCGCGCACGCGGGAGGCGCCGACGCCGACGAACATCTCGACGAAGTCCGAGCCGGAGATGGAGAAGAACGGCACGCCCGCCTCGCCGGCGACCGCGCGGGCGAGCAGCGTCTTGCCGGTGCCCGGAGGGCCGTAGAGCAGGACGCCCTTCGGGATGCGGGCCCCGAGCGCCTGGAACTTCTTCGGGTTCTCCAGGAACTCCTTGATCTCGTGGAGCTCCTCGACCGCCTCGTCCGCGCCCGCGACGTCGCGGAAGGTGATCTTGGGCGAGTCGACCGACATGCGCTTCGCGCGCGACTTGCCGAACGACATGACCTTGGATCCGCCGCCTTGGACCTGGTTCATCAGGAACAACCAGAACCCGATGAAGAGGATCACGGGCAGGATCCACCCGAGCATGCTCAGCAGCACGTTGGTGCGCGCGGGCTTCACGTCGAAGTCGCGCAGCTTGCCCTCGGCCACCGCCTGGCGCAGGTTGTTGACCAGCACCTCCTGGTACTGCACCGGGACGCCCGTCGTGTACCGGTTCTTGTCCGCCCGGTCGAGCGTGACCTCGACGGAGTTGTCCTTCGTCCGGATCGTCGCCGAGCGCACCTGTCCGTCGGAGAGCTGCGTCAGGAACGTGTTGAAGGAGGTCTTGGGCGCCTCGTTCGAGTTGGCGATGAGGCGCGAGGCGAAGAACGCCAGCACCAACACGATGAGGATCGGGAAGGCGGCGCTCTTGAAGAACCGGCTCATGGGGTCAACAGTACCAGTGGGTCGGGCCCGCGTTTGCGGGGTCTATTGGGCCACTTCGTCCTATTCGGAGGCGGCCTTGAGGCGGAGCAGTGTGCCCCGGCTGGTTATGTGACAGATAACGCGGCGACGTACGGCAGGTTGCGGAACCGCTCGGCGTGATCGAGCCCGTAGCCGATGGCGAACTTGTCCGGGATCTCGAAGCCGATGTACCGCGCCGTGAGGTCCACCGTCCGCCGCTCCGGCTTCGTCAGCAGGGCGCACACCTCGAGGGATGCCGGCCCGCGCGCCTGGAGCGTCCGCAGCAGGTACTGCAGGGTGAGACCCGAGTCGACGATGTCCTCCACGATCAGGACGTCGCGGCCCTCGATCGGCGTGTCGAGGTCCTTCAGGATCCGCACGACGCCGGAGGACTCCGTCGCCGAGCCGTAGGAGGCGACGGCCATGAAGTCGACCTCGCACGGGACCTCGATCTCGCGCATCAGATCGGCGAGGAAGAACACCGCGCCCTTGAGGACGCCGATCAGGAGCAGGTCGCGGTCGGCGTAGTCCGTGGAGATCTGGGCGCCCAGCTCGCGCACGCGATGCTGGAGGTCGTCGGCCTGGACGAGGATCTCGCCGATGTCGGTGTCGCGCAGCACGCGGGGCATCCTACGCGCTGGCCGGTGGACGCGGAGCGGCGGGCCCGGCGCTCGTGACGAAGCGCAGCGCACCGCCGCGGACGGTGGCGCGGAGGCCGCCGCCGACGTCGAGCGCGCCGCCCTCGCGGAGCGCGAGCACCTCCGCCGTCCGGTGCCCGATCGCCGGGGCGAGCCCGCCGGCCGCCTCGTCGGCGAGCGCCTGCACGGCGAGGCGCGCGAGCGCGGGTGGGAGCGCGGCGAGCACCGCCGCCGCGGGCGGATCGCCGGCCCGGTGCAGCGCCGTCGCCACCGCGGCGTCGAGCACCGCCGCCTCGTCGCGCAGCAGCGCGAGCGTGCGCAGCACGTTGGCCTCCGCCGCCGGATGCAGCTCGCGCAGCGCCGGGAGCAGCCCGGCGCGGAGCCGGTTGCGGGCGAACTCCGGCGACGCGTTCGAGGCGTCCTCGCGCCAGGCGAGCCCGCGGGCCTCGCAGTGGGCGGCGGTCTCCTCGCGCGTGATCTCCAGGAGCGGGCGGACGAGCGCGCCCTCGCGCGCGTGCATCCCGAGGAGCGCGCGCCGGCCGGGCGAGGCGGCGAGCCGGTAGAGCACGGTCTCGACCTGGTCCGTCGCGGTGTGGCCCGCGGCGACGTCGCCGCCGTCCGCGAGCTCCGCCGCGGCGGCGTAGCGGGCGTCGCGCGCCCAGGCCTGGAGGTTCCCCGCGCGCGCGGGCCGCCGCGGGCGGCGCAGCTCGAAGGCCGCGCCGAGCCGCTCGCACAGCGCCGCGCAGTGCGCGGCGTCGTCGGCCGACGCCGCCCGCAGCCCGTACTCGCAGTGCAGCGCCGTCACCGCCTCCGCCCCCGCGATCCGCACCGCGAGGTCGAGCAGGCACACGCTGTCGCGCCCGCCCGAGAGGAGCACGACGACCGGGCGGCCGGGCGCGAGCAGGCCGCCCGCGCTGACACGCTGGGTCAGGTCCATGCAGAGAAACGGCGGAGCCTCAAATGAGAGACCCCGCCGTACGCGGGCAATGCGGCCCGCTGCCTCGGCCGGCGGCGTTCGTGGTGGACACGACGCCTTGCGGGAGACCAACGCCTCCCACTTCCCGGCCTATTGCCGTAGTGAGAATGCGCACGAAGGAATATCGCGGGTGCCGTGCCCTGTCAACGTGACGCGTACGGATCAGACCACGAGATGCGGATACTCGGCCTCGATCATCTCGCGGTACTGCGCGAAGACGGGCTTCGTGATCGGCATCAGGGCGAGCGCGGCCTTGACGTCGCCGCCCGACTTGATCCGCCGGCGGGCGATCGCCATCGCGACGTTCTCCTTGCCCTGGAAGTACTTGTTGGCGGTCTCGGACGACATCGCCATCTTCACGCGCGGCTCCCAGTCCACGTCGTCGCTCCACACCCAGTGGAGGTTCCCGCCCTCGTCGGCGCGGGCGGCGCGGATGTTCGCGACGAGGTCGAGGTCCTCGAACTCGTAGCGCATCGGGACGTCGGCGTCACGCAGCTTGGGGCCCATCTCCGGGTCCTCGTCCATCATCGCGAAGACCCGGTCGATGACCGTCCTGAACTCGCGGGCGGACTCGAACGAGACGCCCATCGCGCTCAGGAGCCCGAGGTCGTCCCGCCGGCGCCCGAGGACGTGCTCCCGCCGGACGAGGTGGTGCCGCCGCCGGACGACGAGGACCGGCTGCGCGTGGAGCGCGAGGCCGCCGGCTTGCGCGCGGCCGTCGAGCGCGAGGCGGTCGAGCGCGACGACGTGGAGCGCGACGACGTGGAGCGCGAGCGGGAGGCCGCGGGCTTCTTCGCGGCCGTCGAGCGCGACGCGGCCGGCTTCGCGGCGCCTGAGCGCGACGACGAGGACCGGGACGCGGCCGGCTTGGCGGAGGACGCGCGGGAGCTGGTGGACGAGCTCGCCGTCGCGGAGCGCGACGCGGCGGGCTTGCGCGCGGCCGGCTTGCGGGCCGCCGGCTTGCGGGCCGCCGGCTTGCGGGCGGGCTTGGCCGTGGAGTCGCCGCCGACCTCGAGCGCGGAGACGCGCTTCGCGAGGCCCTCGACCTCCGTCCGGAGACCCTTGATCTCGGACAGGACGCGGTCCTCGAGCACCTCGCGGATCCGGTTCGCGGCGACCGCGATGTCGCCGGAGAGCTTCTCGGCCGCGCCGGCCGTGCCGGCGAACGTCCGCTCGACCGCGCTGCGCACGGCCTCGACCGCCTCGACGGCGCCGGTGTTGCCGGCCGTCTTGTCGGCCTTGACGGCCTTCTTCTTGTCCTTCTTGTCCTTTTTCGCCATGGCGGAGCGATCCTAGCTTGAATGGGCGTCTCCCGTGACGCGCCCGCCCACCATCCTCAAGCCGCACGAGCCCGTCGCCGCGCGCGTCCTGCTGCCCGGCGACCCCGGACGGGCGCTCCGGCTCGCCCAGCAGCTCATCGACGGGCCGCGGATGCTCAACCACCACCGCGGCCTCTGGGGCTACACCGGGCCCGCCGCGGACGGCGCGCCTCTGACCATCCAGAGCACCGGGCTCGGCGGCCCGAGCGCCGCCGCCGTCGTCGCCGAGCTCGTCGCGCTCGGCGCCCGCCGGCTCGTCCGCGTGGGGACCGCCTCCGGCCTCGGGGCCACGCGCCCGGGCACGCTGGTGATCGCCCGGGAGGCGCTCGCCGTCGACGGCGCGAGCCGCGCGCTCGGCGCCGGCGCCCGGGTCGCCGCCGACGCCGCGCTCACCGCCGCCCTCGCCGCGGCCGCCGGGCAGGAGCCCGCGCTGATCGCCTCGGCCGACATCCACGATCCCGTCCTCGCGCGCACGTGGACAGAAGCGGGCGCGGTCGCCGCCGACCTCGCCACGGCCGCGATCCTCGCCGCGGCGGAGCGCGCCGGCGTGGCGGCCGCCGCCGTGCTCGCGATCACCCGCGCGGGCGACGCGGCGGTGGACGACGAGGGGCTCGAGGCGCTCGAGGCCCGGCTGGGCGCCGTGGCGATCTCGGCGATTGCAGAGCCGGCGGCCGGGTAAGGAAGCGGGTCAGAGGCGCCGGCGGTCGACCGACCGCGGCGATCCAGCCTGCCGCTCCACCCCAGCCGCCGTTGACCTGCTCAGGACGACGACTTCTTCGACGACGCCCGCTTGCGCGCGGGCGCCGGCTTGTCGACCTCCAGCCGCTCCTGCTCGCGGGGCTGCGGCGCGGGCGCGGCGTCGAGCGCGCCGGCCAGCAATGCGACGTCGGACGACAGCTTCGCGAGCTGGGACTCGATGGCGGCCAGCCGCTCCTCGGGCGGGGCGGACTTGGCGGCCTCCTCGAAGCGCCGGTCGAGCCGGTCCACGCCGTCCTCGATCCCCTCGAGCCGCTGGGAGACCGAGCGCAACCGCCGCGTCAGCCGCTCCAGGTCGGC
Organism: Solirubrobacteraceae bacterium; assembly: GCA_040510855.1. GTDB lineage: Bacteria > Actinomycetota > Thermoleophilia > Solirubrobacterales > Solirubrobacteraceae > DASQMT01. The sequence goes on from JBEVIG010000119.1 coordinate 4,858, forward strand.
GGCCGAGGGCAGGTTGAGCGCGCTCATCGCGGTCTCCTGCGCGGCCGTCGCCTTCTCCCGCGCCCCGAACGCCTTGGCGAGCGCGCCGGTCACGACCGGGTTCTCCAGGAGGTCCTGCGCGAGCTTGCCGAGCGCGTCCTCGCCCGTCCGGGTCAACCGGTCGCGAAGGTTGGCGTTGGCGCTGCCGGTGTCGTCTTCCATCGCGGCTCCGTTCTACCGTGGTCTGCTCGGGAGCCGCAACGTACCGCAGTCGCGTCGCTGCGCGGACGACATCCCTCGAGTCGGGATCGAGGGATGGCGATCACCGGAGAATCGCAACTCCGCCGGTCGTGCCCGTGTTGGATCCCGCGCGGAATCACGACGCGCCTTTATCCGTTGCACAGATTGCACACGCCACAATCCATCAGTACGGTGCTCCGACCCCGCACGCGCGGGGTAACCGGCGCATGGGGGGTCGACGGCGCCGATACTGCGAGGGAGGGTTCTCGCACCCGTATATGAGACGACGGACGCTGTTCATCGCGCTTGCCGCCGCCGCCCTGTACGCGGTCGTGGTGGTGCCTGCCTCGGCAGAGCTGCACCGCCTCGCGGTGACGCTCACGAACGGCCAGAGCGTGGAGCTCACCGTCGACGTGCCCCCGGGTTCGTCCGTCCAGGACGTCGAGCTGCCGCCGCTGGCCGCGCCCGTCCAGAGCGTCGTCGACCTCGGCCCGGCCGCCACGCCGACGCCGACGGCCACCGCGACGCCCACGCAGACGCCCGCGCCCACCATCACGGCCACGCCCACGCCGGGCAACATCGGCAGCGGCGACAACGCCGGCAGCCTCGGCGGCGGGAACACCGGATCGGGCGGCGGCAACAACGCTGACAAGCCGAAGCCCGGCCGCGTCGTGGGCGGCTCTGAGGACAACGGCGAGGTCCTCGAGGGCAAGCTCGACGACGACAAGCTCAACCTCGACAAGAGGTCGAGGGACAAGGATCCGGCGCCGACGCCCGACGCCCGCAACCCGACCCGCAACACCGACGGCTCGCCGACCCTCGAGAACCCGACCGTCTCGCTCGCCGAGCCCGGCGCCGCCCGCATCGGCGTCCCCAACTTCTTCATCGACAAGTTCCGGATCCCGCCCTTCCTCCTGCCGATCTACCAGGCCGCCGGCATCGAGTACGGCGTCCGCTGGGAGGTCCTCGCGGCGATCAACGAGGTCGAGACGGACTACGGCCGCAACCTCAACGTCTCCTCCGCCGGCGCGCTGGGCTGGATGCAGTTCATGCCCTCGAGCTGGGAGGCCTACGGCGTCGACGGCAACAAGGACGGCCTGAAGGACCCGTACAACCCGGTCGACGCGATCTTCGCCGCCGCCCGCTACCTCAAGGCCGCCGGCGCCGACAAGGACCTGCGCGGCGCGATCTGGGCCTACAACCACGCCGACTGGTACGTCGACATGGTGCTCCTGCGCGCGCGGCTGATCGGCGGCCTGCCCGCCGACCTCGTCGGCTCGCTCACCGGCCTCACGCAGGGCCGCTTCCCCGTGCAGGCGAAGGCCATGTACGCGAACGAGGTCAGGCGCGCGGACCTGGAGAACGACAAGGGCACGCCCGCCTACGTCGTCGACTCGGAGGCCGAGCGCAACGGCATCCGCATCTTCGCCAAGAAGGGCGCGCCGGTCGTCGCCGTCAACGACGGGCGCATCGTCGACACCGGCCACTCCCGCCGCCTGGGCAACTTCGTGAAGCTCCAGGACGTGTATGGCAACACGTACACGTACGGGCACCTCGGCTCGGTCGTCCAGCGCTACCCCGTCCCGCGCGGCCGCTCCGTCACCGAGGCGGAGAAGCGCGCCGAGCTCAAGCTCCCGCCGCGCGACGCCACCCCGGCCGGCCCCGCCTCGACGACCACGGAGGACGAGGCCGCCGAGCGCAAGGACGAGCCCGCGCGCAAGACGCGCACGAAGGCCGCCGCGGGCGAGACCGCCGACCCGACCGGCCTGCCGTCCAAGCAGCGCCTCTTCGCCCACCCGGAGCGCCCGCGCTCCGCGGCCGCCGGCGGCGAGCAGCAGGCGATCGAGGCGGGCGAGGACTTCGGCACCTACCTCAACCGGGTCTTCGGCCTCGACCGCACCGACGTCGACATGAAGCCGCTGGCCGAGGGCGCGCGCGTCACGGCCGGCACCGTGCTCGGCCGCATCGGCCGCACGTCGGCGAAGACCGCGCCGCACGTGCTGTTCGAGATCCGCCCCGCGGGCAAGGGCGCGCCGCGGATCGACCCGAAGCCGATCCTCGACGGCTGGAAGCTGCTCGAGTCGACGGCGATCTACCGCGCCGCCGGCCGCAACCCGTTCGTCGGCAAGGACGCGGCCAGCCCGTCCGTCGGCCAGATCCTGCTGATGAGCAAGGAGGCGCTCGTCCAGCGCGTCCTCGCCAACCCGCACATCTCCATCTACGGCTGCGGGCGGCGCGACATCCGCACGGGCCAGATCGACCGCCGCGTCCTTGCCACGCTCGAGTTCCTCGTCGCCAACGGCCTCAAGCCGACCATCACGTCGCTGCGCTGCGGCCACTCCTACCTGACGTCGTCGGGCAACGTCTCCGAGCACTCGACCGGCACCGCGGTCGACATCGCGGCGATCAACGGCATCACGATCACCCCGCAGACGCAGGGCCCGGGCTCGATCACCGAGGTGACGATCCAGCGCCTGCTGACGCTCCAGGGCACGATGAAGCCGCACCAGATCATCTCCCTGATGAAGTTCGAGGGCACGGACAACACGTTCGCGATGGGTGATCACAGCGACCACATCCACGTCGGCTTCCGCCCGCTCTACGGCACGAGCGACAAGAAGTCCGGCCAGGTCGACCCGGTGCTCAAGCCCTCGCAGTGGATCAAGCTGATCGACCGTCTCGACGAGATCCAGAACCCCGAGGTCGCCGAGACGCCCTCGGAGTACGCGATCGAGGACACGAAGCCGGCGAGCCGCGCCCACAAGGGCGAGTGAGCAGCGAGCGGGGCCCCCGCTGAGCGGGCTCTTCGGCTTCGTCCAGTGGGACCTCGCCGGGCAGGCGGTGCCGGCGGAGGGCCGCCACGTCGTGCGCCGCTACGCGGGCGACGCCGCCCAGCACGTGCTCGTCTTCACCGGCGCCCGCGCCCCGCGCCGGCCGCTCGGGCGGCGCGCGCGCCCGGCCGAGGCCGACGCCGCGCCGGTCGACGTCACGCGGATCTCCGTGATCGGCGCCGAGCCACTCGCCGACCCCGACGGCTGGCTCGCGCAGGCGGGCGAGGAGACGGTCGCGAACACCCTCCCGGTGCTGGAGGCGGCCCTGCACGCCCACCGCGTCGCCACCGCCGACCCGCACCGCGGCGAGCCGGCGCCGCGCCGGCCGCTCGCTGTGCGCGTCGGCTACGGGACGGGCGAGGAGGTGGCAGACGGTCGCTGGACGGAGGCGCGCGAGCTGCCCCCGCCGCGGGAGAAGGTGAAGCGCGAGGCGGCCCTGCGCCCGCAGGAGCGCTTTGCGGCGCTGCTCGCCGCGCGCGACGTCGCGCTCGCGTGCGAGCTGCTCGCGCTGCGCGCCCGGCTCGACCTCGATCAGCGGCGGGGCCGCGAGGCGGCGCTGCAGCTCGACGCGGCGCTCGTGACCGCGCTCGCGGAGCTCGAGGGCTGGCGCGAGCTCGACGGGATGCCCGCGCGCCTGGACGAGCTGCGCGAGCTCGCGCCGGTCGCGGCCGCCGCCGCGGCGAGCGCGCGGGCGGGCGGGCTCGACGAGCCCACCGCCGCGGACGTCGCGCGCGTGCTCGGCCGCCTCGAGGCCGCGCTGCGCGCGCGCACCGCCGGCGCCTCGCTCTGACGCGGCGCCGACCCCGACTCCTCGGCCGCGACGGTCGCGGACTGGAGCGATTTCGGCGCGGCCTGGACGGATGTTCGATCAACCATCCGGGCGAGGGACCGATGCGAGCCTCATCCGTTCCCACGTTCCGAGGTCGCTCGGCCTCGCCAGGAGATGCTCCGCATGACTCGCACCCGCCTCGCCGCCTTCCTCGCCGCCGCCGCCTTCGCCGCGTCGGCCGCACCCGCCTCCGCCCTCCCCGGCAACGGCAACGGCAACGGGAGCGGCGGGCAGAGCTCGAACGCGCAGAACGCCCAGGACGACCACAAGCCCGCGGGTACCGGCTCCGGGCGCAAGATCGGGTGATCGCATGACCCGCGCGTTCCGCGGCTACGCACTGGCCACCACGGCCGGCGGCGTTGCCGCGTTGACGCTGCTGGGCCTCGCGGGCGGCGCCACGTGGGACTGGCGCCTGCTCGTGCTTGGCGGCATCGTCCTCCTGGGCGAGCTGCTGCCGATCGACGTCCCGCGCCGCGAGGGCCTCGACCGGGTCACGACCTCGTCGGCCTTCGCGCTCGCCGCGCTCTTCCTCTTCGGCCCCCTCCCGGGCGCCGTCGCCCTCGCCACGGCCTCCGTGGTCGCCGACGCCGCGGCCCGCCTGCCGCTCATCAAGATCGCCTTCAACGCGGCGCAGTACGTCCTCTCGCTCGCCGCCGCCGCCTCCGCCGCGATCCTCGCCGGCGCCACCCTGCCGATCACGTCCGTCCACGAGGCGCTGCTCCCGGTCACCGCGGCCTGCATCGCCTTCCTGGTCGTCAACCACGTGCTCGCCGGCGTCGCCGCCGCGATCCTCGCCGACGAGCCCGTCGGCCCGTACCTGCTGAGCGACCTCCCCTTCCAGCTCGTCACCGCCGTCTGCGTCCTCGCGCTCACGCCCGTCGTGCTCGCCAGCGCCGAGGTCTCGATGCCGATCGTGCCGCTCTGCCTGCTGCCGCTGCTCGCGATCTACTTCGGCGCCCGCCAGGCCACGCGCGACGCCCACCGCGCGATGCACGACGCGCTGACCGGCCTGCCCAACCGGGTGCTGCTGCACGACCGCCTCGAGCGGATGCTCGCGCGCCCCGGCGAGCCGCTCGTCCTGATGATCGTCGACCTCGACGACTTCAAGGCCGTCAACGACACGCTCGGCCACGCCTACGGCGACCGCCTCCTGCAGGAGGTCGGCGGCCGGCTCGGCGGCGCGCTGCGCCCCGACGACACGCTGGCCCGTCTGGGCGGCGACGAGTTCGCCGTCCTCCTGCCCGGGCTCTCGCTCGACGACGGCGAGCGGCTGGCGGAGCGGCTCGTCGGCGCGCTCGACGACGCCTTCGTGCTCGACGGCATGGTGCTCCACGTGCGCGCGAGCGTCGGCCTCGCCCACCACCCGGAGCACGGCAGCGACCCGGACGACCTCCTGCGCCGCGCCGACATCGCGCTGTACTGCGCCAAGTCCTCCCAGCGGCCGGTCGAGGTCTACGCGCCGTCGCAGGACAACTACAGCGTCGACCGCCTGCTCCTCGCCACCCAGCTGCGGCGCGGCATCGACGCGGGCGAGATCAATCTCGTGTACCAGCCGAAGTTCCCGCTCGCGGGCGGCCGCCCGACAGGCGTCGAGGTGCTCGCCCGCTGGCAGCACCCCGACCTGGGCCGGATCGGCCCCGACGGCTTCGTCCCGCTCGCCGACCACGCCGGCCTCATGGGCGTGCTCACCGACGTCGTGCTGCGCGAGTCGCTCGCCCAGTGCCGCCGCTGGGTCGACGACGGGCTGGTCCTGCGCATGTCGGTCAACCTCTCGCCGCGGAGCCTGAACGACCCCGAGCTGCCCGCCCGGATCGCGGAGATGCTCGCCGCGGAGGGCCTTGCGCCCGAGCTGCTCCAGCTCGAGATCACCGAGAGCCGCGCGCTGCCGAGCGGCCGCGGCGCGACCCGCGTGGCCGACGAGCTGCGCGCGATGGGCGTCGGCATCGCGATCGACGACTTCGGCACGGGCTTCTCCTCGCTCGTGCAGCTCCAGCGGCTGCCCGTCGACGAGATCAAGATCGACCGCTCGTTCGTGGGGACGATGGCGCACAACCCGAGCGACGCCGCGATCGTGCGCTCGACGATCGACCTCGCCCGCAACCTCGGCCTCCGCGTCACCGCCGAGGGTGTCGAGACGGAGGAGGCGCGCGTCCAGCTGACCGAGATGGGCTGCGAGCTCGCGCAGGGCTACTGGCTCTGCCGCCCCGTGAGCGCCGACCGCTGCGCCCGGGTCATCCGCGAGACCGGCGTGATGGGGACGCGGGCATGAGGCGCGCGATCCTGCTCGCGGGCGCCGCGCTGCTCGCCTCGCCCGCCGCCGCGTCCGCCGCGAAGCCCGACGCCGACGCCACGCCCCAGATCGTGGTCCTGCAGGACGGCGTGGACCTCCCGTCCAAGGCCATCGACCGGATGGCCCGCTCCTACGGCATCAAGCTCCAGCACCGCTACGAGACCGTCCTCGACGGCTTCGCCGCCGACCTGACCGCCGACCAGATCGCGGCGCTCCAGGCCGAGCCCGCCGTCGCCTTCATCGAGGAGGACGCGGTCGTGGCCGAGGCCGCGGGGCTCTCCGAGCCCGTCAAGGCGGGCGAGACCGTGCCGCCCGGCATCCGCCGCGTCGGCGGCGTCGCGGGCACGCTCACGCGCCCGGCCGCCGCGCCCGTCGCGGTGCTCGACACCGGCCTCGACCTCGCCAACGCCGACCTCGCGGCGCGCGCGGGCACGAACTGCGTCAAGCCCGGCGCCGCGCCGCAGGACGACTCGGGCCACGGGACCAACGTGGGCGGGATCATCGGCGCCCGCAACACGGGCGCGGGCGTGACGGGCGTCGCTCCCGGCACGCCCCTCTACGCGGTCAAGGTGCTGGCCAAGAACGGCGCGGGCACGCTCTCCCAGATCCTCTGCGGCATCAACTGGGTCACGGCCAACGCCGGTGCGCTCGGGATCCGCGTCGCGAACATGAGCATCACCGGCACGGGCGCCGACGACGGCGCCTGCGGCAGCAAGAACAACGACAGCTGGCACAAGGCGATCTGCGCCTCGGTCGCCGCCGGGGTCACCTGGGTCGTCTCGGCCGGCAACGCGAGCGCCGGCTTCGAGAAGACGATCCCGGCCGCCTATCCCGAGGTGCTCACCGTGACGGCGATGACCGACGTCGACGGGCTCCCGGGCGCGAAGGGCAAGGCGCCCACGTGCAAGAAGGGCGAGACCGACGACCGCTTCGGCACCTACTCGAACTTCGCCGCGACGCCGGCCGCCGTCGCGCACACCCTCGCCGCGCCGGGGACCTGCGTCGTCTCGGCCAAGCTCGGCGGCGGGACCTCGACCTACTTCGGCACGAGCCAGGCGGCGCCGCACGCCGCCGGCGCGGCCGCGGCCTGCATCGGCACCCCCGAGGTCCCGGGCCCCTGCGCCGCGCTCGGCCCCGCCGGCGTGATCGCCCGCCTGCGCGCCGACGCCACCGCGGCCGGGGCGGCCGTCGGCTTCGCCGGCGACCCCTTCACCCCGCTGGCGGGCAAGACGTTCGGCCCGCTGCTCGCGGCCGCCACCTACTAGAGCGCGGCGAGCACGGCCTCGAGCTCGTCGACCACGTCGCCGCCCAGCTTCACGGCGGCGTCGCGGTCGTACGGCGTCGGGCCGGCGGTGACGAGCGCCACCCGGCCGCCCGCCGCGAGCGTGATCCGCGGCAGCTCCGCGACCGGGTGGACCTCCAGCGAGGAGCCGACGCAGAGCAGGAGGTCGGCGCCGGCGGCGAGCTCGGAGGCGCGGGTGAGCGCCGCCTCGGGCAGCAGCTCGCCGAAGAGCACGACGCCCGGCTTGAGCGGCGCCTCGCAGGCCGCGCAGCGCGGGATGCCGTCCGGCGCGGCGTCGAGCCGAGCCCGCACCTCGTCGAGCGCCACCTCCCCCTCCCCGCCGCACGCGAGGCAGGACGAGGTCGCGATCGAGCCGTGGACCTCGATGAGGTCGCGCGTGCCGGCGGCGCGGTGCAGCCCGTCGATGTTCTGGCTGATCACGGCCTCGATGAGGCCGCGGCGCTCGAGCTCCGCGAGCGCGGCGTGCGCGCCGTTGGGCCGCTTGTCGCGCAGCGACGTGAAGCGCGTGCCGTAGAAGTCCCAGAAGCGCTCCGGGTCGCGGCGGAAGACGCTGATGTGGGCGACCTCCATCGGGTCCACGTTCGCCCAGAGCCCGGTCTGCGGCGAGCGGAAGTCCGGGATGCCCGAGGGGACGGAGACCCCGGCGCCGGTGAGCGCGACGGCGCGGCCGGCCGAGCGCAGCAGCTCGGCCAGCCGGGCGGCGTCCTGACCCACCGGGCTACTCGCCCTTGAACTCCGGCGTGCGCTTGCCGACGAAGGCGCTGATGCCCTCGCGCGCGTCCGCGGACGTGAACACGGTCGCGAAGCCCTGCTTCTCGGCCTCGATGCCGTCGTCGAGGTCGCCCTGGTGCGAGACGCGCTTGATCTGCTCGAGCGCGAGCGGCGCCTGGCGGGCGAGCTTGCGCGCCCAGGCCATCGCCGTGTCGAACAGCTCGTGATCGGCGACGACGCGGCTGACGAGCCCGAACTCGTAGGCCTCCTCGGCCGAGATCGGGTCGCCGGTCGTGTTCATCTCCAGCGCCTTGGCCGGGCCCACGAGCCGCGGCAGCCGCTGGGTGCCGCCGAAGCCGGGGATGATCCCGAGGTTGATCTCGGGCTGGCCGAACGAGGCGGAGTACGCCGCGATGCGGACGTCGCAGGCCATCGCCAGCTCGCAGCCGCCGCCGAGCGCCATGCCGTTGACGGCGGCGATCGTCATCGTCCGCGACTGCTCGAACGACCGCAGGAGCGCGTGGCCGCGGTGCAGCAGGTCGGCGCCGCCCGTCGCGTCCATCTTGGTGAAGGCCTTGATGTCGGCCCCCGCGCAGAACAGCGCCGGGTTGGGCGAGGCGATGATGACGGCGCGCACGGTCCCGTCGAGGGTCTTCCAAGCCGCCTCGAGCGCCTCGATGACCTGCGGCGAGAGCGAGTTCGCGGGCGGGTTGTCGAGCCACAGCACGGCGATGTCGTCGCCGCGGCGGTCGAGCTTCACGGGCGCGGTCTCATAGCCGGCCTCGGGCTGCGGGTACGGGTAGAAGCCCTGGCCGCTCTTCGCGCCGAGGCGGCCCTGGGCGACGAGCCGGCGGAGCGTGATCGGCGGCGCGAAGGCCTCGCCCCACGCCGCCTCGGCGCGCTCGAGCGCGGCGAGGACGTCGTTGAGCCCGCGGAAGTCCGCGCGCGCGAACGGCCCGGGGACCATGCCCGTGCCCATCATCAGGCCGAGGTCGATCTCCCGCACGCCCGCGATGCCCTCCTCGAGCACGAGGCAGGCCTCCACGAAGGCCTTGAGCGTGAAGCGCTCGGCGATCTGCTCGTCGAGCTGCGGATGCGTGTCAGCGGTGCTCATAGAAGCCCTTCCCGGTCTTGGCGCCGAGGTCGCCCGCGTCGAGCTTCTCCTCCATGCCCTTGTGGACGTAGAAGCGGTCGCCGTAGGCGTCGACCATGTCGCGCGCGACCTTCACGACCGTGTCGATGCCGCTCATGTCGGCCAGGTAGAACGGCCCCATGGGCATCTGCGCGTTCTGCTTGATGAACTCGTCGATCTGCTCGACGGGCACGCCGCTCTCGTCCTGGTAGCGCCAGATCTCCGAGGCGGTCGAGACGAGGATCCGGTTGACGACGAAGCCGGGGCACTCGGCCGCGCGGATCGGCATCTTGCGGATCTGCTGGGCGAACGTCGTCGCCGCCTGGAGCGTCTCCGGCGACGTGTCGTCGCCCTCGATGACCTCGATCAGGCGCATGAACGACGCCGGCCAGAAGAAGTGGAAGCCGACGACCTTGTCGGGGCGCTGCGTGGCGTCGGCGATCTCCGTGATGGAGAGGCCCGAGGTGTTGGTGGCGAGCACCGCGTGGCCGGGCGTGGCCGCGTCGAGGTCCGCGAAGACCTGGTGCTTGATCTCCATCTTCTCCGGGACCGCCTCGATCACGAAGTCGACGTCGCCGAAGCCCTCGTACGAGGTGGTCCCGGTGATGTTGCCCAGGATGCGCGCGACCTGCGCGTCGCCCTGCTCCTGCGTGAGCTTGCCCTTGGTGACGAGCTTGGCGGCGGCGCTCTCGGTGACCTCGCGGGCCTTCGCGAGCCCGGTGTCGACGAAGCGCTGGTCGACGTCCTTGAGGAGCACTGGGATGTCGGCGGCGGCGATCACCTGCGCGATCTCCCCGCCCATGACGCCGGCGCCGACGACGGCGGCCTTGAACACGAACATGGCGCTCACCCTAGCCACTCGCCGCCGGCGCCCACCCCGCTTGTTCAGCCGCCGAACGTGAGGCCGAAGCGCGCGCAGAGCGCGGGGATCGACTCCATGTCCGCCTCGAGGCCGTACCGCGCGCCCAGCTCGGCCACGCGCGCAAGGTCGGGCGGGTCCTCGGCGAGGATCGCCGTGAGCTCGGCGAAGTACCGGTCGAAGCCGCCGGGGCTGATGATCTCGAGGATCCGGCACGGCTCGTCGCCCGCGTTCCAGAACGTGTGCCACTGGTCGCGCGGCTTGTGGACGAGGTCGCCCACCCCGGCGTACACGACGTCGTCGCCGAGCAGCGCGCCCATCCGGCCCTCGAGCACGAACGAGTACTCGTCCTCGCGGCTGTGGCGGTGCAGCGGAGCGGCGAGCGCCCGCGGCGGCATCGGATGCTCGACGAGCGCGAAGCCCCCGGCGTGCGTCTCCTCGACGCCGATGAGGAAGCGGACGCCGATCGAGCCGAGGCTGCCGGCCTTGCCGTCGCGGGGGCCGACGATCTTCGGGGGAGTGTGGATGGACATGCGCACCTTTCAGTAAACGCTGTGTATAACGATTGGCGGGAAGGTATCATCGCTGAACACCGTGTCAAGTGAAAAGCGGAGATACGAGCTGAAGGCCCGCGCCGCGGCGCAGGAGGCGACGCGCGCGCGGATCGCCGCCGCGGCGGCCTCCCTCCACCAGGAGGTCGGCGTCGCGCGCACCACGGTCGCCGACATCGCCCGGCGCGCCGGGGTGCAGCGGGTGACCGTCTACAACCACTTCCCCGACCTCGCGGCGCTGCTCCCGGCCTGCAGCGAGCACTGGATGGCCGACCACCCGCTGCCCGACCTCGGACCGGCGTTCGCGCTCGAGGACCCCGAGGCGCGGCTGCGGGCGGCGCTCGCGCTCCTCTACCCCTGGTACCGCGCCACGGCGCCGATGCAGGAGCGCGTCCTCGGCGAGCGCGGGACCATCCCGCAGCTCGACGACTTCCTCGCGGGCTCCGCCGATGCTCTGGTCGCGGGCATGGCCGACGCGCTCGCCGCCGGCTTCGAGCGCGACGGCGCGCGTGCGCTCGTCGGCGTCGCGCTCGACTTCTGGACCTGGCGCCGCCTGGATCGCGAGGGCCTGGGCGACGACGACGCGGCCGCGCTGATGACCGCCGTGGTCCGCGGGGGCTGAGGCGTCAACCCGTCGGAGCCCGAGCGCGGCTTCGCGACCCGCGGCCGGCGAGCCGGCGTCAACGTCGGAAGGTGGAGCGCAGATCGGCCTCGTCCGACGTTTGCACGCCTGTGGCACGTCAACGTCGGGAGGGGCGGCGATCCGCGCCGGCCTCCGACGTTGACGCCACGGTCGACCCGCGCGGCTACTCCCCCAGCTCCTCCTCGAGGTCGATGTCGCCGCGCCGCTCGCGCGCGAAGCCGGCGAGGCTGCGCTGCAGCGAGTCGGTCAGCTGGCGGCGGATGAAGAGGCGGTCGACGAGCGCGGTGAAGGCGTGGCGCTCCTTGAGCTCGTACTCGAGCGACATCCGGATCCTCACGTGGTCCGAGGCGGGCCGGAACTCGACCCGCTGGGTGCCGCGCAGCCGCTCGTCCTCGACCCGCAGGGTCTGCCCGGTCCGCGCCTCGTAGGCGACGACCTCCTCGAGCACGCGCCCGCGGCCGCCGGGGCGGCTCGACCACAGCAGCGTCCCGCCCGCGGGCCACTCGTCCGGCACCTGGCTCGCGTGCGCGAAGCCGTCGAGCCAGGCGGCCCACCGCATCGGGTCGTACCAGAGCGCCTCCGCGTCCGCGGCCCGGCCGGGGACCTGGATCGAGGCGGAGACGCGGCCCATCAGCGCCGGGAGAGTACCTCGCTCCGGATCGCCTCGATCGAGCCGGCGATGCGGTCCAGCCGCGGGCCGATCTCCTCGCTCAGGCGCTCGTACTCGGCCCGGCCCGCGTCCGTGATCCGGTAGTAGCGCTTCGAGCGGCGCTCGGGATGCTCCCAGCTGCCCTCCGCCAGGCCCTTGGCCTCGAGCTGGCGCAGCAGCGGGTACATCGTGTTCGGGTTCACGGCGACCGTGCCGCCGGTCAGCGCGGCGATCCGCTCCATCAGCTGGTTGCCGTAGCAGCGCTCGGCCGACAGGTAGTGCAGCACGAGCAGGGGCAGCAGGCCCGCGCGCCGCAGGTCGCCGATGAGCGGGTCACCGGCGACCGGTGCCTCGGCTGCGGGGCTGCGGCCGGCCAACGCTCAGCCTCGACTTGACGGTCAGGAAGACACGGTCTCGGAGCTGCTCCGCCCCGAGCGGCGGCGCGGCGCCTTCGCCTCGCCCACCGACGCGTCCCCGTTGGCCGCGCTCAGCTTCACGGCCTCGAACAGGAGCAGCACCATCGCGGCGTCGCTCGCGCCCTCGGCGTGCGGATCCTTCTCGAGCCGCTTCGCCGCCGCCTCCTCGATCCGGTTGAGCTCGCCGAGCAGCTTCTCGCAGGCCTTGGCCGCCGCTTCCCAGCCCTTCGCGTCGAGCCGGAGGTTCGTCCGGCTGAGGTGCGCGTCGCCGCGGTCGAACCCGCCGGCGGCCGCGGAGGCCCGCGCGTAGTCGTCCACGGTCTGCAGCGCGGCGCCGACGGCCGCCTGCTTCACGATCGGCGCCGCCGAGGCCCACGCCTCGTCGGAGACGCGCGGGCGCACGCGCGCCTTGTAATGGTGGGCGATCGCGCCGCGGACCTGCGTCGTGCGGACGAGCTCGATGAGCCCGAAGTCGTGCAGTGCGCGGACGTGGTACGAGACGGTGCCCAGCGTCGCGTCGAGCCATTCGGCGAGCTCGCGCGGCGACGCGGTGCGCTCCTGGAGGAGGGCGAGGATCCGGACCCGCAGGGGATGGCTGAGCGCCTTCACGTAACGCGGGTCGTCGATGTTCGTCACGGGTTTGTTGGCGGCCACTTTCAAAACTCTAACCGTCCAGGCGGTGTAGTTCCTAAGAAAAAGATCCGGTCAGAAGTCTTCATTGTGTTGCGACCTGGTCCGCGTGTCCAGTGAACCGCCGCCCTACGACGCCATTGCTGACGCGTACGACCTCCTCACCGCCGGCCACGCGCACGACGCCTGGCTCGCGCGCATCGAGACGCTCGCGCTCGCACAGGGGCTCACCGGCCGCCGTGTGCTCGACGTCGCCTGCGGCACGGGCAAGAGCTTCGCTCCCCTGCTACAGCGTGGATACGTAGTCATCGCCTGTGACGCGTCGCCCGCGATGGTCGCCCGCGCCCGGGTCCGGGCCGGCGGCCGCGCGGAGGTCCTCGTCGCCGACATGCGGACGCTACCGGCGCTCGGCAGCTTCGACCTCGTCACCTGCCTCGACGACGCCCTGTGTCATCTGCTGACCGCTCAAGACATGCTCGCCGCGCTGCAAGGGATCCGACGAAATCTCGCGCCCGGCGGGCTGCTCGTCTTCGACGTCGCGCTGCCCGCGGCCTATGCGGGAGCCGCCGACGCGATCGCCGGCGACGACCGCCGCGTCGTCCTCTGGCGCGCCCCCGCCGGCGACGGGATCGAGGCGGAGATCGTCGTCGAGGTCTTCACGGAGCGCCCCGACGGGCTCTACGAGCGCGCGCGGATGGTCCAGCGCCACCGGCGCTACGGCGTCGCGGAGATCCGCGACCTCGCGGCCCGCGCGGGGCTCCGCGTCCGGGCCGTCGTGGGCCAGGACGCCGGGGGCGTGCTCTGCGCCGGGCTCGACGAGGCGCGCCACCGCAAGGCCATGTTCGTGCTGTCGAGACGGTGAGAGAGGAGGGGAAGCCGATGCTGTTCGGCCCGTAAGGCTCAACCCAGCAGCTCGGCGAGCCGGTCCGCCGGCTCGCCGAGCGCGAGGGCGGCCGCGGAGCGCCCGGCGGCGGAGCCGAGCACGTTGCCGTGGCCCGAGTGCGCGCCGACCACCAGCACGCCGGGGCGCAGCTCCTCGAACACGGGCAGCCGGCTCTCCGTGTACGCGATGCGGCCGGCCCAGCGATGGGTCACCTCGGCATGGATGCCGAGCCGCTCGCGCAGCAGCACGTCGAGGTAGCCCTGGACCGCCTCCCCCGGCTCGGCCGGCAGCCCCCACTCGTCGCCGGCGTGCACGCTGCGGCCGCCGCCGAGCGCCACCCGCCCGTCGGGGAGCTGCTGCCAGTAGTCGTAGCCGTAGTTGTCGTAGACGGGGCACGGGAACCGGCCCGGCTCGGCCGGCGCCGTGGCGAGCATCTGGAGCCGCGCGGTGCGCGCGCGGCCCTTCAGCTCGCCGAACAGCAGCTCGATCCCGCCGTCCACGCAGGCCACGACGGCCTTGCACGTCACCTCGCCTGCGGCGGTCGCGACCCGCGTCCCGGAGATCTCGGTGACGGGCGAGTCGCAGAACAGCCGCGCTCCCGCCGCCGCCGCGCGCCGCGCCAGCAGCCGGCAGCGCTCGAGCGGCTGGACCGAGCCGTCGCCCGGGACGAACAGGCCCGCGCCGCTGGGCCCGTCGGCCGGCTCGGACGGGAAGCCGTGGCGCTGCAGCATCGCGAGCTGGTCGGAACAGTGCTGCTCCTCCTCCGGCGAGGCGGGGATGCGCAGGGAGCCGACGCGGCGCACGATCGGCGCGCCCAGCTCCGCCTCCAGCCGGTCGAGCTCGCGCAGCGACTCCGCGTAGATGCCGACGGCCCGCTCCTCCCCCCACGCCGCGACCGCGTCGTGGTGGAACAGGGCGCCGCCCGCGAGCAGGAAGCCGCCGTTGCGCCCCGCGGCGCCGCCCGCGACCGGGCCCGCGTCGACGCCGGCCACGCTCGCGCCGGCCTCCAGCAGCCGGCCGACGGCGGCCAGGCCGGAGCCCCCGAGGCCGACGACGCAGACGTCCGCGGAGACCGAGCCGCGGAGCGGGCCGGGGTTCTCCCCGCCGGCGGGATCGCCCCACACGGGCGTGGAGACGGTGGCTGGCATGCGCCGGGATGCTATTCACGGTCGATGCCGATCGAGCCCGATCCCTGCGTGTGGGGCTTCCCGCCCGCGACGACCGCGGGCTCGGAGGACGTCGTGGCGCTCGGCGCCGACCTCGCGCCGGGCACGCTCCTGGCCGCCTACCGCGCGGGCCTGTTCCCGATGCCCGTCGACGAGGCGCCGGCGATGGTCTGGTGGAGCCCGTACCGCCGCGGCGTGATCCCGCTCGAGCGCTTCCGCGTCTCGCGCTCCCTGCGGCGCACGCGGCAGCGGTACGAGATCACCGTCGACCGCGCGTTCGGCGACGTGGTCGCGGGCTGCGCCGATCCGGCGCGCTCCGGCGGCTGGATCACGGGCGAGATCCAGGGCGCCTACACCGTCCTCCACGCGCTCGGCTGGGCGCACTCCGTCGAGGCGTGGGACGCGGACGGCACGCTCGCCGGCGGGCTGTACGGCGTCGAGATCGGCGGGCTGTTCGCCGCCGAGTCGAAGTTCCACGTCCGCACGGACGCGTCGAAGGCGGCGGTGGCGGGCCTGGTCGACCGGCTGCGCGAGGCCGGCGGCGAGCGCCTGCTCGACGTGCAGTGGGCGACCGACCACCTCCGGACGCTCGGCGCGGTCGACATCCACCGCGACGCGTACCTGCGGCGCCTGCGCGCCGCGCTGGCGCTGCCGCCCGCGCTCGACTGAGCGCGGGCGGCGGCGCCGGGCGATCTACGCGGCGGCGGGCGCCGGCTCCTCGATGCGCCGCGGGAGGAGGGTCTCGCGGGCGATGACGAGGCGCTGGATCTGCGACGTCCCCTCGTAGAGCTGCATGATCTTCGCGTCGCGCATGAGCTTCTCGACCGGGTACTCCTTGATGAAGCCGTAGCCGCCGTAGACCTGCACGGCGTCCGTGGTGACCTCCATCGCGGCGTCGGCGGCGAAGCGCTTGGCGTGCGAGGACTCGACGGTGTTGCGGCGGCCCTGGTCGAGCAGGACGGCCGAGTTCCAGGTGGCCAGGCGCGACAGGTGCACCTTGGTCGCCATGTCGGCGATCATGAACTGGATCGCCTGGTGCATCGCGATCGGCACGCCGAACTGCACGCGCTCCTTCGAGTAGTTCGTGGCGAACTCGAAGGCCGCGCGGGCGATGCCGGTGGCCATCGCGGCCACGCCGGGCCGGGTGCGGTCCAGCGTCATCATCGCGAGCTTGAAGCCCTTGTTCTCCTCGCCGACGAGGTTCCCGAGCGGGATCTCGGTGTCGTTGAAGGTGATGGTCGCGGTGTTGGAGGCCCGCTGCCCCATCTTGTCCTCCTTCTTGTCCACCGTGACCGTCTCGTCACGGGGGACGATGAAGCAGGAGATGCCGCGGTGCCCGGCCTCCCTGTCGGTCTTCGCGTAGACCGTGTACCAGTCGGCGTAGCCGCCGTTGGTGATGAAGCACTTCGAGCCGTTGATGACCCACTTGTCGCCCTTGCGGACGGCCGTGGTGCGCATGCCCGAGACGTCCGAGCCGGCGTCGGGCTCGGTGAGGCAGAAGGAGGCGAGCTTGAAGTCCTCGGTGAGCATGCCGAGGTACTCCTGCTTGAGCTCCTCCGAGCCGCCGAGCGCGAGCGGCGCGGAGGCGAGGCCGTTGGCGCTGATCGACGTGGCGATGCCCGAACAGCCCCAGGCGAGCTCCTCCTCGATGAGCGTGCCCTCGAAGTAGGAGGCACCCGGACCGCCGTACTCCTCGGGGACGTGGGTGTTCATGAGCCCGAGCTCCCACGCCTTGCGCAGGACCTCCACGGGCCACGTGCCCTCCTTGTCGTACTCCCACGCGACGGAGCGGATCTCCTTCGCGGCGAAGTCGTGCGCCATCTCCTGCAGCGCCTTCTGCTCGTCGGTCAGGGTGAAGTCGACCACGTTCTTACTCCTAGATTGACTGGTCAGTCAACAGCACTATCGGCAAGAGTACCCGACACGACGTCAGCAGGGGCCGGGAACTCGACGAAAGACCCGGAGCGAGCGCGACAATGCTGGGATGGAGGACGCGTTCCTCGTCGTGGTCATCGGGGTCTCGCTGCTGGCGATCGTCGCGGCGGTGATCGCGCTGGCCGCGAGCGGCGGCCAGTGGGACCACATCGGGCGCGGCGGGATCGAGCCGGTCCGCGCGGAGACGCCGGGCGAGGACATCGCGGAGCTGCGCGAGCTGCTGGAGGCCCGCAACGCGCGCCGGGTCGCCCGCGGGGAGGAGCCGATCGACGTCGAGGCGGAGCTCTCACGGCGCCTCCGCGAAATGTAGATTCAGGGGAATGGCACGCCTTCGCCGCTTCGACCTGGACGAGCTCGCCACGCGTCCGGGCACCTACTTCAACCCCGAGACGGAGATCCTGATCGTCGTCGACGACTCCGCCCACCCGGGCGCGCAGCTCGCGGACGCCGACGACGACGCGGAGTGGATCCTCGTCGGCGACGAGGTCCCGCTCGACGACGCGCAGCGCGACGAGCTGCTCGAGCGCCTCGAGGTGCGGGCCGCGCGTGCCGGCGAGCGCGACGAGGTGGACGACGACGAGATCGTCGAGGAGGAGGAAGAGCTCGAGCCGGACCCGGATCCGGACGAGTTCTAGGGCCTAGCCGGCGACGTCCTCGGTCTCGCGCTCCGCCTCCGTGCGCTGCGAGCGCTCCTCCTGCTTGGCCTCCGCGTCCGGGTCGCGCGCGTCGGCGATCAGCGACGCGACGATGCCGACCACGAAGCAGGCCGCGACCAGCAGGAGCGAGGTCACCGGGCCGACCTTGTAGAGGTCCTCGACCAGCAGCTTCACGGCGACGACGGCGAGCACGATGGCGATCGTCTCGTCGAGGTAGCGGAAGCGCCGGATCAGCCCCTCGACGAGCACGAACAGCGCGCGCATGCCGAGCAGGGCGAACACGTTGCCCATCCAGATCAGGACGGAGTCGCGCGTGATCGCGAAGGCGGCCGGGATCGAGTCGACCGCGAAGGCGATGTCGGCCGCGACGATGGAGGCCAGGCAGAGGAACAGCGGCGTGACCCACCGCTTGTGGTCGATGGTCACGAACCAGTGGCCGTTGTGGAACTCGCCCGTGACGGGCCACACCTTCCGCACGGCCCGGACGACGAAGTTGTTGTCCGGGTCCACGCCCTCCTCGACGCCCCTGAGGATCCGGTAGGCCAGCACCAGCAGCAGGACGCCGAGGACGTAGATGACGAAGTGGAACTGCTCGATCAGCGCCACGCCGCCGAGGATCGCCAGGCCGCGCAGGACCAGCGCCGCCACGATGCCCCAGAACAGGAGCCGCGCGCGGTACTCCTCCGGCACCCCGAAGTACGAGAAGAGCAGGATGAAGACGAACAGGTTGTCGAGCGACAGCGACCGCTCGATGAAGTAGACGGTCGTGTAGGTGATCGCGTCGTCGGCGTCCGAGAGGATCCAGACGACCACGGCGGCGAGCAGCGACACCACGAGCCAGCCGATGCTCCAGATGACGCCCTCGCGGAAGCTCGGCTGGCGGCCGCGCGCGAAGAAGTGCAGGTCGACCCAGAGGAAGAAGACCGTGCAGACGCCGAGGATGGCCCACGGCAGCGGGCCGCTGAAGAACGCCAGCGGAGGTGTGAGCATCAGACGAAGTAGAAGGTGAGGCCGAGGACCACGTAGACAGCTAGCAGCTGCAGGCCCTCGAACCAGGTCGACTCGCCCTCCTGCGTCACCTGCAAGGCGATCAGGACGGCCAGGACGACCGCGCCGAGCTCGAAGCCGTTGAACACCAGCGCCATCGGGAAGTCGCCGATGAAGAGCGACAGCAGGACGAGCACGGGCGCCGCGAAGAGCGCGATCTGGGCGCTCGACCCGATCGCGATGTTGACCGCCAGGTCCATCTTGTCGCGGGCGGCGAAGTAGATCGCGACCCAGTGCTCGGCCGCGTTGCCGACGATCGCCACCACGATCACGCCGACGAAGAACGGCGACAGGCCGATCGACTCCGAGGCCTCGGAGATCGACCCGACGAGGATCTCGGACATCAGGCCGACGGCGAGGCCGGCGACGAAGAGCATGATCACGCTGCGCTTCACGGACCAGTGCTCGCCGACGTGGTCGTCCTCGCCGTGCGGCGGGTTGAAGAGGTCCTTGTGGGTGCGGAGCGAGAACACGAGGCCCGCCACGTACGTCAGCAGCAGCACGACGGCCACGCCGATCGACAGCTTCTCGACGTCGGAGTCGTAATTCACGGCCTCCGCGTCGGGCCGCGGGAGGCCCGTGCCCTGCACCAGCTCGAACAGCGCCGGCATGATCAGCGCGACGACGGCGAGCAGCAGCATCAGCGACGTGACGTTCGCGGCGGTGCGGTCGAAGTACTGACGCTCGCGCTTGAGGCCGCCGACCAGCATCGCGGCGCCCATCACGAGCAGGATGTTGCCCAGGATGGAGCCGATCAGCGAGGCCTTGACGACCTCCTGGAGCCCCTCGTTGAGCGCGAAGAAGGCGATGATCAGCTCGGGCGCGTTGCCGAACGTCACGTTCAGGAAGCCGCCGATGCCGGGACCGGAGCGGGCCGCGAGCTCCTCCGTCGCGCGGCCCATCAGCGCCGCGGTCGGGATCACGCCCGCCGCCGACGTGAGGAAGATCAGGGTCGCCGACGCGTGCGACAGCTCGAGGATGAGCGCGATCGGGATGAAGGGGACGAGCAGGTACGGCCAGCCGGTCCCACTCAGGAGGAAACGGCGCAGGTCGAACCCGCCCGAGGGGGCTCCGGCGGACATGAGCGCCGGAGCCTAACGGAAGTTGATGAGAGTGCTCTTGCCGTTACGGCGCCAGCAGATCGGCGCAGTCACGCGCCTTCTGGACGTCGTCGCCGGCCTTGGTGAGGCACTCGGAGTAGGCCTCGAAGTCGCCCGCCCCGGCGGCGCCGCCGCCGTCGGACTGGCCGCCGCCGGACCCGCTGCCGGAGCCGCTGCCGGCGCCCGCGCCGCCCAGCGCGCCGAGGCCGCCGAGCTGGCCGAGCAGCTGGTCGAACGGCTGCGCGTCCTGCGGCTCAGGGATCTCCTGCTCCTCGTTGAGGTCGGTGATCGAGACGTCGAAGGCGATCGTGCCCGAGGAGCCCTCGTCCTCGAGGCCGAGCGAGAGCACGAGGCGGCGGAGGATCTTGTCGTCCTTGCCCGTGTAGATCTCGATCTTCGGGTCCTTGATCGCCTCGACGGCCTGCCGCTTCTGCTCCTCGGTCAGCTTCTCGGGGATCTGCTGACCCTGCGCGGCGCCGAGCGCCGAGGCCGCCTCGAGCGCGGTGTTGGCGTCGTCGAGCAGCTTGTTCACGTCGATGCCGGCCGTGATCTTGACCGTGTCCGTGTCGCCGACCTGCGCCTCGCCCGCGTTCTGCGGGTCGACGAGCCACTTGCGCGGGTCGAGGCCGAGCGTCGCGAGGCTCTGGCCCTGGTCCTGGCCCTCCGCCTGCTGGCGCGCCTGCTCGTACTGCGTCTTGAACTGCTGGAAGACCTGGTCGGCCACCACGTAGTCGGTGCCCTGGAAGGAGACGTAGCCCTTGTCGCCCGTCGACGTCGCGCCGGCGGAGAGGCTCTGGCCCGCGCCCTCGAAGGAGGCCTTGAGCGCGAACTTCGGCATGGAGTCCTTGTCGGACGCGTCGAAGGGGCCGTCGAGCGTGACCTTGACGGGGCCCTGGAGCTCCTCGGCACCCTCGCCCTGCGCCTCCAGCGTGAAGGCGAGCGCGAGCTTGCCGGAGTCCATCTGCTTGTCGCCCGTGAACGTCTGGGTCAGCAGCTCGTTGACGTCCTCGGACGACGAGCCGCCGCCTTCGTCGTCGCCTCCGCATGCGCCGACGACGAGCGCGGTGAGGGCGAGCAGAAGGGCGGCGAGGAAGCGTGGGGTGCGCAAGAGAACTCCTGTCGTGGCGAAACGGACGGCCGCAGGCTGTGTTGCAGCGGAAGGCAGGCCGACCCGGCGAGCCTAGCATCGGCACCATGGGCAGAAAGCTGATTCTTTGTTGTGCGTTCCTCGTCGCACTTCTGACCGCCGCGGGCGGGATGGCGACCCCTGCGGACGCCGCGAAGAAGCGCACGCTCAACAAGGAGCTGGCCAACCTGCTGGATTCCGGGGCGATCGACCAGCTCACCTATGACGAGCACCGGGCGACGCTGAAGGCCGTCCGGCAGGAGCTGAAACGGCTCACGGGCACCCGCCGGACCGAGCTTTCGGGCGCGTACGAGATCGTCAAGGGCATCGCGCGGCGCGGCGACCTGCGCGCTGCACGCCTGCCGCCGGTGATGCTCGAGCTGCAGCGCAACCTCGAGTACTGGCCGGCGCAGCCGCTGCTCGCCAACGGCCAGCGCATCGTCTTCGAGGGCTCCGAGCTCGTCTGGCAGGAGGTCCCGGGCCAGGGCATCCACCTCCACCCGCTCGCGAACGCGGGGAAGCTCAACGCGTACGCGAAGCACCGCCGGCAGGTGAACCGCAACACGCAACTGCTCGACGAGCTGCTCGCGGTCGCCGTCCCCCGCGGCGGCGGCCTCGCCTGGGAGTACTACTTCACCTTCGACGGCGGCCGCGGGCCGTGGATCAGCGGCCTGTCGCAGGGCACGATGCTCCAGGCCGTCGCCCGCTCCGCGGAGAAGCTGGACCGCATGGAGGAGCTGCGCCCGGTCATCTCCGAGGGCCTCGAGATGTTCGAGAAGCGCCCGCCGACGGGCGTGCGCGTGGCCACGGACGCCGGCGCGCACTACGTGCAGTACTCGTTCTGGCCGTCGCTGCGGATCGCCAACGGCTTCGCGCAGTCGCTCGTCGGCCTCTTCGACGTCGCGAAGATCACCGGCGACCCGGTCGCCCAGCGGCTGTTCGAGGAGGGCGACGCGCAGGGCCGGGTCGAGCTGCCCACCTACGACACCGGCGCGTGGTCGCTGTACTCGCGCGGGGCGATCACGCGCGAGTCCGACCTCAGCTACCACACGCTGCTGCGCGACTTCCTCGCGAACCTCTGCGACCGGACGGCCACGCCCGCGTACTGCGACGGGGCGACGCACTACACGACGTACCTCGAGGAGCCGCCGGTCATCGAGCTGCGCACCCGGAAGCTGCGCGGCGCCAAGCCGGGCCAGCTGCGCTTCGACCTCAACAAGATCTCGAGCGTGACCGTGATCGTCACCGCGCCGGACGGCCGCCAGGTCGTGCGGACGGCCCTGGGGACGGTCGGCCGCGGCCTGCGCAGCCTGAGCTGGAAGCCGCCGCGCAAGGGCGGCGACTACACGCTGCGCGTCGAGGCCGTCGACCTCGCGGGCAACCCCGAGACGGTCGAGGGACCGCTGGAGGTCGTGAAGGGGAGGCGACGCGGGTAGGCTGCGCCTCCCCGATGGTGCCTCGGACGATCCTCTACACGGGCAAGGGCGGCGTCGGCAAGACGTCGGTCGCCGCCGCCACCGCCCGCCGCTGCGCGGCCGCCGGCGCGCGTACGCTCGTGCTCTCGACGGACCCGGCGCACTCGCTGGCCGACGTGCTCGAGCTGGAGGTCGGGTCCGAGCCGACGGAGGTCGGTCCCGGGCTCTGGGCCCAGCAGGTCTCGGCCCAGGCCGAGCTGGAGCAGCACTGGTCGGCGGTGCAGGGCTGGCTCGGCCAGGTGCTGATCGAGCGCGGCGTGGAGCGGATCGCCGCCGAGGAGCTCACCGTGCCGCCCGGCGGCGACGAGCTGTTCGCCCTGCTGCGGCTGAAGGAGCACGTCGAGGCGGGCGGCTGGGACGTGGTGATCGTCGACTGCGCGCCGACGGGCGAGACGCTGCGGCTGCTCTCCTTCCCCGAGGCGGCGCGCTGGTGGCTGGCCAAGCTGCTGGGCCGCGAGACGCAGCTCCTCGCCGCCGCACGGCCGCTCGCGCGCGCGTTCCTCGACCTCAAGCTGCCCGACGAGGAGGTGATGGCCGAGGTCCAGGGGCTCGCCGCGAACCTCGTCGCCATGCACGACATCCTCCGCGACGGCGAGCGCGTGTCGATCCGGCTCGTGACGACGCCCGACCGGCTCGTCGTCGCCGAGGCGATGCGGACGTTCACCTACCTGAGCCTCTACGGGTACCTCACTGATGCGGTGATCGTGAACCGGATCTTCCCGCCCGAGCTCGACGGGACCTACTTCGGCGCCTGGCGCGACGTCCAGCAGCGCGAGCTGGAGCGGCTGCGCGACGGCTTCGACCCGGTGCCGCTGCGCTGCGCGCCCTACTTCGAGACCGAGGTCGTCGGCCCGGCGATGCTCGACCGGCTCGGCGCGGCGCTGTTCGACGGCGAGGACGCCGCGGCGCTGCTGCACGTGGGGCTGGCGCAGGACTTCGCGCTCGGCGACGGCCAGGGCGAGGTCCGGATCGCGATGCCGTTCGCGCGCAAGGGCGACGTGTCGCTCAAGAAGGTGGGCGACGAGCTGGTCGTGGCCGTCGACGGGCGGCGGCGGACGGTCGTGCTCCCGCCCGCGCTCGCCGCGCTCCGGCCCGCGGGCGCGGCCCTGGACGACGGCGCGCTGGTGGTGCGCTTTGCCTGAGCCGGAGCGGCCCACCGCCGACGGCGACGCGCTCGACGCGGTGCGCGCGCACCTCGACGACGCGCACGCGGCCGCGGAGCGGCTCGTCCAGGAGGCCCAGCGCCAGGCGGAGGAGTCCACGGCCTCGGACGTCCCGCCGCGCGGGTGGGAGAGCTCCGCGCCGGGCGCGCCGCCGCCGGCCCCGGGCGCCGTGCCCGACCTCCAGACGCTCGTGGCGCTGCTCGACGCGGTGCGTCGCGCCGTGCCGCCCGAGCTCTCGCGTCAGCTCGCCGAAGCGGTCCGCGATCTGCTGCTCGCGGTGCGCGCGGTGATCGACTGGTACCTGGAGAGGCTCGGCGAGCGCGAGCCGCCCACACGGCCCGAGGTGGAGGACATCCCGCTCGACTGATGGCGAAGCTCGTCCCCGCATTCCGGGCCCTCCCGCGCGAGATGCAACAGGCGGCGGCGTGTGCGGCGGCGCTGATGCTGACGCTGTTCCTGCCGTGGTACACGGCGCAGCTGCTCTCGGCCGACGGGCGCTCGTTCAACCGCACCGCGTGGGGCGAGTTCTCGTTCGTCGAGGCCGCCGTGCTCCTGGTCGCCGTCGGCGTGCTCTACCTCGTCTACGCCCGCTCGCAGCGCCAGGCCTGCCACCTGCCGGGCGGCGACGGCACGGTGAGCATGGTCGCGGGCGCGTGGGCGGCGCTGCTGATCGTCTGGCGGCTGTTCGACACGCCGGAGGCGCAGACGATCGAGTTCGGCCTGCAGTGGGGGATCTTCGTCGCGCTCGCCGCGGCGATCGCGCTCTCGCTCGCGGGCGCGCGCGTCAGGGCGGCACACCGCCCCGAGCCGCCGAACCCGGCGGCCGAGGAGGAGGACTGGGAGCGGCCGGCGCGCGAGCGCGAGGCCCGGCGGACGCGCGATCCCCGCGCCGGGTCGACGGCCGTGACGGAGGCGCTCAGCGACCTGCCCGACTGGGAGGGCGACGTGCCCGAGGCCCCGGGCCGCGTGAAGCGCCCGGATCCGCCCGGCGTGATCTCGACGCACGACGACGAGGACGAGGACCCGCCGCCCGACCGGCTCTTCTAGTCGGTCGCGTGGACCGCCAGCGGCAGCAGCAGCGTGGCGATGAAGATCAGCCCGATCCCGGTCGCGATGACCGGGCGGGACTTGTACACGTGACCGGCGACCCCGATCACGAAGCCGAGCGCCATCAGCGCCACGAACGGCGCGGGTGAGGGAGCGAAGGCGGCGAACACCGTCACGAAACTATCCTCTCCCGCAGATGCACGCTCCCGATTCCGTCAACGCCGTCGACGCCGGCCTGCGCGCCGCGGGCTACCTGCCCGGCGAGTCGACGGCGCTCGTGTCCTTCCTCGCCGCGCGGCTCGGCAAGCCCGTCCTGGTCGAGGGGCCCGCGGGCGTCGGCAAGACCGAGCTCGCGAAGGCGCTCGCCAAGTACCTCGACCGCACGCTCGTGCGCCTGCAGTGCTACGAGGGCCTCGACGAGGCCAAGGCGCTGTACGAGTGGAATTACCGCAAGCAGCTGCTCCGCATCCAGGCCGAGGCCGCCGGCACGGGCTGGGACGCCGTGCAGGACGACATCTTCGGCGAGGAGTTCCTGCTGGCGCGGCCGCTGATGAACGCGATCGCCTCGCCCGAGCCGGTCGTGCTGCTGATCGACGAGATCGACAAGACCGACCAGGAGTTCGAGGCGATGCTGCTCGAGCTGCTGTCGGACTTCCAGATCTCGATCCCCGAGCTCGGCCGCATCGAGGCCCGCACGCATCCCGTGGTGCTGCTGACCTCGAACAACTCGCGTGAGCTCACCGAGGCGCTCAAGCGCCGCTGCCTCTACCTGTGGCTCGACTACCCGAGCGCCGAGCACGAGCTCGAGATCGTCCGGCTCCATACGCCCGAGCTGCCCGCCGCCGTGGCGGCGAAGCTCGTCGAGGTCATCGCGCTCGTGCGCGAGCTCGACCTCAAGAAGCCGCCCTCGATCGCGGAGTCGATCGACTGGGCGCGGGCGCTGCTGCTGCTCGGCGCCGAGGAGATCGACGAGGAGGTCTTCCGCGCGACGATGTCGCTCATCGTCAAGCACCGGACCGACCTCGACGTGGTGGCCGAGCGCGTCGGCGTGCGGCTCGGGCTGGCCGCGCGTTCGTCGTGAGCCTGCCGGCGCGCATCGTCGACTTCGGCGAGGCGCTGCGCGCCGAGGGGCTCAAGATCGGCACGTCGGAGCTGCTCGACGCCTTCGCGGCGCTCGAGGAGATCACGTGGGCCGATCGCGGCCCGTTCCGCGAGGCGCTCGCCGCGACGCTGGCGAAGTCGCCCGACGACCGGCGCGTCTTCGACCTCGTGTTCGACCGCTTCTTCTTCCGCGCGGTGGAGGAGCAGGCGGTGCGGCGCGAGATCCGCGAGTCCGACGGCGCGGACGGCGACGGCATCACCGGCGGCGAGCAGATCGATCTCGACAACCTGCGCGAGCAGGCGATCCAGGCGATCCGCGAGGGCGACGAGTCGGCGATGCGCGACCTCGCCCGGCTCGCGATCGCCGCGTTCGCCCGGCGCGGCGAGGGCTCGGGCGTGCTCGGCGTCGACGTCCAGCGGATCCGGCGGGCGCTCGACCTGCGCACGGACGGCCCGCGCGAGGACGGCTCGGAGCCGCTCACGCGCGACCAGATCCGGCGCTTCGAGAAGCAGCTGCGGCGGGAGCTCGAGCGCGGGCAGATCGAGCGCACGCAGCAGCTCCCGCCCGCGCGGCCGCTCAACGAGCTCGACCGCGCGCTCCCCTCCGGCCCGCTCCAGGACCTCGCGGCCGTGCACCGGGTCGTGATGCAGCTCAAGCGGCGCCTGGCCACGCAGGGCCACCACGCGCGCGGCAACCGCCGGCACGCGGCGGTCGACGTGCGAAAGACCATGCGCGCGTCGTTGGAGACCGGCGGTGTGCCGGTGGTTCTGAAGTCCAAGCCCAAGCGGCCCCGCCGCCCCGAGCTCTACGTGCTCTGCGACGTCTCGACCTCGGTGACGTCCGCGTCCGTCTTCTTCCTCTCCGTGCTCCACGCGTTGCACGACTCGTTCCGCAAGATGCGCTCGTTCGTGTTCGTGGAGCGGATCTCCGAGGTGACGGACGTCTTCGCGCGCGAGCGCAACTTCAAGGCGGTCAGCGAGGCGATCGGGCGCGACGCGGGCGTCGCCGACGTCTCGGGCTACACGGACTACGGCCGCGTCTGGCGCGAGTTCCTCCAGCACGTCGAGGACGACCTCCACCCCCGCGCCACCGTGATCGTGCTCGGCGACGCCCGCACCAACGGCCGCGACCCCCGCGCCGACATCTTCGCCCAGGTCGCCGAG
>JBEVIG010000120.1:0-13927 GCA_040510855.1 Solirubrobacteraceae bacterium
CGCGGCTCCTCCGTCGCCGCCACGTCGGTCGCCCCCGACCCGCGGATCAGGATGAGCCGGGCGGAGAACGGGCCGATGCCCCGGATCTCCTCCAGCGCCGTGAGCGCCTCGTCGCGCGGCCGCGCGAGGAGCGCGTCCGCATCGAGCCGCCCCGCCAGCGCCGCCTCGGCCACCGCGTGCAGCCGCCGCAGCTTCTCCTCCGGGACCCCGCGCGGCGGCTCCCGCACCGCCAGCAGCGCCTCGGGCAGCGGGAAGGCAGGCAGCGCCTCGCCCGCGACCTCGAGCACGGCGCCGTGCTCCCGCGCGAGCGCGTCGCGCACGGCCCGCGCCCGCGCGGCCGGCATCCGCGCGTTGAGCACCGCCCACGCCGCCGCCTCGTACGGCGAGTGGAAGCTCACCGGCCGCAGCCCCGGGAAGCGCGCCTGCAGCCCGCCCACCACGGCGTCGCGCTCCCCGACCGCCGCGTAGCCGCGCCCGTCCGCGTCCAGCGCGACGATCCGCAGCGCCTGGCGCCACGCGACCGCCGGATCGCCCGTCCCGGCGAGCTCGCCGTGGACCACGCCGTCCGCGTCCTGGGTCAGCGCCACCGCGGCGTGCCCGTCCCAGCCGTCGACGGCGAAGGCGAGCCGGAGCACCGGCGCCCCGCCCGCGGACGGCGCTATCGCGGCCGGCTCCCACCCCTCGGAGAACCGGAGCGAGGCCCGCAGGTCGAAGTCGCCCGACGGCGTAATGCTAAGCACGCTTAGCATCGTACCGTGTCCCGTACGATCCGCGCATGACCATCACGGGAACGGACTTCGTCTGCATACCGACGCAGGACTTCGAGGGCTCGGTCAAGTTCTACGAGGAGGTGCTCGAGCTCCCCCGCCGCAAGCAGTGGGGCGAGATGCCGGGCATGGAGTTCCAGGCGGGCAACCTGACGCTCGCGATCATGGACCCGACGGCGTTCGGGCTGGAGTTCCAGCGCCACTCGCTCCCGATCGCCTTCCAGGTCCCCGACGTCGAGGCCGAGCGCGAGCGGCTCAGCTCCCACGGCGTGGAGTTCCACGGCGACATCCTCGACAGCGGCGTCTGCCACCAGGCCTTCTTCACCGACCCCGACGGCAACGCGCTGAGCCTCCACCACCGCTACGTGCCCGAGCAGTGACGGCGGAGGCGCGGATCGAGGACGGCGAGGCCGGCAAGCTCCCCGCCGACGACGGCTGGTGGATCCTCAACCTCTCCGAGATCGCCTGGGAGGCGGCCGAGGGCAACGGGATCTTCTGCGTGTTCGAGGCGCCCTCGGCGCCGTCGCCGGTGCTGGGCATCGGCGTGCACGTCCTGAACCCGGGTGAGGCGAACGGGATGTACCACGCCGAGGCGACCCAGGAGGGCTTCCTCGTGCTCGCGGGCGAGTGCCTCGCGATCATCGAGGGCGAGGAGCGGCGGATGCGGCAGTGGGACTACTTCCACTGCCCGCCCGACACGGCCCACATCACCGTGGGCGCCGGCGGCGGCCCGTGCGCGCTGCTGATGGTGGGGGCGCGCGAGGAGGGCCGCCCGATCCACTACCCGGTGCAGGAGCTCGCCGCGCGCTTCGGCGCCTCCGTCGCCACGCCGACGAACTCGGCCAGGGAGGCCTACGAGGGCCTCGCCCCGATCGTCCCGGCCCGCTCGCCCTGGCCGCTGGCGCCGATGTGACTCAGTGCCCCGCGACGGCCCGCACGGTGTCGACCGTGTCGGCCTCCGCGGCGGTCTTGTCGTCGCGGTAGCGCTTCACGCGCGCGAAGCGCAGGGCCAGCCCCGACGGGTACCGCGTCGAGGTCTGCACGCCGTCGAAGGCGATCTCGACGACGAGCTCGGGCCGCACGAACACGGCGATCCCCTCGCGGTGCGTCTCGCGCGCGAGAAGGTGCTCCGTCTGCCACGCGAGCAGCTCGTCGGTGAGCCCCTTGAACGTCTTGCCGAGCATCGCCCAGCCGTCGCCGTCGCGCGCGCCGAGATGGAGGTTGGAGAGGAAGCCGCGGCGCCGCCCGTGGCCCCACTCGGCCGCGAGGACGACGAGGTCGAGCGTGTGCACGGGCTTGACCTTGAGCCAGCCGGAGCCGCGCCGCCCGGCGGCATACGGCGCGTCGAGCGCCTTCACGACCACCCCCTCGTGCCCGGCGCCGAGCGCCGCGTCGAACGCGGCCTGCGCCTGCTCCGCGTCCTCCGCCCGGGCACGCGCGACCAGGTGCTCGTCCGGCACCGTGGCCGCGAGCGCCTCGGCCCGCGCCGCGAGCGGCTCGCCGAGCAGGTCGGCGCCGTCGAGGTGCAGCAGGTCGAAGAACAGCGAGGCGAGCGGCGCCGTCCGCGCGCCGCGCGTGCCGAACCGCGCGGCGGTCACCTGGAACGGCTCGGGCCGGCCGTCGTCGCGCAGCGCGATCGCCTCGCCGTCGAGCACGAGCGCGCGCGCCGGCAGCGCGCGCGCCAGCGCGACGACCTCGGGCAGTCGCGCCGTCACGTCGTCGAGCGTGCGCGTGAAGACGGCCACGTCGTCGCCGTCGCGGTGCACCTGCACGCGCGCGCCGTCGAGCTTGGCGTCCACGAACGCCGCCGCGTCGAGCTTCGCCATCGCCGCGGGCACGTCCGCCGCCGTGCCGGCGAGCATCGGCGAGAGCGGGCGGCCGACCTCGAGCCGGACCGCGGCGAGCCCGTCGCGCCCCTCGGCGAGCGCGATCGCCGCGATGGCCGCCAGGTCGCCGCGCAGCGTCAGCGCGCTCCGCACGGCTGTTCCCGGAACGCCCGCGGCCTTGGCCACGGCGTCGGTCATCACCCCGGCGAGCGCGCCCTGGCGCAGGTCGCCGAGCAGCAGCCGGACGAGGAAGGCCTGCTCCTCCGCGGTCGCGCGGCCGAGCAGGTCCGCGAGCGCCTCGCGCCGCGCGGCCGTGGAGCCCTTCCCGCCCAGCGCGCCGATCGCGGCGAACCGGTCCTCGACCTCGCCGACGGTGAGCGACGGGGCCGCCGCCGGCGCGGGCGGCTCGCGCAGCAGCGCGTAGCCGACGCCGATCTGGCGCTGGGTGAGCTCGCCCGAGAGCCACGAGACCACCGCGGCCACGTCGCCCGGCCCGGCACGCCCGAGCAGCTCGGCGAGCGCGGCGATCTTCGCCGTCCGGGCGGGGTCCGCGGCGACCGACGTGGAGGCCGCGGCGACGTCGGCGAGCAACAGCACCACGGCGATCGTGGCAGACCGGCAGAATCGGCGGATGGCCAATCTCTTCGATCCCGACTGGGATGCCGAGCGCGACCAGGACGGCTTCCGCTGGCGCCGGGCGCTGCTCGGGCGTCAAGCGGGCGCGCGGCAGCTGGGCGCCTCGCTCTTCGCCGTCCCGCCCGGCGGCGCCACGTTCCCGCTGCACGCGCACCTGCACAACGAGGAGCTGCTGCTGATCCTCGCCGGCCGCCCGACGCTCGTGACGGAGACGGGCGAGCGCGAGCTCGCCGAGGGCGAGGTCGTGGCCTTCCCGGCGGGGCGCGAGGGCGCGCACAGGCTCGAGAACCGCGGCGACGCCGAGGTCCGCCTCGTGCTCGTCTCCACGATGCTCGCGCCCGAGGTCAACCTCATGCTCGAGGACGGCACGGCGTGGGTGCGCGACTACGTCCCGGGCACCGAGCCGCCGGCGGACGCGGTCGACTTCCGGGTGCCCTTAGGCTGAGCGTCATGACGCGCGCCATCCGCCTCGAGGTCGACGTCCCCGGCACGCCCGAGGAGGTGTGGGCCACCGTGGCGACGGGCGCCGGGATCACCTCCTGGTTCGTTCCCGCACAGGTCGAGGAGCGCGAGGGCGGCACGATCTCCATGCACTTCGGCGAGGGCATGGACGAGACCGCGACGGTGACCGCCTGGGAGCCGCCGAACCGCTTCGCCTACGGCACCGGCGAGGGCACGGAGCGTGCGCTCGACTACGAGTGGCTGATCGGGGCGGGCGAGGAGGACGGGACCTCGCGCGTCGCGCTGATCAACAGCGGCTTCGGCGAGGGCCCGGACTGGGACCGCGACTACGAGGGGATGGCCGGCGGCTGGCCGCTGTTCCTGGAGAACATGCGGCTCGTGCGCGCCCACTTCCCCGGCCAGGCGTGCGCGTCCGCGCCGGTCAGCGCGCTCGTGCCGGGCACGCCGGAGGAGGCCTACCGCGCGGTGCTCGAGGCGCTCGGCACGCCGCCGCCCGCCGTCGGCGACGAGGTCTCGCTGGCCGACCTGGGGCTCGCCGGCCGGGCCGAGCGCGTCGGTCCCACGACGGCGTCGCTCCTGCTCGAGCGGCCCGCGCCGGGGATCGCCTTCCTCGCGGCCGAGGGGAGCGCGAGCCCGGCCTACTTCAGCGTCTACGGCTACTTCTTCGGGCCCGGGGCGGAGGCGGTCGCCGAGCAGGCCGCCGCGCGGTGGCACGCCTGGTTGGTTGGGCATTTCCCCCCTGAAGGATGAGGACGCGCGAGTGATCTGTCGGGATGATGACTTCGAATACGTACTAACGGGAAAGAACCCCGTGCCGATACCGTCTTAGAAGCACATGATCCACGCGCACATCGACATCTCGAAGGGCCTCGACGGCGAAGCCGTGGTCCTCGCGTGCTTCGACCTCGGCGACGACGAGCTGCGCGCCTCGGCCCACGCCGTCGCGGCCGCCGCGGCCGAGCGCTACCGCACGGCGGCGATGAGCTCCGACGACGTCCTCGCGCTGCGCGAGCTGACCGCGCTCACCGACGAGCTGCGCGACCTCGCGCTGCGGCCCGGGATGCGCACCGTCGTGCTGCGCCCGGCGCGCCTGACCGCCTTGCGCGACGCGGTGGCCTACTTCGTCGAGTCGCGCGACCACGCGGAGTGGATCCGCGAGGAGGACCGCGAGCCGCTCGCGCTCGCCCACGGCCTGATGGACCCGCTCGAGGACCTCTGCGCGGACGCGCTGCGCGCCGCCCTGACGGGCAGCCTCGAGCCCCGCTCCTGCTAGCTCAGCCCGGTCGGGGGACGGCGGGGGGAACCCCCGATGTCGCGGCGGCCAGCCGCGGTCATCGTTGCGTCATGTCCTCCGCCACCGACCGCCTCCGCCTCGGCGCGCTGCGCGCCGCCACCCTGACGGACGACGGCGAGGTCGTCCCGCTGCCGTGGCTCGTGGCGGGGACGCTGACGTGGCCGGCGGGGCACGCGCACCGCGTCCTGCATGCGTGGCGCGAGTGGCTCGCGGACGCGGACCGGCCCGTCGCCTCCACCGCCCGCCTGCTCCGGCCGCCGCGTGGCGCCGCGACCGTCGCGATCGAGGTCGCGCTGCCCGGCGGCCCGCACGAGGCCGCCCGGCTCGCGCCCCTGCGCGCCCTCGACCCGGCGACGGACACCGTCTCCATCGCCGGCCCCGAGCTGCTGCGCCCCGCGCTCACCGCGGTGCCCGCGGGGTTCGAGGCGTTCAGCGCGCACCTGCGCCTCGCCGCGCTCACCCCCGAGGGCGTCGACGCGCTGCTGGCCGTCGCCGGGCCCGGCGCGCGCACGGAGGTGCTCTCCGCCGAGCTGCATCACCTCGCGGGGACGTTCGCGCTCGCGGCGGTGGCCGCCGCCGGGGGCGCCGAGGAGGCCGGGCGCGTGCGGATCGTGCTCGAGCAGCTCGAGCGCCGCCTGGCGCCCTGGTCCGCCTGACCCACTACCGTCCGGCCCATGGGTGGGACGCTCGAGCTTCGGGTCCTCCTGCCGCTGAGCGGGGCGCTGCTCGCGGCCAACGTGGTCGGCGCGCTCGTCGTCTTCGCGCTGCTGTTCTGGGTCGTGCCGCTGCCGGAGGTCGCCGACGACGCCGACCTGCGGCTGGCCAACGGCGTCCTCTTCGCGGCCGGGCTCGTCGTCGCGATCCCGCTCGGGCTCGCGTGGAGCCGGCGGCGCACGCGGGCGCTCCTCGGCTGGCTGGCCGCGGACCGCCCGCCCACGCCGGAGGAGCAGCGGCGCACGCTGCAGGCGCCGTTCCGGCTGCTGCTGGTGCCCGTGGTCCTGTGGAGCGCGGGCGCCGCGCTGTTCGCCGGGCTCAACAGCGTCGAGCGCCTCCACCTCGCGTTCGCGGTCGGGCTCACGATCCTGCTCGGCGCCTGCGTGACCTGCGCGCTCGGCTACCTCGTGGCCGAGCGGATCCTGCGCCCGATCACGGAGCTCGCGCTCGCCGAGCGCGTGCCCGAGCGCGCCGCGGTGCCCGGCATCGCCGCGCGGATCCTGCTCGCCTGGGCACTCGGCGCCGCCGTCCCGCTGGTCGGCCTGGTGATCGTCGGCGTCGAGGAGGTGGCGGGCGTCCACGCCTCCTCGCCCGACCGGCTCGGCGCCACGATGGCCGCGCTCGGCGCGCTCGGGCTCGTCATCGGCGCCTTCGGCATGTGGCTCGCCGCGAACTCCGTCGCGGACCCGGTCGAGCGCGTGCGCCACGCGGTCGCGGAGGTCGAGGAGGGGCGGACCGACGTCGCGGTCCGGGTCTCCGACGGCGGCGAGATCGGCCTCCTCCAGGCCGGCTTCAACCGGATGGTCGCCGGGCTGCGCGAGCGCGAGCGCCTGCGCGACCTGTTCGGCCGCCAGGTGGGGGAGGACGTCGCGGCGGTCGCCCTCGAGCACGGCGCCGAGCTGGGCGGCGAGGAGCGCGAGATCGCGGTGCTGTTCGTCGACCTCGCCGGCTCGACGGCGCTCGCCGCCGAGCGGCCGCCGGGCGAGGTCGTCGCCCTCCTCAACGCGTTCTTCGGGCTCGTCGTCGAGGAGGTCCGGGCGCACGGCGGCGCGGTGAACAAGTTCGAGGGCGACGCGGCGCTGTGCGTGTTCGGCGCGCCCGTCGAGCGGGACGACGCCGCGGGCGACGCGCTGGCCGCCGCGCGCTCGCTGAGCGCCCGCCTGCGCGCCGCGCTGCCGGAGGCGGGCTTCGGGATCGGCGTCTCGGCAGGGCGCGCGGTCGCGGGCCACGTCGGTGCGGCGGAGCGCTTCGAGTACACCGTGATCGGCGACCCCGTGAACGAGGCGGCGCGGCTGGTCGACCTCGCGAAGCGCGAGGAGGGCCGCGT
Source organism: Solirubrobacteraceae bacterium (assembly GCA_040510855.1). Classification (GTDB taxonomy): domain Bacteria; phylum Actinomycetota; class Thermoleophilia; order Solirubrobacterales; family Solirubrobacteraceae; genus DASQMT01. Next base: position 7,027 of record JBEVIG010000120.1, read on the forward strand.
GCTCGCCTCCGACGCCGCGCTCGCCCGGGCCGGCGAGGCCGAGCGCGCGCGCTGGGCGCTGGGCAAGCCGGTCGTGCTGCGCGGGCGCACGCGCGAGACGATCCCGGCCACGGTGCGATGAGCGAGCCGCCGCTCGTCCTCGTCGACCCGCTGCCGCGGACGCTGCCGATGATCTGCGCGCCCGACGTCCTGGCACGGCTCGAGGCGCTCGGGCGCCTCGAGGTGAGCGACGAAGGGCCGATGGACCCGGCGCGCGTCGACGCGCTGCTGCCCGAGGCGGTCGCGCTGATCGGGCAGACCGACCTCCCGGCCGAGCGGATCGCGCGGGCGGAGCGGCTGCGCGTCGTCATCAACGTCGAGGGCAACTTCCTCCCGAACGTCGACTACGCCGCCTGCCGCGCGCGCGGCATCCACGTGCTGTGCGCGAGCCCGGCGTTCGCGGACGCGGTGGCGGAGAGCGCGCTCGGGATGGCGATCGACCTCGCGCGCGGGATCGGCGCCGCCGACCGCGCGATGCGCGCCGGCCGCGAGGCCTACGGGCTCGACTCGAACGCGGGCGCGTTCCTGCTCACGGGCGCGCCCGTCGGGATCATCGGCTTCGGCGACCTCGGCCGGGCGCTGCGCCGGCTGCTCGCGCCGTTCCGCTGCCCCGTGCGGGTGTTCGATCCGTGGCTGCCGGACGACGTCGTGCGCCGCGAAGGCGCCGAGCCGGCGCCGCTCGACGACGTGCTCGCGCGCTCGCGCGTCGTCTTCGTCCTCGCGGCCGCGACCAGCGACAACGCGGGCTTCCTGGGCGAGCGCGAGCTGCGGCTGATCCCCGAGGGCGGCGTGCTCGCGCTGATGAGCCGCGCGGGCGTCGTCGACTTCGACGCGCTCGTGCGCGTCGTCGCCGCGGGCCGGCTGCGCGCGGCGGTCGACGTCTTTCCCGAGGAGCCGCTCCCGCCGGACCACCCGCTCCGCGCGCTCGACGGCGTGCTGCTCTCCCCGCACCGCGCGGGCGGGATGCCCGAGGCGTTCCTCGAGATCGGCCGGCTGGCGGTCGGCGACCTCGAGCTCGTCCTGCGCGGCCTGCCGCCCGCGCTGTGCCGCCGGGCCGAGCCCGAGACGGTCGGCCGGATGCGCTCGCGCCCCGTCACGCGGAGCTAGCTCACATCCGCGCGCGCCCGCGCGTTGCAGGAGCGCATGCGACTTCACGACCACGCCGCCTCCGGCAACTGCTACAAGGCCCGGCTGCTCCTCTCCCTGCTCGACCTGCCCTACGAGCGGGTCGACGTCGACATCTTCGCCGGCGACACCCTGACGGCCGAGTACGCCGCGCTGAACCCCGTGCGCGAGACCCCGGTGCTCGAGCTCGACGACGGGACGACGATCGCGCAGTCCAACGCGATCCTCGCCTACCTCGCCCACGGCACCTCCTACCTGCCGGGCGACCGCCTCGGCCAGGCCCAGGTCCACCAGTGGCTCGCCTTCGAGCAGGAGCGGGTGATGGGCGGAATCGGCGGCCCGCGGTTCCGCCGCCTGACGGGACGGCCGGAGATCCCGGGGCGGCTGGAGACCGGCCGCGAGGCGCTCGCGGTGCTCGACGCCCATCTCGACGGCCGCGACTGGCTCGTCGGCGACGGCCCGACGATCGCCGACGTCTCCGTGTTCGCCTACGCGCACGTCGCGCCCGACGCCGGGCTGGAGATCCCGCCGCGCGTGGCCGGGTGGATGGGGCGCGTCCGCGGGCTCGACGGCTTCGTCGACGACCTGGTGCTCTACGCGGGCAACGCCTGCCCCACGGTCAGCCGCAGCATCTACGACTGACCACCCGGGCGGGAGCCCGTAGGCTCCCGCGGCATGCCCGCCGGCGACCACGACCTCGAGGCGCGCCGCCGCGCCGCCCGCGCGGCGCTGCGCGACGGGGTCGAGCGCGCCGGCGCGCGGGCGCACTTCCGCTCGATCGGCATCGACCCCGACCGGCTCGACGGGCCCATCGTCGGCATCGCGTCGACGTGGACGGGCACGATGCCGTGCAACTTCACCCAGCGCGAGCTCTCCGACGCGGCCGCCGCGGCGGTCGACGCGGCGGGCGGCGTCGCGCTCCCGTTCAACACGATCGCGGTGTCCGACAACCAGTCGCAGGGGACGCCGGGCATGCGCGCCTCGCTGATCTCGCGCGAGGTGATCGCCGACTCGATCGAGCTGATGTCGATCGCGCACGACTTCGACGCGCTCGTCTGCATCGTCGGCTGCGACAAGACGACGCCGGCCGCGCTGATGGCGCTCGCGCGGCTCGACAAGCCCGCGGTGCTGCTCTACAGCGGCCCGCAGCGTGCCAGGCGCCTGGGCGACCGCGAGCTCACGATCCTCGAGGTCTGGGAGGCGCTCGGCGCCCACGAGCGCGGGATGATCGACCGCGGCGAGCTCGATGCGATCGAGCGCGCCGCGTGCCCCGGCGCGGGCACCTGCGCGGGCCAGTTCACGGCGAACACGATGGCGGTCGCGCTCGAGTGCCTCGGGCTCGCCGAGCTCGGCGACGGGCTCATCTGCCCCGAGGACCGCGCGGACAAGGCCGAGGCCGCCGCGCGGGCGGGGCGGCGGGCGGTCGCGCTGGCCGGCGGCGAGCGGACCGCGCGGCGGTTCCTGGACCGGCGCGCCCTGCGCAACGCGATGGTGGGCGTGGCCGCGAGCGGCGGCTCGACCAACGGCGTGCTGCACCTCCTGGCGATCGCGCGCGAGGCGGGCGTCGAGCTGTCCCAGGACGAGCTGACCGAGCTCGCCAGCCGGACGCCGGTGCTCGCGAGCCTCTCGCCCGGCGGCCGCCACGTGGCGGAGACGATGCACCGCGCGGGCGGCACGCGGACCCTGATCCGGGAGCTGATCGCCGGCGGCCACTTCGACGGCGCGGCGCCGACCGTGGCGGGTGCGAGCTTCGCCGACGCCGTCGCGGACGCGCCCGCGCCCGACGGCGAGGTGCTCTTCGGGCACGCGTCGCCCTACAAGCCGAGCGGCGCGCTGCGGACGCTGCGCGGGAACCTCGCGCCGGACGGGAGCCTGGTGAAGCTGGCCGGCATCGCGCGGACGAGCCAGACCGGGCCGGCGCGCGTGTTCGACGACGAGTTCGCGTGCGTGACCGCGGTGCGCGAGGGGCGCGTGCAGCCGGGCGACGTGCTCGTCGTCCGCTACGAGGGCCCGGCCGGCGGGCCGGGGATGCGCGAGATGCTCTCCATCACCTCGTCGGTCGTCGGCGCCGGGCTCGGCGAGTCGGTCGCGCTGGTCACCGACGGCCGCTTCAGCGGCGCGACGCGCGGGCTCATGGTCGGCCACGTCTCGCCCGAGGCGGCGCGCGGCGGGCCGCTCGCCGCGGTCCGCGACGGCGACGTGATCACGATCGACACGGACGCGGGCGAGCTCCGGGTCGACGTCCCGGACGCGGAGCTGGCGGCGCGGCTGGACGGCTGGGCGCCGCCGGAGGGACCGCGCGCCGGGGTGCTCTCCCGCTACCGGGCCCAGGTCGGCTCGGCGGCGGACGGCGCGGTGCTGCGCGCGTAGATGCAGGCGCTCGTCGTCACCCCGGGCGTGGACGGGAGCGCGGCCGTGGCCGAGATGCCCGTGCCGCGGCCGGGCGCGGGCGAGCTGCTCGTCCGCCCGCTCGAGGTCGGCGTCTGCGGCACGGACCGCGAGATCGCCGAGGGCCTGTTCGGCATCGCGCCGGCGGGCGAGGACCGCCTGATCCTCGGCCACGAGCTGCTCGGCCGGGTGGAGGAGGGCGGGCACGGGTTCGCCGCCGGCGACCTCGTCACCGCGACCGTGCGCCGCTCCTGCGGGCACTGCCACGCGTGCGCCGAAGGCGCTCCGGACGCGTGCGGGACCGGCGACTACAGCGAGCACGGGATCACCCGCCTGCACGGCTTCGCCGCCGAGCTGGCGGTGGTGCCCGCCGAGCACCTGATCGCGGTGCCCGAGGAGCTGCGCGACGTCGGCGTGCTGGCCGAGCCCGCCTCGATCTGCGCGCGGGCCGTGCGGCACGCGCTCGTGGTCGGCGGCCGGCAGCCGTGGGCGCCGTCGCGGGCGCTGGTGTTCGGCGCCGGCGCGATCGGCGTGCTCTGCACCTACCTGCTGCGGCTCGAGGGCCTGGAGGTGTGGACCTCGGCGCTCGAGCCGGCGGGGAGCGAGAAGGCCCGGCTCGTGGAGGCGTCGGGCGCGCGCTACCTGCCGTCGACGGGAGGCCTCCCCGAGACCGAGGACGGCTTCGACATCGTCATCGTCGCGGCGGCGAGCGCCGACCTGTCGCTCAACGTGGTGCGGCTGCTGCGGCGCGGCGGCGTCGCACTGCTGCTGGGCGTCGACGCGCGCGACCGCGACGTCACCGTGCCCGGCCCGTCGGTCGGGCTCGACATGATCCTCGGCAACCACGCGATCGTCGGCAGCGTGAACGCGAACGTCATCGACTGGCGGGCGGCGATGACCGGGCTGGAGGCCGCGCGCGAGCGCTGGCCGGGCGCGCTGGAGCGCTGCGTGGGGCTGCGCGTCGGCCTCGACGACTTCGAGCGGGCCTTCGCCTTCGGCGGCGTCAAGGCGACGCTGGCGATCTGATCAGAGCGAGGCGGTGAGGATCGCGGCGAGGTCGTCCGCGCCGGGCTCGCGCGGCGCGACGGCGAGCAGCCGCTGCTGGCGCAGCGCGCCGTCGACGAGCGCGGGCACGTCGTCCTCGCCGTAGCCGAACGCACGCAGCCCGTCCGGTGCGCCGACGTCGCGCATCAGCTCCCGCAGTGCGGCGGGCAGGTCGCCGTCCTCGCGGCCGAGCAGCCGGGCGACGCGCGCGTGGCGCTCCGGGTCGGCCGCCGCCGTGAACGCGAACGCGGCCGGTGCGGTGACGATCACGGAGAGGCCGTGCGGGACGAACTCGTGGTCGCCCGGGTAGCCGGGCGGCCGGAAGTGCGGGCGCAGCCCGGCGATCGGGTAGGCGCACGCGTGCGGGATGTGCACGCCGGCCGAGCCGAAGCCGACGCCCGCGAGGGTCGCGGCGAGCATCATCGCGCCGCGCGCCTCCGCGTCGCCCGCCACCGCGGCGCGCAGGTGCCGCCCGCCGTATTCGAGCGCCCGCGCCGACCAGACGTCCGCGACGGGGTTGGCGCCCTGGTACGGCGGCCGGTCGTCGGGCGTCGCCGGCCTCTCGCGCGAGGTGTACGGGCGGGCGAGGAACGACTCCGCGGCGTGGCAGACCACGTCGAGGCCGGTGGAGGCGACGACCTCGGGCGGCGCCGTCGCCGCCAGGTCGGGGTCGACGATCGCCTGCGACGGGCGCAGCGAGCGGTGGGAGATGCCGGTCTTGACCGCGAGGTCGGGCACGTCGAGCACGGCGACCGTGGTCGCCTCGGAGCCGCTCCCGGTCGTGGTCGGGATCGCGAGGTGCGGGCGCAGCGGCCCGGGCGGCCGGCGCGCCTCGCCGACAGGCGCGTTGACGTAGGCCATCACCGGCGCCGGGTGCGAGACCACGAGGTCCGCGACCTTCGCGGTGTCGATCGACGAGCCGCCGCCGACCGAGACGAAGCCGTCCACGCGCGCGTCGGTCGCGAAGGCCGCCGCCTCCTCGAGCGACTCGAGCGTCGGCTCGACGTGCGCGCGCTCGTAGACGACGACGTCGATCCCGGCCGCCGCGACCGCGGCCCGCACGCGGTCGGCGTGCCCGGCCGCCGCGACGCCCGGGTCCGTGATCAACAGTGCGCGGCGGACGCCCAGCCGCTCGAGCTCCCAGCCCGCGTCGTCCACCGCGCCCGGCCCGAACTTCACGGGCGTCGCCTCCATCGTGAAGACGCTCTCCCTCATGCCGCGAGCCGCTCCAGCGCCTCGCGCAGCCGCGCGGGCGGGGGCGCCGGGCGGCGGGTCGCCCGGTCGACGAAGACGTGGACGAACCAGCCCTCGGCGGCCGGCTCGTCCCCGCCCGCCGCGAACACGGCGAGCTCGTAGCGCACACTCGTCGTCCCGAGCTCGCCGACCCGCACCTCGACCTCGACGTGGCCGGGGAACGCCAGCGGCGCGTGGTAGGTGCAGTGCGACTCCGCGCACAGCCCGATCACCTCGCCGTGCTGGATGTCCAGCCCGCCCTCGTTGACCAGCCACGCGTTGATCGCCGTGTCGAAGAACGCGAAGTAGCGCACGTTGTTCACGTGGCCGTACGCGTCGTTGTCGTCCCAGCGCGTCGAGATGCGATGGCGGTGCGCCATCAGGCGTCGCTGGAGTCCGCCCAGAGGTTGATGCCCGACTCGACGGCGTACCGGTCGATCTCGGCGAGCTCCTCGTCCGAGAAGTCGAGGTTGTCGAGCGCGGCGACGTTCTGCTCGAGCTGCTCGACGCTCGAGGCCCCGATCAGCGCCGACGTCACACGCGGGTCGCGCAGCGTCCACGCCACCGCCATCTGCGGCAGCGCCTGGCCGCGGCGCTGCGCGATCTCGTTCAGCGACCGGATCCGGGCGAGGTTGTCGTCCGTGAGGAAGTCCGTCGAGAGGTAGCGGCCCTCGGCGGCGCGCGAGTCCTCGGGCACACCGTCGAGGTACTTCGCCGAGAGCATCCCCTGGGCGAGCGGCGAGAACACGATCGAGCCCGCGCCGACGTCGTCGAACGCGTCGAGCAGCTCGGGCTCGATCCAGCGGTTGAGCATCGAGTACGACGGCTGGTGGATCAAGAGCGGCGTGCCGAGCTCGCGCAGGATCGCGGCGGCCTCGCGCGTGCGGTCGGCCGAGTAGGACGAGATCCCGACGTAGAGGGCCTTACCCTGGCAGACGGCCGTGTCCAGCGCGCCCATCGTCTCCTCGAGCGGCGTGTCCGGGTCGAAGCGGTGCGAGTAGAAGACGTCGACGTACTCGAGCCCCATCCGCCGCAGAGACCGGTCGAGCGAGGCGAGGAGGTACTTCCGCGA
>JBEVIG010000121.1:0-18015 GCA_040510855.1 Solirubrobacteraceae bacterium
GCGCGCACGTTCACGGTCGACACGACCGCGCCCACGGTGACGCTCACCGCGCCGGCCGACGGCGCCACGTTCACGTCCGGCGCGATCGCGTTCTCGGGTGTGGGCGGGACGGCGACCGGCGACGGCGCGTCCGTGACGGTGCGGGTCTATGCGGGGGCGGCGGCGACGGGCGCCCCGGTCCAGACGCTCAACACGACCCGTGATGGCGCGACCGGCGCGTACTCGGTGACCGCGTCGCCGCCGCTGCCGGACGGTCAGTACACGGCGCAGGCGTCGCAGGGCGACGCGGGCGGGAACACCGGCACGAGCGCCGCGCGCACGTTCACGGTCAACGGCCCGCCGGTCGTCACCGTCACGAGCCCGGCAGCCGGCGCGGTGCTCGGCGACAGCACGCCGGCCATCGGCGGCGACCGCGGCACGGCCGCCGGCGACCTGCCGACGGTCACGGTGCGGATCTACGCGGGCGCGACGGCGACGGGCTCGCCCGTGCAGACGCTGACCGACGGCGGGTCCGGTGCGACGTGGTCGGTGACCGCGGCGACGCTCGCGGACGGCACCTACACGGTGCAGGCCTCGCAGGCCGACAGCGGCGCGGCGACCGGCACGAGCAACGCGCGGACGTTCCGGATCGACGCGACCGCGCCGGCCGTGACGCTGACGGCGCCGGCCGACGGCTCGCGCATCGGCGACACGACGCCGGCGTACGCGGGCGCCGCGGGCAACGCGACCGGCGACAGCGCGTCGGTGACCGTGAAGGTCTACGCGGGGGCGACGGCGACGGGCTCGCCGGTCCAGACGCTCACCGCGACGCGCAGCGCCGCGACGTGGACGGTGGACGGCTCGCCGGCGCTCGCCGAGGGCACGTACACGGCGCAGGCGGCCCAGGCCGACGATGCCGGGAACACCGGCACGAGCGCCGCGCGGACGTTCGTGGTCGACACCACCGCGCCGGCGGTGGCGCTGACCGCGCCCGACGCCGGGGCGGTGCTCGACGACCACACGCCGGCGATCACGGGCACCGGCTCGACGGGTGCCGGCGACAACGGCAGCGTGAGCGTGAAGGTGTACGCGGGCACGACGGCCTCCGGCTCGCCCGTGCAGACGCTGACGCCGGCGCTCGCCTCCGGCGCGTTCTCCGCCACACCGGCGAACCTGCCCGACGGCGCCTACACCGTGATCGCGAGCCAGGGCGACCAGGCCGGCAACACGGGCACGAGCGCGGCGCGCACGTTCCGGATCGACACGGCCGCCCCTGCGGTGACGATCACGTCGCCGGCGAACGGCAGCACGACGACGGACACCGGGCCCGCGCTCTCCGGCGCGGCCGGAAACGCGACCGGCGATGGCACGCAGGTCACCGTGAAGCTCTACGGCGGCGGGTCGGCCTCCGGCACGCCGGTGCGGACGCTCACGGTGACGCGGTCGGGCGGCGCGTGGTCGGCGACGGTCTCCCCGGTCCTCGCGCTCGGGACGTACACCGCACAGGCCACGCAGGCCGACGACGCCGGGCACGCGGGCACCTCCGCGGCGGTCACGTTCTCGATCCTGGCGCCTGTGCCGGCGAACACCGCGCCGTCCTGCACCGACGTGAGCAAGAGCGTCCCGTACGGGACGGCGACGGCGGTGCCGCTCGCGTGCACCGACGCGGACGGCAACGCGCTCACGCTCTCCGTCGTCGGTCCGCCGGCGCACGGCACGCTCGGCCCGATCGCGGGCGGTTCGGTGACGTACACGCCGGCCGCGAACTACTCCGGGCCCGACCAGTTCACCTACAAGGCCAGTGACGGCACGGCCGACTCCAACGTCGCGACCGCGAAGGTGACCGTCGCCGCGGCGCCGCCGGCCGAGATCGGGAAGCTGCTCAAGCTCCCGCCGCCCGGCATCGTCAAGGTCGTGCTGGCCGGGAAGAAGCCGGCCTCGGCGAACTTCGGCGACGGCATCTGCCCGCCGGCCTGCTTCATCGTCATCCAGCTCTTCCCGAACGGCAAGACGAGCGGCAGGACGCTGGGCTCCAAGAAGTTCACGGTGCCGGAGGGCGCCACGGTGCCGCTCAAGGTCAAGCTGGGCAAGTCCGCCACGAAGAAGCTCAGGAAGGCGGGCAAGCTCAAGTGCACGGCCGTCGTCAAGACGACCGACGCGGCGGGTCAGACGACCACGGTCGAGGTGGACTACACGTTCAAGAAGAGGAAGAAGAAGGGATAGCCGGGCACCGGACCGCTCGACAGTGCATCGGGCGCAGGATATGTTCGCGCCCATGCGTGCGGTGGTCCTCCTGGCGCTCGCGTTGTTCCTGGCGCCGGCGCCGGCCATGGCCGCCCCGCCGCCGCCCTCCGGCACGCCCGAGGACGTGACCGTGATGTCGTTCAACGTCTGGCTGGGCGGCGACGTCGTCGACTTCGGCAAGGTCGCCGAGGCGATCCGCGCGGCGGATGCCGACATCGTCGGGCTGCAGGAGGCCGAGGGGAACACGGAGCGGATCGCGAGGGCGCTCGGCTGGTCGTACTGGAGCGACCGGCTGCACGTCGTCTCGCGCTATCCGCTGATCGATCCGCCGGCGGCGAAGGGCGCGTTCGTGCTGGCGCAGGTCCGGCCGGGGGAGGTGTTCGCGCTCGCGAACGTCCACCTGACGTCGGAGCCCTACGGCCCCTACGCGGTGCGCGACGGGAAGCCGCTGAAGCGGGTGCTCAAGCTCGAGCGCAGCGTGCGCCTGCCCGAGATCCGCGCGACGCTCCGCGCCCTGGAGAACCGCCTCCCGGCCGGTGTGCCGACGTTCCTGACCGGCGACTTCAACACGCCGTCGCACCTGGACTGGACGCCGGCGGTCGCGGCCGTGCGGCCCGCGGTGAAGTACCCCGTGGAGTGGCCGGTGACGAAGGCCGTCGCGGCCGCCGGGTTCGTCGACGCTTATCGCGCGGTCCACCCGGATCCGGTCGAGCACCCGGGGATCACGTGGACCTTCGGCTACCCGTTCCCGCGGCTCGCGCCCGACGAGGCCGTCGACCGGATCGACATGATCCACGCGCTGCGTGCCACGCAGGTGCTCGACGCCGGGATCGTCGGCCCGTCCGGCACGCCGGACGCCACGATCGGCGTCGATCCCTACCCGTCCGACCACCGCGGCGTCTACGCGCGGGTCCGGCTCACGCCCACCGCGCCCGGGTCGTTCGCGTCCGTGCTCGACCGCCGCGTCACCCGGGGCAGCCCGATCAGCGTCCGCTACGCCGCGCCGCGCGGCTCGGGCAGCGACCGGCTGGCCGTGGTGCGCGCCGGCGACGGGCCGGGGAAGGCGCTCATGGAGCTCCCGCCGCACGAGGCGGAGTTCTACGGCAGCGTCACCTTCGCCTCCGGCGGGCTGAAGCCTGGCCGCTACGAGGTCCTGCTCACGACCCGCGGCGACCGCGTGCTCTCGCGGAGCACGTTCTGGGTCGTCAAGCCGGGCGCCCGCCCGCGGGTCGCCGTCGCGAAGCAGGTCGAGGTCGGCCGGAGGATCAAGGTCTCCTGGCGCAACGCGCCCGCCGACCGCTTCGACTGGATCGGCATCTACAAGGCGAGCGACACCGACCTCTACAACGACTACCTCGCGTTCGCGTACACGGGCGCCACGGTGGCCGGCCGGACCTCGTTCGCCGGCAGCCGCAAGTGGTACCCGCCCGGGCGCTACGTCGCGCGGCTGATGCGCGACGACGGGTACGGCGTCCTCGCCGAGGTCCCGTTCACGATCGTCGAACGCTGAGCCTCCGGATCGGTTAGGTTCGGCCGCATGATCATCTCCGTCCTCACGCGACGGCTGCGCGAGGGGAAGACGCTCGAGGACTTCCGCGACGCCTGGCACCGCGAGGGCGGCTTCGGCATCCCGACCCGGGTCGTGACGGGCCAGGGCCTCGACGACCCGCGCGAGATCGTCACGATCGGCTTCTCCGACCTCGAGCTCGACGAGATCCAGGCCTTCCTCCAGCGCACCGCGCCCGAGGAGTCCCGCCGCCGCGACCGCATCGCCGAGGTCATCGAGCCCGAGATGACGAAGGCCTTCTACCTCCAGGTCGCGGACGACGACCTGACCTGAGCGGGGCTTGCGCGACCGCCGCGTCCACCTCCCGCGGGACCGACCGCGACGCCCCGACCGGACCGCCATGCAGGGGCTCGAACGCGCGCGCCGCGTCGAGCGGACGGCGCATTCGAAGACGTGGCTCGTCGAAGTGTGGGAGCAGATCCTGATGGACCGGGACGCGCACACGGCCGCCGGCTTCCCGTTCGTGATGTGCGCGCTCATGGACCGCGACGGCTTCGTCTGGTTGCAGGTCATCGGTGAGCCAGGCCCCGACGCCGCCGAGGCGTACTTCCGCGACCGCTATGGCGACGCCGTCTGGGTCGAGTGGCTCGCCGCGCAACGCCACGTCGAACGGCCTCGCGGCTTCGGCTCCTGGACCGCGGCGGGCAGGATCCTGCGGGTCTACTCCGCCATCGACCGCAACGGCGAGCGCCGCGGCAGCGCGACCCTGCGATCCGAGGACTCCGAGGAGATCGTCGTCGCGGTCACGTGCTTCGTGCCGCTCGGCCCGCGGCGTCTGGTGGGCGGCTACAAGCCGCAGTACCACGACATCGAGCTCGCCGGGCCCGTCGCCGGCCGGCGCGTGATCGACGCTGCGACCGGCAAGCGCCGGCGCTCGCTGGCCGAGATCCCGTTCCACTGAGCGCCGAACGCGAAGAGCGCCGATCGTGTCCGCTCAGGAACGTTGTCCGTCCGCCCGTCCGCGACTAGGGTGCACGCGCTCGGCGAACTCGCCGACGTCACGGACGAAGTCGGGGAGGTTCACGAGATGTCGCACGGGAAGCGTCTTCTGATGGCCGGTGTCGTGCTCGGGGCGATGGTCGCAGCCCCGCCCGCGACCGCGGCGCCGACCTCGCCGAGCAGCTCGGCGCCGCTCTCGGTCGGCCTGCCGTTCAGCGAGTTCGTCCCGCGCGCCGAGTACTACCACTGGCTGCGACTGCCCCAGGCGCTGCGGAACCTCGATCAGATGCAGCTCGCCGTCGACGTGTCCGAGGGTGCGCGGCTGTGCCTCGCCGGCCCGGCCGACGACTTCGACGAGCAGCGTGTCGAGGAGGAGTGCAACGACGCCGACAACGACCTGGGCAACGTCTGGACGTTCGCGGAGAGCGGGAAGTCGCGGCAGGCGCTCGCCTGGCGTGGGACGCCCGGGGCCGAGTACCTGATCGTGAAGGACAACGCCGGCTATGGGATCACGTACTCCGTCACCGTCGAGCGGATCATCGAGCGCGTGAACATCGGTTTGCCCGCGATGACCCGCACACCCCGCCGCGTGGAGCTGCGCGCGGCGACCGCCTACGGCGACAACACGCCGGCCGCCGATGGGATCGCGGGCTACGTGGAGTGGCGAGCGGTGAAGGGCCGCCCGGCGACCTGGAAACGACTCGACTCGGCGACCGTCCTCGGCGGCGCGCTCGAGCTCGCCGGGAAGCTGCCGAAGTCGGTCCGCGGCCGGAAGGTCCGGCTCCGCGCGTGCGTCGAGCAGCCCGGCGGGGACCGCCCGCGATGCGTGACCCGCAAGGTACGCGTCGCGAGGCCCTGAGCTTCCGCAGACGGCGAAATGTGTGCCGCGGAACGCCGCATGGGCAGAATGCGCGGCAGTGACGAGCATCGCCGTGATCGGGCCCGGGGCCGTCGGCGTCACCTTCGGCGCCGCCGCGGAGCGCGCCGGGCATGACGTGGCGCTGTACGGGCGGGCGGCCGGGCCGGCTCCCACGCTCGAGCTGCCCGGCGGGAACGAGCAGCCGTTGAAGAGCGCGGTGCGGGCCGACCCGGACGGCGTCGTGCCGTGGATCCTCCTCGCCGTCAAGACGCACCAGACGGCGACCGCGGCGCCCGCGCTCGACGCCCTCGCCGACGGCGGGACGACCGTCGTCGTCCTCCAGAACGGCGTGGAGCACGACGCGCTCGTGGCGCCGCACGCCGACACGGCCGCGATCGTGCCCGGCATCGTCTGGTGCCCGTCGGAGCGGGTCTCGCCGGAGAGGACGATCCAGCGCGGGCCGGCGCGGGTGAGCGTGCCCGACGACGACGGCGGCCGGGCGTTCGCGGCGCTCATGGGCGACGCCGCCGAGGTCGTGACGGTGCCCGACTTCCGCACGGAGGCGTGGCGCAAGCTGATGCTCAACGCCACCGCCGCGCCGATGGTCACGGAGGGCCGCCGGGCGGAGGTGTTCCGCGAGCCCGAGCACCTCGCCACCGCGCAGGCGCTCGCCGAGGAGGCCGCCGAGGTCGCCCGCGCGGAGGGCGCGGCGATCCGCCCCGAGGACGTCGAGGAGGTCATCACGACGCTGACGACGATGCCGCCCGACCTCGGCACCTCGATGCTCTTCGACCGCCTCGCGGGCCGCCGCCTCGAGTGGGACGCGCGCAACGGCGTCGTCGCCCGCCGCGGCCGCGAGCACGGGATCGCGACGCCGGTCACCGACGCGGTCTGCGCCCGCCTCGCCGCGCTGGACGCGCAGTGAACAAGCGCCTCGCGCTGGTCGCGGCGATCCTCGGCTCGTTCGTCGCGGGCCTCGACGCCACCGCGGTCAACGTCGCGCTGCCGGCCATCCGCGACGACCTCGGCGGCGGCCTTGCCGGCCAGCAGTGGGTGGCCAACGCCTACCTGCTCACGCTCGGCGCGCTGATCCTGGTCGGCGGCTCGCTCGGCGACGTCTTCGGCGAGCGGCGCGTGTTCTCGATCGGCGTCGGCGGCTTCGGCGTGGTCTCGCTGCTGTGCGCGCTCGCGCCGACGATCGAGATGCTGATCGCCGGCCGCGCCCTCCAGGGAGCCTTCGGCGCGCTGCTCACGCCCAGCGCGCTCGCGGTGATCATCGCCGTCTTCCCGGCGGAGGAGCGGGGCGGGGCGATCGGCACCTGGACCGCGTGGGGCGCGATCGCCACGATCGTCGGACCGCTCGTCGGCGGCTTCCTCGTCGACACCGTCTCGTGGCGGCTCATCTTCGCCATCAACGTCCCGTTCGTGCTGCTGACGCTCGCGCTGATCGCCCGCTCGGTGCCCGCCCGCGAGCCGGGCGCCGGGCACGCACCCGTCGACTGGATGGGCGCGCTGCTCACCGCGCTCGGTCTGGCCGGGCCCGTCCTCGCGCTCATCCGCCAGCCCGACGCCGGCTGGGGGAGCCCGGAGGTCTGGGTGCCCGGGCTCGCCGGGATCGCGCTGCTCGGGCTCTTCATCGTCCACGAGCAGCGCACGCTCGCCCCGATGCTCCCCCTCGACCTGTTCCGCCGCCGCAACTTCGCCGTCGGCAACCTCGAGACGTTCGCCATGTACGGCGGGCTCGGCGCGAGCTTCTTCTTCCTCGCGATCTTCCTCCAGCAGGTCGCGGGCTACGACGCCGTCCAGGCCGGCCTGGCGACGCTCCCCTCGACGCTGATGATGTTCCTGCTCTCCAAGCGCGCGGGCCGCCTCGCCGACCGCTACGGCCCGCGCCTGTTCATGGGCCTCGGGCCGATCGTCTCCGCGGTCGGGCTCGCCGGCATGACCCGGCTGGACGCGAGCTTCGACTACTGGACGGAGCTCCTCCCGCCGCTGGTGATCTTCTCCGCCGGCCTGGTCGCGACGGTCGCGCCGCTGACGGCGACCGTGCTGGCGGACGCCGACGAGTCCAACGCCGGGATCGCCTCCGGCATCAACAACGCGATCGCGCGGATCGCGGGGCTGCTCGCCGTGGCCGCGATCGGCGCGGTCGTCTCCGCGGCCTTCGCCAACGAGCTCGGCGGCAGCATGGCCGTCGACGCGGAGCTCACCCTGGGCGCGGCGACGCCGCAGATCGCGGCCGCCTCCGTGCACGCGTTCCACGTCGGCATCACGATCGCCGCCGTGCTCGTCGGCCTCGGCGGGCTGCTCGGCCTCGTCGGGATCCGCAACCCGCGGCGCGAGGTGACCTGCGAGAGCTGCGCGGGCGGGCAGCTCGAGGGCGCGCCGCTCGAGCTGGCCCGCACGCGCGCCGTCTAGTCCGTCGTGTCCCCCGGCGTGCAGAGCGCGAAGGCCGTGAACGACGTGGCCGCGGACCCGTTGTTGGCCATCAGCACGGACCAGCCCGTGGAGTCGTTGCCCGCGGCGTTGTCGAGCACGGACACGTCCTGCGAGCCCGCGCCGGAGTCCCAGCCGCCGCCCGTGGTGACCATCCCGTCGGGGCACAGCGCCACCGAGGCGCCGACCTGACAGGAGTCCGGCGGCCCGCCGTTGACGGCACAGAGCTGCACGGTGTTGCCCTCCACCTGCGTGATCTCGATCCCCGGCGACGCCTTGAGGACCGACTTCGTGCGCTTGGAGAGGTCCTTCAGCTTGACGCTGCCGTCCTTGATGTCCTTCCCCGTGAAGAGCTTCGCGGCGGTCGCCGGCCCGCCCGAGATGACGAACAGGCCGATCGCGGCCACGACGGTCCAGCCGATGAGACGCCTCATGCGTCCTCCTTTCGCAATGGTGGCGGCGAGCCTATGCGGGATGATGTGCGGCGTGCACGAGCGCGCGCCGCATCCGTCGCTCCGCGGGGCCGTCCTGCGGTACGCGGGCTACGAGGAGCACGGCCCCGCGCGCGTGCGGCGCACGGAGCTCCCGCAGGACCGCGTGAGCCTGATCCTCAACCTCGGCGACCCGTTCGAGGTCGAGGACGTCCGCCACGGCTCGTTCGTCGCGCCCGTCGACGACCGCCCCGCGCGCACGTCGTTCGAGCGCAGCGCCCGCGGCGTCCAGGTCGACCTGACGCCGTTCGCGGCCCGCGCGCTGCTCGGCCTGCCGCTGGACGAGCTCGGCGGCGCGCTGGCCGTCGACCTCGGCGACGTGCTCGGCCGCGAGGCCGCCGAGCTCGAGGAGCGGCTCGACGCGGCGCCGGGATGGGAGGCCCGCTTCGCCCTCCTCGACGCGCTGCTCGTGCCCCGCCTGGCAGCCGCCCCCGCCCCGCCGCCCGACGCCGCGCGCGCCTGGGCGCGGCTCCAGGCGACCGGCGGCGGCGTGCGCATCGGCGCGCTCGCGGGGGAGCTCGGGTGCAGCCGCCGCCATCTCGCCGCCCGCTTCCGCGAGCATGTCGGGGTGCCGCCGAAGACCGTCGCGCGGATCCTGCGCTTCCGCCGCGCGCTCGCGCTCCTGCG
This sequence comes from Solirubrobacteraceae bacterium, assembly GCA_040510855.1. Lineage (GTDB taxonomy): Bacteria > Actinomycetota > Thermoleophilia > Solirubrobacterales > Solirubrobacteraceae > DASQMT01. The sequence goes on from JBEVIG010000121.1 coordinate 9,143, forward strand.
CGGCGGCGCCGACCTCGCCGCCACCGCCCAGGACTGCGGCTTCGCCGACCAGCCGCACCTCAACCGCGAGTTCCGTGCGCTCGCCGGCGCCACGCCGGTCACATTCGTCCAAGACGCGACGGCGGCCGCGGCGTAGCGTCGGCCGCATGCCACGCACCGTCTATCCCATCCTCCAGTACCGCGACCCGCGCGCCGCGATCGACTGGCTCGAGCGCGCCTTCGGCTTCGAGCCCGCCCTCGTGCACGAAGGCCCCGACGGCGGGATCGGCCACGCCGAGCTCCGCTGCGGCGACCACCGCGTGATGCTCTCCGGCGCCGGCCACGGCGACGGCGCGCACGTCGGCAAGGGCTGGTGCTACGTCGTCGTCGCCGACGCCGACGCCCACCACGCGCAGGCCGTCGCCGCCGGGGCCGAGATCACGATGCCGCTCACCGACCTCGAGTACGGCTCGCGCGACTACGGCGCCCGCGACCCCGAGGGCAACGACTGGAGCTTCGGCACCTACGCGCCGGCCTAGCGCTCGTACCGTGGAGGGGGTGACCACCGCCGCCTCCCGCTGGCTCGACCTCGAAGGCACCGCCAACAGCCGCGACCTCGGCGGCCTGCCGCTCGAGGGCGGCGGGGTGACCGCCGCCGGGGTCCTGCTCCGCTCGGACAACCTCCAGGACCTCTCGCCCGCGGCCGTCCGCCGGCTCGTCGACGACCTCGGCGTCGCCGTCGTCGTCGACCTGCGGACGGGCGTGGAGGTCGAGCTCGAGGGCCCCGGCCCGCTCGTCGAGGACGGCCGCATCGAGATCCGCCACCGCGACCTCTACGCCGAGGTGGGCGAGATGACCGATGCGGGCGCGTTCCCCTGGATCGCCGCGCGCGACCGAACGGGGGAGGAGACCCCGGCGGTCGCCGCCTACCTCGGCTACCTCCGCGACCGCCCGGACTCCATCCTCGCCGCGCTGCGCGACATCGCGCACGCGCCGGGCGCGGTGCTCGTGCACTGCGCGGCCGGCAAGGACCGCACCGGCGTGGTGATCATGCTCGCGCTCGCCGTGGCGGGCGCGACGCGCGAGGCGATCACCGGCGACTTCCTCGCCACGGGCGAGCGGATCGCCCCGCTCATGGCACGGCTGCGGGCCTCGCCGACGTACGGCGCCGACCTGCGCGGGCGCAGCGATGAGGCACACGCCCCGCGGCCGGAGACGATGGCGCGCGTGCTCGGCGTGCTCGACGAGCGCCACGGCGGCCCGCTCGGCTGGCTCGAGGAGGCCGGCTTCGGCGCGGACGACGCGGCGGCGCTGCGCCGCCGGCTTCAGTCGTCGTAGTCGCCGGTCAGCACCGCGAACATCGCGCCCTGCGGATCGGCGCAGACGGCGAAGCGGCCGGCGGGCACCTCGACGGGCCCATTCAACAGCTTCCCGCCGAGCCCGTCGAGCTCCGCGATCATGCGGTCGAGGTCCTCGATCCCGAAGTAGGGCAGCCACGCCGGGACGGGCACGTCCTCCTTGGGGAAGATGCCGCCGTTGCTCCGCCCGCCGTTCGTGATCACGCGGTATCCGCCGGAGCCCGGCATCTCCTGGAACGTCCAGCCGAACAGGCCGCCGTAGAAGCGCTCCGCGGCCTCCGGATCCGGTGTGATCAGGTCGTTCCACGCCAGCGCGCCCGGCCGGTTGACCACCTCCGAGCCGATGTGCTGCTTGGCCTGCCAGAGCGAGAGGAAGGCGCCCGACGGGTCGCTGATGACCGCCATGTCGCCGAGGCCCATGACGTCGAAGGGCTCCATGACGACGGTGGCGCCGAGCCCCGCCGCCTTGCCGGACGCGTCGGCCACGGAGGCGACGGTGACGTAGGAGTTCCAGTGCGGCGGCTGGTCGCCCGCCTCGAACAGCGCGCCGGCCTGCTTCCCGTCCAGGTAGATCGGGTGGTAGGGCGGCATGTCGTCGCCCATCGGGATCGAGTCGTAGGTCCAGCCGAAGACGGCGGTGTAGAAGGCCTGCGCGGCCTCCGCGTCGCTCGTCGCGAGCTCCGCGTAGGAGAAGGTGCCGGGGTCGTAGCTCGTTCGTTCGCCCATACCGCCCGATGCTACGCCCCACGGCCGGGGCCGCCTGTCCGCACCTGCTTGCCGTCGTGGCCGAGGGGCGGGCGGGCGCAACCCCGCGGTCACGGCTCAGTCGCGGGCGAACCGGTCCGCGCGGAACGCGGCGATGTCGTGCGGCGTCGCGCCGTCGAGGGCGAGGTCGGCGAGGATCCGCCCGATCAGCGAGCCCCACTTCGCCGCGTGCGCAGCGCCGAGCCCGACGAGCACGCGCGGCGCGCCGGGCACCGCGTCGATCACGAAGCCGCGGTCCGGCGTGAGGTCGTAGAAGCAGGCGCGCGCGGCGACCAGCGGCCCCGCCGCCGCGGGCAGGTGCCGCGCCGTGAACGCGCGGACGGTGTCGACGCGCGCAGGATCGACCTCGGCCTCCTCGTCGCCGGGGTCGGCCGGCGGTCCGGCCAGGTCCTGGGCGACCTTCAGGCCCGGGAGGCCGTGGACGGGGAAGCCGTAGAAGCTCGGCTCGCCCAGCCCGATCCAGATCGGGAACCGCTCCGGGGCGAACTCGCGCATCCGCGGGCTCGCGAACCACTGCACCTGCTCGGCCGTGTACCGCAGCGGGAACGCATGGACGCCGGCGAGCACGCGGTTGGTCCAGCGACCGGCGCAGACGACGACGTGGTCGGCGTCGAGGACCTCGCCGTCGAGGTGCACGCGCACGCCGTCGTCGCGCGGCTCGAGCCGGCGCACGGTGGCGCCGGCACGGAGCTCCGCGCCGTGGGCCCGGGCGAGCGCGAGGTGCGCCGCGCACGCCCGGCCGATGTCGAGCACGCCCGCGTCGGCCTGGAAGATCGCCCGCGTGCCGTCCGGCAGCGACCACTGCGGCCAGCGGCGCATCGTCTCGGCCGCGTCCAGCAGCTCGTACGGGATCCGCTCGGCGCCGAGCGCCTCCTGCGTGGCCGCGTACTCCGCGTCGGCCTGGTCCACGCCGGGCAGCGCGAGATCGAGCCCGCCCGTGCGGGTGACGAGCGGCATGCCCGCCTCGTCCTCGACCTCCTCCCACGCGGCGTACATCGCGCGGGTGAGCCGCGTGTACGCCGTCGACTGGTACGAGTGGCGGATGATCCGCGAGTGGTCCTCGGACGCGCCGCGGCCGTGGCCGGGCGCGAACTGCTCGAGCACGAGGACCTCCTCGCCCGCGCGCCGCGCGAGCCAGTAGGCCGCGGCGCTCCCGAGGGCGCCGGTCCCGATCACGACGTGGCGCGTCATGGCGGGACCGTACCCGCCCGGCTACGGCGCCGGCGTGCCTCCGCCCGGCGTCGGCGTCGGCGTCGGGTCCGGCAGTGACGGCGGCGGCGACGGCGCGGGCTGCGACCGGGTGCGGTCGATCCGCATCTTCACGACCGTGCGGTAGGAGCGGAAGCTCGACGCGGAGCCCGAGACGTAGACGACGACGCGCTCGTCGGGCTCGTCGAAGCCGCGGGGGAAGACCGGGCGGAAGTTGAGGATCTTCGAGTCCGTCGTGAGCTGGGTCGCCTCCCACGAGCGGCCGCCGTCACCCGTGTGGCGGACCTCGATCTCGTGCGCGCCGTCGATCAGCCGCGTGAGCACGACCCAGTCGGGGTCGCCGTGGTCGAAGGTGATGCCGCCGTTGCGGTAGCCGAACAGGCTCCCGCCCGCGGGCGCGACGTCGTTGACGACCCACTTGCGGCCGTTGAAGCGCGCGTACTTGAAGACGTCGTCGTCGCCGATCCGGCTGGAGTAGACGATCCGCGGCGCGCCGTCGGCCGCCCAGGCGATGTCCATCGGCCACGCGCGACCCTGCTTCGCCGAGTAGCGCTGGACCATGTCGAGCTCGCTGAGGCGGAAGGGCAGGTCGGCCATCGTGCCGATGCGCGTCCCGTCGGCCTTGTAGAAGCGGCCGTTCTTGAAGCGCATGTAGTACAGGTTGTTCTTGTACGAGCCCGGATGGCCGTCGGAGAACGTCATCAGGATCGAGCCGTCCGGCGCCGTGTCGTACTTGGCGTAGGGCCGGACGTTGCGCCCCGCGGACGGCGGCCCGAGCACGAGCGTGCGCGGCCGCTTCCAGGTCGAGCCGTCCTTCGTCCAGGTGAAGTACGGGTACCAGCACGGCCCGCGCATGAACAGGTACATGCGGTTCCCGGAGACGACCGGGTTCGGGTAGGTGTAGCCCAGGCCGCAGCCCTGCCCGAGCGGGATCGTCTTCGAGCCCGCCCACTTCACGCCCTGCGCCCAGTTGCTCTTGGACACGCGGTAGGCCATGAACGGGTCGCGGTCGCGCGGGTAGACGTAGCCCGCGTGCGGCGACGCGAAGGCGTACATCTTCTTGCGGAAGAAGATCAGGCTCGGGTTGTTGTGGTCGTCGACCTCGAGCCCGCGGAACAGCGTCAGCAGCCGGTGCTCGCCCGTCGCGACGTTGAACTGGTCGAGCTTCGCCTTGCCGTCGGTGCCGATGCAGCCCGTGTGGACCCAGTCGCCGTGGGCGATCGAGCGCGGGTCGCCGAAGTACGACCACGTGCAGGGCGTGATCTTGCGGGTCGCCGCCGTGCGGGCGCCGCCGCCGGGCGCGGCCCCGGCGTCGATCTGCCGGGTGTCGGAGGAGATGATCTCGACCCCGTCGGCCGCCGCGGACGCGGGGAGGAGCAGGGCGGTCGTCAGGAGGGCCAGGCAGAGCCGGCGGAACGTCGTCACGGGCATCGAGGGTACGAACCCGTCAGGCGGCCGGAAGTAGCCTCAGAGGTGTGCGCCTCGCGTTTCCCGCTCTCCTGATGGCCTTTGCCGTCGTGCTCCAGGCGTGCGGGGACGACGCCGCGCCGCGCGGTCCGGAGCCCAAGGTGCGCCTCCAGGTGACCGTCCCGCAGGACGGCGCGACGGTGCGGGCCGAGACGGTCGCCGTCGAGGGCACGGTCGCCCCCGCGGGCGCCCGCGTGCAGGTGCTGGGCAAGGACGTGGGGGTCGAGAGCGGGCGCTGGCACGCCGAGGTCCCGCTCGAGCCGGGCGCCAACCTCGTCGACGTCGCGGCGAGCGCCGACGGCCGCCGCACCGCCTTCGCCTCGCTGCGGATCGTGCTCGAGGTCCGCGTCACCGTCCCCGACGTCACCGGCGACGATGCCGACTCCGCCCAGGACCAGCTCGAGGGCCTCGGCCTCGACGTCGCGATGGAGGACGCGGGCGGCTTCCTCGACCCGCTCCTGCCGGGCGATCCCAAGGTCTGCTCGATCAAGCCCGACCCGGGCACGCAGGTCCTGCCGGGCTCCTCGGTCACGCTCGCCGTCGCCCGCGACTGCTGAGCGTCAGCGCTTCAGCGTCGCCTTCCGGGTGACGGTGACGGCCCCGCCGCCGTCGGGCGTGAAGCGCAGCCGCATCGAGATCCGCACCCGCTCTCGCCCCTTCAGCAGCCTGCGCCCGGTCTTCGTCAGCCGGACCCGGACCTCGCCCGCGCCGTCGAGCGCCTCGGCGCCGCGCGCGATGACGACCGTCTTCCCGCGCTTCCTGGCCGACCAGCGGATCGCGAGCGTCCCCGGGGCGGGCGCGGTGAAGGGGACGGCGAAGCCGCCGCGCTTGCGCAGGCGCTTGAGGCGCGGCCTGGCATCGGCCGCCCGGCGGAGGGCGGCGCTGATCTCCGCCTCGGTCGGGCCCGCGGGCGGATCGGGGGGCGGATCGGCGATCGGCGGCGTGCCGATCGTGATCGGGACCGGCACATCGGCGGTCGCGACGCCGTCCGTCGCCCGGAGCCAGATGATGTCGCTGCCCGGCGTGCGCGCCGTGTAGCGGACGCTCCCGGACGCCGCGCCGGCGGGCTGCACGACGCCGTCGACCGTCCCGCGCGCCGGTGCCCTCCGCACGGACAGCGCGACGGGCCCGGCCGCATCCTCGCAGCGCACGCTCACCGCCGCCGCCGCGCCCGGGAGCAGCCGAGGCATCGCGCCGGCCGCGCACTCGAAGACATCGCCGACGGAGCAGGTCGCCTGGCCGTTCGCCACCGTGGCGAGGTCGTCGTTCCCCTCGTCGAGGAGGTGACCGGTGACGTCGATCGTGCCCGTGGCGCAGCCGGCGAGCCCGGCCACCGGGCGGCCGGACGTGCCGACGGCGTCGAGCCGCAGCGAGAGCGCCGTGAACTCGTTGTCGATCGTGGCGGGGTGCAGCAGCTCGTACGGGATCCCGACCGTCACCAGCGGCCCGATGGACTGGGGGAGCACGGATCCTTGAAGCGCGGAGACGACCTGCGGGTTCTCGCGCAGGGTCGTCCGCACCCAGAACGTGCCAGGCGTGTCCCCGGCGTAGGCGACCAGGTCCCACGTGAGCGGTGCCGCGCCCGGCATCAGGACCGAGCGCGCGGCGCCGGAGCCGAGGCGGCCGCTCTCCGGGCACGCCGCGTCGACGACCTGCTGTCGGGTGCAGCCCGCGAAGCCGGCTCCGAGGTCGACCACCACCTCGTCGGGCAGCGTGACCGAGGCGACGCGCAGCAGGGACGCGTCCGGCGCGGGATCGAGCTCGAAGGCGAACTCGAGCGCGTTCCGCGTGACGCTGTCGTCCGGGTCGTACACGCCGGGGCTCAGCGCCACCGTCAGCGACGGCGGCTCGGCGGCCTGCGCAGCACCCGCCATCGAGGCCATGCCGGCGAGCAGCGCCGCCAGCGCAGTGAGCATCCGTACCGTCATCCCCCGCCTCTTCTCCGCATCCGTGGACGCGGCATTCAAGCGGTCAGGGGTCCTGCGTGTCAATCACAGGACGGCGATCACGTCGCCCAGACGGCGGATGGAGGCCTCCGTGATCGGGCTCGCGACGACGATGACCTCGTCGGCGCCCGCCTCGCCGAGCTCTCGCAGCCGCGCGGCGATCTGGTCGGCCGTGCCCTCGATGGCCGGGGCGTCGCGGGTGTTGCGGCGCTCGCCGCTCGCGCCGCGGTCGAGCAGGACGAAGGCGCAGGCGCTGCGGCCGACGTCGGCGGGGTCCCGGCCGGCGGCGCGGGCCGCCTCGCTGATCCGGGCGTTCAGCTCGGATAAGCCCTCGGCCGTGGTGCCGAAGTCGGCGAACCAGGTGTTCCACCAGGTTGCGTGGGGGAGCGCGATGGAGAGCATCCGCGGGCCGTTGGAGCCGATCATCAGCGGCGGCGGCGTCGCCGGGCGGGGGAGGAGGACCGCGTCGTCGGCCTGCCAGAAGCGGCCGTCCAGCGTCACCCGATCGCCCGCGAGCAGGCCGCGGATGATCGCCCACGCCTCCTCGAAGCGGCCGACGCGGCGGTCGTAGGGGAGGCCGTGTGCGATGAACTCGCGCTCGTTCCAGCCCGCGCCGAGGCCGAGCACGAAGCGGCCGCCGCTCACCTCGCCGATCGTGGCCGCCATCTTCGCGATCAGGGCGGGCGGGTGGAAGGCGGCGCAGGCGACGAGCGGGCCGAGCCGCACGCGCTCCGTCGCTGCGGCGAGCGCGGAGAGCAGCGTCCAGGCCTCCCACGGCCCGCGCTCGGGCCGGCCGTCCTCGGGCGCGTAGAGCAGGTGATCGCCGATCCAGATCGAGTCGAACCCGCTCTCCTCGGCGGCGCGCGCCATCGCGAGGTACTCGCCCCACCCGACGTCGCGCTCCACCTCCGGGAGCTGGATCCCGATCCTCAACGCGTGTCCTGCCGCGCCGAGATCAGCGCGATGCGCGGCTCTCCGCGGTCGCGGAGGATGTTGAAGGCGATGGCGCCCGTCACGTCGGGGTCGCCCTTGTAGGTCGCGACGTAGCGGCCGCTCGCGCGGCCCGCCGGGCCGCCCTGGACATCGAGGTCCTCGAGCTCGAACGTGCGCGTGTCCGAGTCGTCGAACTGGCGCTTGTAGGCGGCGAGCACCGCGGTGCGGCCCTCCTGGCGCGCCCCCGGCACCACGCGTTCGACGTCGCGGGTCAGCAGTCGGCCCAGCGTCGCCGTGTCCTCCTTCGCGTAGGCGTCGGCGAACTGCTGCGCGAGATCGTCGACCTCGCCCTCCGCGACGCTCGCGCCCGGCTGCATCGACGGGTCGACCCCGTCGCCGCGGTTGGCGAGCGCGGCGACGGCGGCGCCGACCGCCAGCACGGCGGCGAGCCCGGCGACGACGGTCGGGAAGCCCCGGCGGCGGCGGCGCGGGCGGTCGCCCAGCGGGAGCGTCTCGCGCGGCTTGTGCTGCGTGCGCTCGCGCGGCGGGGGAGCGGGCGGGGCGACGACCTGCGTCGCCGCCGTCTGCTCGCGCGCCGGCCGGACGACCTCCGTGACCGCGGTCTCGCCCCCGAGCACGTTCGTCACCGCCGTGCGGCGGCCGTTGACCTCGCGCCGCGGCGCGGCGGCCCCGCGCGCGACGACGCGCTCGGACTCCGTCACCGGCCGGCCGTCGGCGGCGGCGAGCGCGGCGCGCCCGAGGTCGCCCGCCGACGGGTAGCGGTCCTCCGGGTCCTTGGCGAGCGCCCGCGCGATGACGCGGTCGAAGCCGTTGGGCGCGCCGTGCTCGGAGGGCCTCGGCGGCTCCTCCTGCAGGTGGGCGATCATCGTCTTGGGCACGGTCCCGCGCGGGTACGGGACGCTGCCGGTGAGCGCGTCGTAGAGCACGCAGCCGAGCGCGTAGATGTCGGCGCGGGCGTCGACCTCGCCGCCCTCGAACTGCTCCGGGGCCATGAAGTCGGCCGTGCCGATCCACTGGCCGGTCGAGGTGAGCCGTGTGTCCGAGCCCACGACCTGCGAGAGCCCGAAGTCGGCGAGGTAGGCGTGCTCGCCGCCGAGCAGCACGTTGGCGGGCTTGACGTCGCGGTGCACGAGGCCGACCGCGTGCGCGGCGTCGAGCGCGGCCCCGACCTGGAGGGCGATCGCGGCGACCTGCT
>JBEVIG010000122.1:0-18191 GCA_040510855.1 Solirubrobacteraceae bacterium
GCGCCCGCGCGCCGCCCGCCTTGTGTATCCGTTCGGGCGCGCGGCGTTATCCGGCGGGCCGCGCCCGGGCGCGCCAGTACGCGTTCCGGGCCGCCTGCTTCGCCTGGCGGTAGGCGTAGGTCGCGTCGCCGCGCAGCCGCTTCCAGCGCGTCGTCTCCCAGTGGATCAGCGCGGAGGGGAGCACGTGGGTCCGCACGCCGTCGCGCGCCAGCACCGCCAGCGCCCGCTCCGCGATCTCGACCTGCCCGAACGCCGTCGGATGCACGGCGTCGACCATCACCCGGTTGCGCGCGCCGAAGTCGCGCAGGTCGCACAGCAGCACGCCCTCGAGCCGCTGGATCGCGGCGTTCGCCGCGGCGATCCGCTCCGCCGGGGCCCGCGGGCGGCCGAGGTCGAGCGGGAGCGTGCAGACGAGCGTCCGCGTGCAGCGCTGGTGGAGGAAGGCCGCCGCCGCGCGCAGGTCGCGCTCGTAGGCGGCCGGGTCCCAGGCCGGCCCGCGCACGTCGTTGACGCCGATGTAGAGCAGGCCGACGTCGAAGCGCGCCTCGGGGTCCGCGGCGGTCGAGACGAACACGGGGATCTGGCGGGCGACGACGTCGTGCGCGGTGGCCCCGTCGACCGCGCAGCCCGTGTACGGCAACCCCAGTCCGCGCGCCGTCCAGAGCGCCCACGACTGGAGCGCGACACCCCACTGCAGCTCGCCGCCCCCGTTCGTGATCGAGTCGCCGAACGCGAGCACCCCCAGACGCCGGTCCATCGCGAATCCGTACCATCTTGCGCAGATGCCCGACCCCACGCGCACCGCGATCGGCACCTGGAGCGGCGGGCGGTTCATGCGCTTCGGCGAGCCGCTCGACGACGACCGGATGCTCGCCCTGCTGCGGCCGGACGAGCGCCTGCGGACGGTGATGACGGCCGACGCGTACGGCGCCGGCGACGCCGACGTCCTGCTCGGCCGCGCGCTCGCGGGCGTCGACCGCGACGCCTACTCGCTCGTGGGCGCGGTCGGCCACGACTTCTACGAGGGCGAGCGCGAGGGCGCGAAGGGCTTCCCGCGGTTCACCGATCCGCGCCTGCGCGGCCCGGAGGCCTACGGGGACTACCTGCGGATGGCGACGGAGCGCTCGCTCGAGCGCATCGGCGCGACCTCGTTCGACCTGCTGCTGCTGCACAACCCGGACCGCACGGGCTACACGCACCCGGCGGTGTGGGAGGGGATGGCAGCGCTCCGCGACGCGGGGCTGACCCGGCGGCTGGGCGTCGCGCCCGGCCCGGCGAACGGCTTCACGCTCGACCTCCTCGACTGCTTCGAGCGCTTCGGCGCGCTGCTCGACTGGGCGATGATCATCCTCAACCCGCTGGAGCCGTGGCCCGGCGAGCTCGTGCTCGACGCGGCGGTCCACCACGACGTGCGGCTCATCACGCGCGTCGTCGACTACGGCGGGCTGTTCCACGACGACGTGCTGCCCGGGCATCCGTTCCCGCAGTGGGACCACCGGACGTTCCGGCCGGACGGCTGGGTGGAGCGCGGGCGTGCGAAGCTCGACGCGATGCGCCCGGTCGCCGCGCGCCACGACCTCACGCTCCTGCAGCTCGCCTGCCAGTGGAACCTCGCCCACCCGGCGGTGGCGTGCGTCGCGCCGACGCTCATCCAGGAGCCCGGCCCGGCCGCGAAGCCGATCGAGGCGAAGCGGGAGGAGCTCGCCGCGCTGCCCGAGGCGGACCTGCTCGGCACGGACGAGGTCGCCGAGCTGCGCGCCATCGGCGACAACACCGGCTCGATGACGCTGAAGGGCGCGGCCCCCGACCACGAGGGCGAGGCCCGGCCGGACCGCTGGGCGCTCACGCCCGAGCTCGCCGAGCTCGCGAGCCGCTGGGGGATCGAGCCCGCCCGCGACCTCGCGGCGGCGTGATGGAGTCGCTCCGCGGCCGGTTGATCATCGCCTCGCCGCTCCTCCAGGACCCGAACTTCGACCGGACGGTCGTCCTGATCACGGAGCACGACGAGGAGGGCGCGATGGGCCTCGTGCTCAACCGCCCCTCCGAGGCACCGGTGGCCGAAGCGGTGCCCGACCTCGCCTGGGTCGCGCCGGACGACGACGGCCTCGTCCACATCGGCGGCCCGGTCGCGCCCGACGGCGTGATCGTGCTGGCCGAGTGGGACGACCCGACCCTTGCCGCCGTCCTCGTCGAGGACGACCTCGGCTTCGTCCCGGGCGACGCGCCCTCCCAGGAGGCGCTCGAGCTGGCGATCCGCCGCGCGCGCGTCTACGCCGGCCACGCGGGCTGGGGCCCCGGCCAGCTCGAGGAGGAGCTGGCCGAGGACGCCTGGATCGTCGAGGCGCCGCTCCGCGAGGAGCTCTTCTCCGAGGACCCGGAGTCGCTCTGGGCCGCCGTGCTGCGCCGCAAGGGCCGCGAGTTCGCGCTGCTCTCGACGATGCCGCCGGACCCCAGCCTCAACTGAGGCCTCACTTGCGCTGGACCGTGATGGTCACCGCCGGGGTCGTGGTGGTCGCGCCGTCGTCGTCGACGGCCCGCGCGGCGAGGGCGTGGGAGCCCGCGGGGGCGTTCTTCCAGCGCCAGGCGTAGGGCGCGCTGAGGTCCTCGGCGACCTCGACGCCGTTGCGGAGGAACTCGACGCGGGCGACGGTGCCGTCGGTGTCGGAGGCGGTCGCCGTGACGTCGATCGTCGGCTTCCACGGGAACGTCGCGCCGTTCGCCGGGGCGGTGAGCGAGACCGCGGGCGCCGTGTTCGAGGGCGGTGGCGGAGGCGGCGGCGGGGCCGTCCCGCCGAGCGTGACCATGCGCGCGACCGACGGCACCCCGGTCGCGTCGACGAGGAAGAGCATGTAGACGCCGGGCGGCGCGAGGTTCGCGTTCGCCGGCGCGGTCGCCGTGAGCGAGCCGCTGCCCGCGGTGAAGCCGAGCGGCACGAAGCGCTGCTCCATGTTCACGGAGTGCGTCACGGCGCCGAGGCGCACGAGTCCCACCTTCCTGATGGCCGCCGCATCCGGCGTGCCGATCACCAGGCCGGACCCGTACGCCGCGGTCGCCGGCGCCGACGTGATCGCCGGGCGCGGCGCGAGCTCGCCCGACCCGTCGGCCTTGAACAAGTACGGCGGCGTGAAGACCTGCGCGTTCTTCGCCAGGTAGCCGACGGCGTCGCAGGTGCCGCAGATCCCGCCGCCCGACGACAGCACGCGGCCGTCGGCGAGCAGGAGCGCCGTCGAGTGGTACTGGCGCGTCGCGGACTCGGCCGCGAGCGTGGTCCACGTGCCGGTCGCCGGGTTCCAGCGCTCGGCCGCGTAGACGCCGTTCGCCAGGTCCACGAGCCCGGCGCCCGACGAGTTCCCGCCCGTCGCGAGCACGGAGCCGTCCGCGAGCACGGTGAGGTTGTGCTGGCGGCGCCCGAAGGCCATCGGCGCGGTGGCGCTCACGGCCGGCGTCGCGCCGTTGATGTCGATCACGCGCGCGTCGCGGCTCGAGCCGCCGCCGCCGGCGACGAGGATCCTGCCGACGTCGAACAGGACGTGCCCGCCGTAGCTGCGGTTGAGCGTGTCGCGCGTGCCGAACGCCTGCCAGGCGCCGGTCCCGCCCGTCGCGACCGCGCGCAGCGTCTGGTCCGGCCCCGAGTAGAACGCGCGCCCGTCGGGGGCGACGTCGAGCCACGGGTAGAGCGGGAGGTTGAGCGAGGCGGCGCTGAGCGGCCGGATCGCGCCCGTCGTCGTGCGCACCTCGGGCAGGTCGGGCCCGCCCTCCGTGATGAGCATCTCGCCGTTGCTCAGCGGCGTGACGCTCGGGTACCAGCGCTCGACCGACATGTCGGCGCCGAGCGCCCACGCCGCGCCGTTGTAGACGTGCGTCTGCCGGATCCCCTGCAGCTGCGCGTTCTTGTTGCCGCCCGCGACGAAGAGCGTCCCGTCGGGCAGGTGCGCGAGCCCGCTGCAGAACACGTTGTAGCCCGTGAGGACGGTCGCCGGCGTGTGCGTGCCCGTGACGGGATCCCACAGCGTCGCGCGCGTGAAGGTGTGCTCGGGATAGGTCTCCGTCGCGTTGTCGCCCACGGAGTCGTACGCGAGCACCTTGCCGTCGGGCATGAGCGCCACGTGCACGCCGACCACCGGCCAGTCCGTGAGCGGGCCCCATTGCCCGACGAGGTGCTCGTCGCCGGCCACGGCCGCCGCGGCCGCTCGGGCGTCGGCGGCGGTGGCCTCGCGGGTGGCCGCGGCCAGCCGCGGCTCCACGGCGGCGTCGTGCGCGACCGCGTCCTGCGCGGCATGGCCGGCGACGCCGTCGGCGAGCGCGGCCCCCGGCGCGCAGAGGGTCAGGACGAGAACGGCGAGCCCGGCACGGCGGATGCGCACGGCCCATCACTCCTCTCGACGGCCCCTTCCCCGGGCCGGTTGCTTCCCCGCGGTCGACGGTACGCCGCGAAGTGGAGCGGGCGCGCCCTCCGAAGGTCTAGCTCGCGGCGACCGGCTCCTCGAGCCGGCGCGCGACCTGGTCGATCGCCGCGACGGCCCGGCCGCGCTCGTCCGCGGCGGCGATCCCGATCAGGACGGGCCCGCCGGGCGCGTGACGGAGGCCGAGGCAGACGCCGGCGGGAGCGTCGAGCAGCTCGTCCGCGAGCGGGAACGCGGGCAGCGAGACGGCGGCGGACGCGAGTGCGCACGGCGCGTGGAACGCGCGGGCGCCGAGCGACCGCACGGTGTCAGCGTGCGAACCCGCGGCCCGCATGGGCGCGAGCAGCGACGCGACGCCGTAGGGGTCGCCGAGGACCGCGACGTCGACCGCGACGGCGGCCTCGCCGACCCGCACGGCGGTGAGCGCGGTGGGCGGCAGTCCGGCTGCCCACGCCCACCAGGCGGCGAGCACGTCGTCGCCCGCGTCCACCGGCCACGACAGCGTGCCGGCGGTGAGCCAGGGCACCGGGCCGAAGGCGCGCTCGTACGGCGCCGCGAGCGCCTCGCCGAGCGAGGCGCGGAGCAGGTCGGTGGCGAAGGAGGCGGCGGAGCGGGACACGAGAGGGTCAACTCTCTCGCGTCCGCGCACTCAGCGCATGGGGGATTCCCCGAGCCGCTCCCGGAGCCGGCGTCTAGACGGTCGCGGGCTCCTCGGCGGGCACGTCCTGCGCGGTCGCCGCCGGGGCGATCTCGGGCTCCTCGGCGGGCGCGAGCTTCTCGAGCAGCTTCGGCCCGGCGAGGCCGGCGCCGAGCGCGGCGAGCGCCACGGCGGGGCCGGAGAGGCGGATGCCGAGCTTCTCGTCGAGCGAGATCGGCCCGGGGCCGGCGTCGGCGAGCAGGAACGCCGAGGCGCCGAGGATCAGGTTGTACTCGTAGCCGCCCTCGGTCACGAAGAAGCCCTTGTCGAGGTGCACGGTGCGGACGGCCTGGCTCATCACGCCGATCAGCGCGGCCGACGCCGCGGGCGTGAAGAGCCCGAGGGCGAGCAGCGCGCCGCCGCCGGCCTCCGACGCGCCGGCGGCGAGCGCCGTGCGCTTGCCGGGCTTGAGCCCCATCGAGTCGAAGGCGCCCGCCGTCGCCTCGAGCCCGTGTCCGCCGAACCAGCCGAAGAGCTTCTGGGCGCCGTGTGCGAAGAAGGTGCCGCCGACGGCGACACGGAAGAGGGTGTGTCCGAGAGCCATGTCGAGAGCCTTCCCGGACCGCGGTCCGGACTAACGCGGCGCGGCGGCGAGGAGCTCCTCCAGGTCGAAGGGCGCGTCGATCGCCGGCGCGTCCTCGGCGCCGTATGCAGGCCATTCCTCGAACGGGCGGTCCCAGGCGAGCTCGAGGTCGTTGCCGTCGGGATCTGACAGGTACACCGCGAGGTGCGTGCCGTGGTCCGTCAGCTGGCGCAGCGGGACGTCCGCGTCGACCAGCCGCCGGACGACCTCCGCCAGCCGCGCCTTCGAGGAGAAGTTGAGCGCGACGTGGTGCAGGCCGGTCACGCCGTCGGGCTGCGCCGGCCCGCCCGCCGACTTCCAGGTGTTGAAGCCGAGATGGTGGTGGTAGCCGCCGGCGGAGACGAAGAGGATGTCGCCCTTCGTCCCCCAGCCCGGGACCTCCCGCGCCTCGAAGACGACGTCGAAGCCCATGATCCCGACGTAGAAGTCGCGGACGCGGTCGATGTCGGCCGTCCGCAGGTGGACGTGGCCGATCCGGACCTCCGGGTCGATCGGCCGCTCGGCGGCCCGGACGGGCTCGACCGGCCCCTGCGGCCCGCTCATGCCCCCGCCTCCACGATCCGCAGGGCCAGCGCCCACGGGTCCCGGACGAGGAAGCCGCGCGGCGACGGCTCGACCGGCACGCCGGCGGCCTCCAGCCGTGCGCGCACCGCCGCGACGTCCTCCGCCGCGGGCAGCTCGACCGTCCACTCGCGCAGGCCGACGATGCCCGCGGGGGCCGGCGGCACGCCCTCGCCGCGCCAGACGTTGAAGCCGAGGTGGTGGTGGTAGCCGCCGGCCGAGACGAACGCGGCGCTCGGCAGCATCCCCCAGACCTCGAAGCCGATGAGGTCGCGGTAGAAGGCGAGCCCCTGCTCGACGTCGCCGACGTGCAGGTGCAGGTGGCCCATCCGCAGGCCGGGGCCGACCTGCGGCGCCGGGACCTCGCCGGCGATCGTCGCCAGCAGCGCGTCGAAGTCGAGCGGCCGCGGGCCGCCGCCGCCGAACTCCTCCTCGGGCGTCGGCCAGACCTCGCGCGGGCGGTCGGCGGCGAGCTCGATGCCGTTGCCGTCGGGGTCGGGCAGGTAGATGGCCTCGTGCGTGCCGTGGTCCGAGGCGCCCTGGATGGGCGTCCGGGCGAGCGAGAGCCGGATCGCGGCGCGGGCGAGCTCCTCGCGGGACGGGAAGAGCAGCGCGTAGTGGTAGAGGCCGGCGGTGCGGCCGGGGCGGCGCGCCTGCGGCTCCTCGACGAGGACGAGCGTCGCGACCTCGCCGTCGCCGAGCTCGGCCGCGTCGGGGTCGTGGCGGTGCACGCGCAGGCCGAGCGCCTCCTGGTACCAGGCGACGGACCGGTCGAGGTCGGTGACGGTCAGGTGGACGGGTCCGAGCCGCAGTGCCGCGGGCAGCGTGGGCGCGGCGGCCCGGTCGGGATGTGCGGTCGTGGTCATGGGAGTGAAGTCTGGCCCCCTCGGCCGCGCTTCCCCATGGATTCAGCCCGCGGATCGATGCACTTCTCCGCGCGCGCGATCGCGGTAGGCCTGCGGGCCGTCGCCGAAGTGGCGCTTGAAGGCGCGGGAGAAGTAGGGCTGGTCGTCGTACCCGACGCGGTGCGCGACCTGCCCGACGGTGAGGTCGGTGAAGCGGAGCAGCCGGGCGGCCTCGAGCATCACGCGGTCGAGGATCAGCTCCTTCGTCGTGCGGCCGGTGAGCCGCTGGAGCGCCTTGGCGAGCGCCGCCCCCGGCACCGCGAGCGCGTCCGCGTAGTGGCCCGCGTCGTGGTGGCGGGCGAAGTCCGCCTCGAGGCGCTCGGCGAAGCGGCGGTGGAGCTGGACGTCGGCGTCCTCCGCCGTCCGGCGCTCGGCGCGCGACGCGTCGTACCAGCGCTCGATCCAGAGCAGGAGGGCGGAGAGCAGGTGCTGCTGGACGCCGGCCGCGTACGGGTCCGGCGGCCGCGCGCTCTCGCCCGCCAGCAGCCGGACGAGCGCGTCCGCGCGCTCGAGCTCCCCGGGCGGGAGCGCGATGGTCCGCCCGCCGCGGCCGCTCAGCAGCCACGCGGCGGGGATCCGGCCCCCGGCCGCGAGCGCCTCGTCGCTGAACCGCACGACCGCGCCGGCGACCGCCTCCGCCCAGCGGAACTGGTGCACCTGCCCCTGCCCGATGACCGTCACGGTGCCCGGACGGACCTCGGTCACGACATCGTCGATGGCCTGCTCGCCGCGGCCCTCCCGCACGAGGATCAGCTCGTGGTAGCCGTGGCGGTGCGGCTCCCGGATCGGCCCCTCGCCCACGCGGAACCCCTCGAGCAGCGCGACCTCGACCGGCGCCGTCCGCCGCAGCCGGTCGACGCCGATGGGCTCGTCAGCCATCCGCGCATCGTGACAAGCGAGGGAGCCGCTTGAGCCCATCGCGTCCGACTGGCCCATCCGTCCGCTCGCGTCAAGACCGCCCTCCGCCCGCCGATCCACGGGGTCGCCATGGATGGCCGCCTGCTTCTCGCATGGATTGCGATGCTGCCCGGATTCGCCGTGCCCGCGACTGCGCGCGCGGCCGATGCCGGGATCGCCGACGAGATCGTCGTCGCACGCGACGGCGGGCTCACGCATTCGGAGCGCGCCCGCGCGGGTGTGACGCCGGAGCGGGAGCTGCCCCTCGCGGGCGTCGAGGTGGTCGCCACGGACGGCGACCGCGGCGAGGCCCTCCGCGCGCTGCGTGCCGATCCGGACGTCGCGTGGGCGGAGCCGAACCTGCCGCGCTCGATCGCGGCCGAGCCGCTCGCCCCGCTGCTCTGGGCGCTCGAGAACACCGGGCAGTCCGTGTGGTGGCAGCGCGGCCGGCCCGACGCGGACATCGACGCGCCCGAGGCGTGGTCGCTGGGCCGCGGGGCGGGCGTGACGGTCGCCGTCGTCGACACGGGGATCGACCCCTCGCATCCCGACCTCGCGGGCCGCGTCGCGCCCGGCTGGGACTTCGTCGAGGGCGACGCGGACCCGCAGGACCTCAGCGGCCACGGCACGCACGTCGCGGGCACGATCGCCGCGGGCCAGAACGGCGCCGGCGTCGTCGGCGTCGCCCCGGGGGCGCGGATCATGCCGCTGCGGGTGCTCGACGCCGACGGCCAGGGCTCCTCGGCCGACGTCGCGGCCGCCTTCGCGTACGCGGCCGAGCGCGGCGTGCGCGTGGTCAACGCCTCGCTCGGCTCGGCCTTCCCCTCCCAGGCCGAGCGGATGGCGATCCACGACCATCCGGGGACCCTCTTCGTCGTCGCCTCCGGCAACGGCGGCGCGGACGGCGTCGGCGACGACGTCGACCACGGCCGCGGCGAGTTCCCCTGCGCGCACGAGGAGCCCAACGTCGTCTGCGTCGGCGCGACGGACCAGAGCGACGCGCTCGCGCCGTTCTCCAACTTCGGCGCCACGTCCGTGGACCTCTTCGCGCCGGGCACGGCGATCGTCTCCTCGATCCCGGCGGCGCGGGAGAGCCAGCTCGACCGCTACTTCGACACGGGCGCGGGCTACGAGGTGATGCAGGGCACCTCGATGGCCTCCCCGCACGCCGCCGGCGTGGCCGCGATCGCCTCCGGCCTCCGGCCCGGGTGGGACGCCGGCGCGCTCAAGGCCGCGCTCCTCGGCGGCGCCGACCCGATCCCCGGCCTTGCCGGCCGCGGCGTCACGGACGGGCGCCTCAGCGCCGCCGGCACCGCGGCGCTCGCCGCGGGCCGCCCGCCCGGCGCGCCCGACCGGAGCGCCTTCCTCCCGTCGCCCGCCGCCCCCGGCGAGGCACCGGTGAGCGCGCCGCCGGCGCGGGCCGCCGCGCGGCCGCGGGTGCGGCGCCTGCGCGTGAAGGGCCGCCCGCGGATCTGCCGCGGCGTCACGGGCTGCCGCGCGCGGACCGCGACGCTCCAGTTCTCCCTCACCGGCGCGGCGACCGTGACCGCAAAGCTGGCGCACCGCCGCCACGGCCGCTGGGTGCGCGCCGGCCGCCGCACGCGCGCCGCGCAGGCCGGCATCACGCACTGGATCGTCGGCCCGCGGCTGCTGGGGATGCGCCTGCGCCCCGGCCGCTGGCGGGTCGCGGTCACCGCGCCGGGCGGGACCGCGCGCCGGGCCTTCCACGTCGGCCCGCGCTGAGCCGCGAGGGCGGGGGGCGTCGCAGACGCCGAGTGCGGGAAGCTTCACCCCATGGTCGCGGAGCTCGACGCCGCCAGGCTGGCCGACGCGCTCACGCGGCTGCGGACGGCGCTGCACGAGGTGCGGCTCCCGCTCGCCACGCCGGGCGCGCTCGCCGGCGAGGGCGTGCGCGCGGAGCTCGAGGGCCAGATCGGCGACTACCTGCTGCCGCGGCTCCGCCAGATGGACGCCCCGCTCCTGATGGTGGTCGGCGGCTCCACGGGCGCCGGGAAGTCGACGCTCGTCAACAGCCTGCTCGGCGAGGACGTCAGCGCCGCGGGCGTGCTGCGCCCGACGACGCGCGCGCCCGTGCTCGCGTGCCACCCGGACGACGTCCACTGGTTCGCGGGCGACAGGATCCTGCCCGGCCTCAGCCGCACGACCGGCGCGCCGGCCGGTCCCGGGGGCCTCGCGCTCGTGCCGACGGCGCGGCTGCCCGAGGGGCTCGCGCTGCTCGACGCGCCCGACATCGACTCGGTGGTCGAGGCGAACCGCGCGCTGGCCGGCCAGCTGCTCGCCGCGGCCGACGCCTGGCTCTTCGTCACCACGGCGGCGCGCTACGCCGACGCCGTCCCGTGGGACCTGCTCGGCGCGGCACGCGAGCGCGGCACCGCGCTGTCGCTCGTGCTCGACCGGGTGCCGCCCGAGGCGGCCGGCGAGATCGCCGCGCACCTGCGGGCGATGCTCGAGGAGCGCGGGCTCGGCGCCACGCCCGTGCTCGTCGTACCCGAGACGACGCTCGCGGACGGGCGGCTGCCCGCCGCGGCGCTGGCACCGGTGCGGGAATGGCTCGACGGGCTGGCCGCCGACGCGCAGGCGCGCGCCGGCCTCGTCCGCCGCACGCTCACGGGCGCGTTGGAGAGCGTGCCGCCGCGCGGCGCGACCGTCCGCGCCGCCCTGGCCGAGCAGGAGGCCGCCGCCGGGTCGCTGCGGGACGCGGTGGAGCGCGCCTACGCCACCGCGCTCGACGAGATCGACGAGACCATCCGCAGCGGCGCGCTGCTGCGCGGGGAGGTGCTCGCGCGCTGGCACGACGTCGTCGGCACCGGCGACATCATGCGCGCGCTCGAGACGCGGATCGGCTGGTTGCGCGACCGGCTCCGCTCGCTCGTGACGGGCGCGCCGGCCGCCGAGGAGGAGCTGCGGACGGCCGTGCAGGTGGGCGTCGACGCGGTCGTGCTCGCCGCGGCGGACCGCGCGGCGGAGCATGCGGCGCGAGCGTGGCGGTCGGAGGCGTCCGGGCGGCCGCTCCTGGACGGCGCCGGGCGGCTCGACGCCGCCTCGCCCGACCTCGCCGCCCGCACGGGCGAGCAGGTGCGGGCGTGGCAGGGCGAGGTGCTCGAGCTCGTCAGGGCCGAGGGCGCCGGCAAGCGCGCGACCGCGCGGCTCGCCTCCCTCGGCGTGAACGGCGCCGGGCTGACCGTGATGATCGCCGTGTTCGCCAGCACGGGCGGACTGACGGGCGCGGAGGTCGTCGTCGCGGGCGGGACCTCGGCGCTCGGGCAGAAGGTGCTCGAGGCGATCTTCGGCGACCAGGCGGTGCGCGCGCTGGCAGCCAAGGCCCGCGAGCAGCTGATGGCCCGCGTGCGGACGCTGCTCGACGAGGAGTCGGGCCGCTTCGACCGCGTGCTCGAGCCGCTCGCGCCGCGGCCGGACGCGATCCGCGCGCTGGACGACGCGCTGGCGGATGTGGGGCGCACGGCGTGAGCCCCGCCGGGATCGACCGCCGGCTCACGGCGCTGGCGGAGGCGGCGGAGCTCGCGCGCGGCCGGCTCGACGCGGCCGCGGTCGCGGCGGCGGACGCGGTCGTCGCCCGGGCGGGCGAGCGGCTCGGCCTCGGCCTGGAGACCACCGTCGTCGCCCTGGCGGGCCCGACCGGCGCCGGCAAGTCGTCGCTCTTCAACGCGCTCGCGGGGGAGGACCTGGTGCCCGCCGGCCACCTGCGGCCGACGACCTCCGTCACGACCGCGGCGATCTGGGGCGACGTCGGCGACCCGCTGCTGGACTGGCTGGGCGTCCGGCAGCGCCACCGGCGGCCGGACGGCCCGGACGGGCTCGTGCTCCTCGACCTGCCCGACTTCGACTCCGTGCGGCACGCGAATCGCGAGGAGGTCGAGCGCGTCGTCGCGCTCGCCGACCTGATGGCCTGGGTGGTGGACCCGCAGAAGTACGCGGACGCGGTGCTGCACGAGGGCTACCTCCGGCCGTTCGCCGCCCATGGCGAGACGATGCTCGTCGTCCTCAACCAGGCCGACCGCCTCGACGCGGCGGCCGAGGCGGCCTGCGTGGCGGATCTCGGCCGGCTGCTCGCCGCGGACGGCCTTCCGGGCCTGCCCGTGCTCCCCCTCTCGGCGCTGACGGGCGAGGGCCTCGACGCGTTGCGGGAGGAGCTGCGCCGGCGTGCCGCCGCGCGCGAGACCGCGGTGGCGCGGCTGGCGGCCGACGTCACGCGCGCCGCGTCCGCGCTCGCCGCGGAGGGCGGCGGGAAGCCGGGGCGGATCGGCAAGCCCGAGCGCGCGGCGCTGACCGCGGCGCTCGCGGGCGCCGCGGGCGTCCCCGCGGTCGTGCGCGCCGTCGCGCGCAGCCACCGCCGCGACGGCGCGCTGGCCACGGGCTGGCCGTACGTCCGCTGGGTGCGGCGGTTCGCCCCCGACCCGCTGCGGCGGCTCGGCCTGGGCGGCGGGAAGCGGACACCGGAGCTCCCCGCCGGGCCGGGGCGCAGCTCCCTCCCAGCTGCCACGCCCGTGCAGCGGGCCGCCGTCGAGACCGCCGCGCGGGCGCTCGCCGACCGTGCCGCGGGCGAGCTCGCCGCGCCGTGGCCCGGGCTCGCCCGGCGCGCCGCCCTGTCCCTCCAGGACACGCTCGCCGCGGACCTCGACGCCGCGGTCGCCGGCACGGAGCTCGCCCGGCGTCCGCCGCGCTGGTGGCGCGTCGCGGGCGCGCTCCAGCTCGGGCTCGCCCTGGCGGCGGCCGCCGGCGCGCTCTGGCTCCTCGCGCTGGCGGGGCTCGGCTACCTGCGGGTGGACGACGTCGTGCCGACGCCCGAGATGGAGGGGATCCCCGTGCCGACCGCCCTGTTCGGCGGCGGGGTGCTCGCGGGCCTGCTCCTGAGCCTGCTGGCGGGCTTCGCGGTCCGCGCCGGCGCGCGGCGGCGCGCGCGCAGGGCGGAGCGTGCCCTGTCGCGGCGCGTCGAGGCGGTGGGCGAGCGCGCGGTCGTGGGGCCGGTCGAGGAGGAGCTCGCCGCGCAGCAGCGTCTGCGCGAAGCCCTCGCGATCGCCGGCGAGGCCCCGGATCGTCGTCGCGTACTCATAGCTTCGTGATAAATTCAGCGCGTCGATCCGCCCTGAGTTCCACAAGAATTGTCCGATGGTACGCGTCAGTCTCCAGCGCATGACCAGGGCTGAGCGCTACGCGAACATGGCCGGGGTGATCGTGCCGTTCCTCGGCCTGATCGCCGCCATCGTCTTCCTGTGGAACGAGTGGGTCGACTGGATCGACCTCGGCATCCTCGCGGGGCTGTACATCATCTACGGGCTGGGCATCACGGTGGGCTACCACCGTCTGCTCACGCATCGCGCCTTCAAGACGCCGAAGCCCGTCGAGTACGGCTTCGCCATCACGGGCTCGATGGCGCTCCAGGGCGGCGTGCTCGACTGGGTCGCCGACCACCGCAAGCACCACGCCCACACCGACCAGGAGGGCGACCCGCACTCCCCGCACGTCGGCCACGGCGAGGGCCTCAAGGGCCTCTGGCACGCCCACACGGGCTGGCTGTTCGAGACCCACGGCCAGGCGGACTGGAAGCGGTACGCCAAGGAGCTCTACGAGGACCCGGTCATGAAGAAGATCAACCGGCTCTTCCCGCTCTGGGCGTTCCTGAGCCTGGCGGTCCCGACGCTGCTCGGCTGGGCGCTGCACGGCTTCACCCTCGAGGGCGCGATCCGCGGCCTCATCTGGGGCGGCCTCGTCCGCGCGTTCTTCCTGCACCACATCACGTGGTCGATCAACTCGATCTGCCACTACTACGGCCGCCGCCGCTTCGACATCGAGGACCAGTCGACCAACGTGGCCTGGCTCGCCGTCCCGTCGTTCGGCGAGGCGTGGCACCACAACCACCACGCGTTCCCGCGCTCGGCCGCCCACGGCCTGAAGTGGTACGAGATCGACATCTCCGACCTGTTCATCCGCGGGATGGAGAAGGTCGGCCTCGCCTCGAACGTCGTGCGGATCGCGCCGGATCGCCAGGCGGCGAAGCTCGTCGGCGCGACCCCGGCGAAGAGGCCGGCCGCGCCGACCGAGGAGCCCGAGGAGAAGAAGGAGCCCGTCGCCGCCTGAGCGGCTTGGCTCGAGGGCGTTGCCGCGCCCTCGAGCGCCGTCCGGGGACTACCAGACGCCGGCGGCGGAGCGCGCCTCGCGGCGCGGCGGGAGCTCACGCACGACGGGCGCGGAGAAGCGGTGCTCGGCCACCAGGGCCGTCGTCGTGCGCTGGGGGGTGGAGAGCGAGCCGACGGGGCGCCACGGGCGCTGGGTGTGAGAGGTGAGGGTGAGGGTCTGCGGGCTCATGACGTTCTCCTGAAGGGGAGTGCTGTCTGCTTGATACGACGATGCTCCCGCGTTCCCTATTCCCGCACATCGGGGGGACCCCCAGACATGCACCCCGAACTCGCAAGGCCCCGACCCCTTGGGGGTCGGCAAGCCGCCCCCCGGGGCGGCTTCGACGGGCCAGGGGGCGGGGCCTCTCAAGCGGCGGCGCGGAGGCCCACCACCCGCGCCCGCAGCGGGGCGAGGGCGTCGCCGATCGCCGCGATCGTCCCCGGCGCCACGCCGAGCTCGGTGAGCGTCGCCACGAGGTGCGCGACGACGTGGTCGAACGCCTGGTCGGTGATCCCCAGGCCCGCGTGCGCGGCGCCCATGTCGCGGCCGGCGTAGAGCTGCGGCCCGCCGAGCGCGGCGGCCAGGAAGGCGCGCATGTGCGCCTTCTGGCGGCGCATCCCGGTGTCGCGGAACCACGGGGCCAGGACCGGGTCGGCCAGCACGTGGCCGTAGAAGACCTCGACGGCCGCGGCCACCGCCTCCTTGCCGCCGATCTCGTCGTAGATGCTCGTCATCGCGGAGTCCTCCAGTGCGGGTGTCTGGAGGCGAGGACGCCGCGGACGGCGGACCGATTCCCGGCGCACGAGCCGCGCGGGCTCGTGCGCCGGGGCGGCCATGGCTAGCGCTTGGGGTTCGAGACCAGCGCGTAGTCGTACGGCGCGTCGAGGAACTGGAGGTCCCCCGTCGGCAGGTTGGAGATCACGGTGACGATCCCCTGCTTGCCCGCGCACTTGCCGTCCAGGACGGGCGTGTCGATCGAGGCGCCCTCGTAGCGGTACACGAAGTTGCCCTGGCCGTCGGTGATCTCGTTCGCCGTGCTCGACCCGTTGAGGTCGCAGGGCGAGACGATCTGGAGCACCCAGTGGTTCTGCTGGATGCCGTTCGTGCGGGTCCAGTCGCCGGTGTCGGCCGGGTCGACCGCGGCGCCGTCGAGCGCGATGTCGTCGACGAACCACCCCGTGTCGAGGTACGCCGCGTCGGTCGAGTAGCGGAACCGCACGTCCGTGGTGCCGGCCGGGAGGTCGGCGTGGAGGTGGACGTACTCCGGGTCGTCGACGAAGTACTCGCCGCCCGAGGTCCCCGTGAGCCCGTTGCCCTCGGTGTTGTTGCCCTGCGGGTCGTCGTCCGTCGTCACCGTCTCGCCGGCGTCGTTCGTGAGCGGCACCGTCTGCCACTCGCCGCCGACCTGCGCCTCGACGAACCCGTAGTCCCAGCCCTCCTCGATGAAGTACCAGGTCCAGAAGTCCAGCTCACCGCCGCCGCGGCCGAGCTCGAGCACCTTGTCGGACTGGCTCTCGTAGCCCGCGTAGAGGTGGTCGGGGCCGGAGTGCGGCGCCACCTGGGTCTGCGCCTCGCCGTCGAAGGAGAGCGAGAAGCGCGAGCCCGGGTTGCGGTAGGTCTGGAACGAGGTCCCGTACGGCAGCGCCGTCAGGTCTCCCGTGAGGCCCCGCTTGGCGCGATTGCGCCACTTGGCCTGCGGCACGGCGCCGTTGAAGACGTCGCGTCCGCCCCAGTACTCGTTGTTCGCCAGCGCGATCGTCCACGCGGTCGTGGCCGGGTCGCCGAAGTCGAACGCCTTGATGTCGAAGCGCGGCGAGCCCTCGTCGTCGAGGTAGACGGTCACCGCCCAGTCCATGAACAGCTCGCGGGCCGAGCGCAGGTTCGCGCCCGTCTCCGCGTTGAACTGGTCGATCGCGGCCTGCACGCCCTCCATGCCGTCGGCGGGGTTCTCGAAGATCCGCTTGATCAGCAGGTCCCCGCCGGCGCCGTCGTACTGCTGGTCGGCGTCGAACGTCCCGTCGCCGTTGCCGCCCGCCTGCTCCCACACGTACTGGAAGAAGGAGAACGAGGCCCCGTAGTTCTCGAGGCCGCCGCCCCAGCGCGTCAGCGACGTCTCGCGGTGGAAGACCTGGTGGTAGGTCGAGTGCGAGCCGCCGACGGGATAGCCGTTGAGGAAGATCGCGAAGTCGGCGAGCCCCTCGTCGACCCAGGAGAGCTCGCCCGGGTCGGAGTAGTTGTGCAGCAGGTGCTGGAGCTCGTGGGCGACGACGCCCTCGATCGTGAGGTCCGTCGTGTCCGTGTTGCCGACGAGCTCGTCCCAGTTCCCCGTGTCGACGACGATGACGTTCATGCCGTCCTGCTCGATGAACTGCGGGGCGAAGTAGCCGACCGTGTACTGCGTGGCGTCGCAGTCGTAGTAGGCCTCGTCGCGGATGTTGTAGGCGAGCAGGACGAGCGCGTCGCTGTTCGGGTCGGACGGGTCCGCGGGCTCGATCGGGCCGTAGTGCTCCGTGTCGACCTGGACGATGCCGGGATCGCCGGCGGTGCCGACGAGCTCCGCGCCGAGGCCGGCGAGCTGCGCGTCGGTGATCTCGAAGTTCGCGGCGGTGTTCGTGTCGTCGTCGCAGGGCGTGAACTCGTCGTCCGGGTTCGGGTCCCACTGCGGATCGGCGCCCTCGACGCCGGTGACGTCGCCGCCGACCGCGCCCTCGGGCGCGTAGACGTAGACCGGCGTGCCGTTCGCGGTCTCGCCGGCGAAGTAGCGCTCGAACGTGAGCGTGGTGGTGCCGCCGGCGACGTCGTCGCCGACCGCGATCTCGAGCGTCGGGTCGCCGGGCGACTGGGCCATGGCCGACCCCGCCCCCGCCGACGCGGTGAAGGCCAGCGCGGCGACCACCGCCGTCGCGAGCCGTGGAATACGTGTGGACAAGAATCCCCCTGCCTTGTCGTTGTCCTTCGGGCGAATGTCCGCCCCACCGCCTCCCCGCCGCGGAGCGAATCGAGCACGAAATCGCGTCGTGGCGACGATGTCAAGCCGCCGGTCGCCGTTCCGACCCGCGATTCGTTGCGCCATTACCGCAGCCGATGGTTCCATAGGCGATTCATGCGTATGCAGATGATGCACTCGCATGTACCTTCGGTCGCCCACTCACCGGACGAAGGAGCAGCAGCATGAGCGCGCACTACGAGGGCAAGGTCGTCGTCATCACGGGCGGCGGCGGCGGGATCGGCAAGGCCGCGGCCGCGCGCTTCCTCCAGGAGGGCGCGAGCGTCGTCCTCAGCGGCACGCGGATGGCGGTGCTCGAGGCCGCGCAGGCCGAGCTCGATCCGTCCGGCGAGCGCACCCTGCTCCACGCCGGCCACATCACGACCCGCGAGGACGGCCAGGCGCTGATCGCCTCCGCCGTCGAGCGCTTCGGGGGCGTCGACGTGCTCGTCAACAGCACGGGCATCTTCCGCCCGGTCCCGTTCCTCGAGCAGACCGAGGAGCACCTCGAGGAGGCGCTCGGCTCGATCCTGCGCCCGACCTACTGGGTCGCCCAGGCCGCCGCGGCGGCGATGGTCGAGCGCGGCGGCGGCGCGATCGTCAACGTCGGCTCGATGTGGGCCGTCGACGCGATCGCCACGACGCCGACGAGCGCCTACTCGGCGGCGCAGGCCGGCCGGCACGTGCTGACCAAGAACCTCGCGATCGAGTTGGCGGCGGACCAAATCCGCGTGAACACGGTCGCGCTGGCGTTCGTCGAGACGCCGGCCTATGAGCGGTTCATGACGCCCGAGGAGGCACAGACCGTGCTCGACTCGGTCGACGGCTTCCACCCGCTCGGCCGGCGCGGCCAGCCCGACGACGTGGCCGAGGCCGTGGTCTTCCTCGCGGGCGACGGCGCGCGCTGGATCACCGGCACGACGCTGCCGATCGACGGCGGCATGCTGGCCGGACGCTCGCCGGCCGTGCACGCGGAGGTCGCCGCCGCCGCATAGCGAACGTC
>JBEVIG010000123.1:0-9742 GCA_040510855.1 Solirubrobacteraceae bacterium
TCGACGCCGTCGTCCACTTCGCCGCGCTCTCGCTCGTCGCCGAGTCCGTGGAGCATCCCGAGCGCTACTGGCGCAACAACGTCACCGGCACGCTGAACCTGCTCGACGCGATGCGCGCGCACGACGTGCGCAAGCTCGTCTTCTCCTCGACCGCCGCGACCTACGGCGAGCCCGAGCGCGTCCCGATCGTCGAGCAGGAGCCGACCGCGCCCGTCAACGCGTACGGCGCCTCGAAGCTCGCCGTCGACCTGATGCTGCGCGACGAGTGCGTGGGCCACGGCCTCGCCGCGACCTCGCTCCGCTACTTCAACGTCGCGGGCGCGAGCGGGGAGCAGGGCGAGCACCACGAGCCCGAGACCCACCTGATCCCGCTGATCCTCCAGGCCGCGGCCGGGAAGCGGGAGCACATCAAGATCTTCGGCACGGACTACTCGACGCGCGACGGCACCGCTGTGCGCGACTACATCCACATCGAGGACCTCGGCGACGCGCACCTGCTGGCGCTCGACCACCTCACGGCGGGCGAGCACAGGATCTACAACCTCGGCACGGGCGACGGCTTCACGGTCCGCGAGGTGATCGAGGCGTCCCGCCGCGTGACGGGCGAGCCGATCCCCGCGATCGAGGAGGCGCGCCGCCCCGGCGACCCGCCGGCGCTCGTGGCCGACGCATCCCGCGCGCGCGAGGAGCTGGGCTGGAACCCCTCTCGAGGCCTCGAGGACATGATCGCGGACGCCTGGGCCTGGCACTCGGCCCACCCGGACGGCTACGCGGACTAGGAACGAACGTCAACACCGGCCGGGTAGTCGAGCGGGATCGACCGCCCGGCGGGACGTGGTAGCGAGTTGACCCCCGTAGAGGAGGTGAAGTCGCTACCAGGTCGCTATCCGGCCGCGGTTGACGTTCCCTCCACCCCGAGCGCCGCGAGGCAGTCCGCGAGGACCGCGTCCGGCGACTGCGCCGCGTCGATCACGGCGAAGCGCTCGGGCTCCGCCGCTGCGAGCGCGTCGTAGGCGGCCGCGATCGTCGCGAAGAAGTCCGCCGCCTCCTGCTCGAGCCGGTCGGCGGCCTCGCCGCGGCCGGCTGCGCGGGTCAGCGCGGCCGCCGGGTCGAGCCGCAGCAGCAGCGTCCGGTCGGGCTGCAGCCCGCCCGTGCCGAACAGGTTGAGCCGGCGGATCTCCTCTACGCCGAGCCCCCGGCCCGCGCCCTGGTAGGCGAGCGAGGAGTCGACGAAGCGGTCGAGCACGACGGTCTCGCCCGCCGCGAGCCGCGGCCGGAGCTGCTCGGCGACGAGCTGCGCCCGGGTCGCGGCGTAGAGCAGCGCCTCCGCCCGCGGGTCGACGTGCAGGGCGGGGTCCTTCACCAGCTCGCGGATCCGCTCGGACAGCGCGACGCCGCCGGGCTCGCGCAGGAGCACGGCGCCGAGCGCCTCGGCGAGCCGCGCCGCGACCGTGGTCTTGCCCGCGCCGTCGATCCCCTCGAGCGAGATGAGCATCCGGCCGCGGACGCTAACGACCCGGGCCGATGTCGGGGTGTGCGGCCTGAGCCTTGCTCGACCGATTCCCGCGGCGCCTCGCCGCCGTGGATCACCGCCGGATGCCGATCGGCCGAGCTACGAAGGGGCCCGCCATGCGAACGCTCGGCCGATCGACCCCGACGGCGCCCACGACGCCGAGGCATCCACGGTTATCGGCCGAGCAAGGCTCTAGCCTGCTGGCCGTGGCCCTCGCCGCGCTCGAACCGCACCCGCACGCCGCCGCCGTCCTCGGCGCGGCCGTCGGCGGGACGCCCTCGCACGCGTACCTCCTGCATGGCCCGGCCGGGAGCGGGAAGCGGGCCGCCGCGCGGGCCGTCGCCGCCGAGCTGCTCGCCCGCGGCGCCGGCGATCCCGCGGGGGCGCGGCTGCGCGTCGAGCACGGCACGCACCCGGACCTCACGTGGGTCGTGCCGAGCGGCGCGCACGAGATGCGCCGCGAGGACGTCGACGAGCCGGTGATCGGCGCCGCCGGCCACACCCCGTTCGAGGCCGGCTACCGCGTGTTCGTGATCGAGCGCGCCGACACGATGGGCGACCCGGTCGCCAACGCGCTGCTCAAGACGCTCGAGGAGCCGCCCTCCTACGTCGTGCTCCTGCTCCTGACGGACCGCCCGAGCCAGGTGCTCCCGACGATCGCCTCGCGCTGCCAGCCCGTCCGCTTCGATGCGCAGACGAGCGCCGCGCTCACCGACAAGATGGCCGCCCGCGGCGCGGCGCCCGGCCAGGCGCAGGCCGCCGCGCGGCTCAGCCTCGGCGACGGCGAGCGCGCGCTCGCGCTGGCCGTCGGCGACGGCGCCGCCCTGCGCGCCCACGCCGAGGCCTTCGCCCGCGCCCCGCTCCACGGCAAGCCGGGCCCGGCCGGCCCGCTGCTCGAGGTCGCCCGCGCGCGCGGCGCCGCCGAGCGCACGGCCTACGAGGCCCGCATCGCCGACGAGCTCGCCTACCTGCCCAAGAAGGAGCACAAGCGGCGCGAGACCGAGCTGGGCGAGGAGGGCCGCCGCGCGGAGCGCCGGGCCCGCACCGTCGCGCTCGACCACGGCCTCCAGCTCGCCGGCCTCTGGTACCGCGACCTGCTGTGCGTGGCCGCCGGCGCGCCCGAGCTGGCCCACCACGCCGACCGCGCGGACGAGCTCGCCGCGGACGCCGAGGGCCGCTCGCTCGCGACGCTCCGCGCGGCCGTCGCGCTCGTCGACGACTTCCGCGCGCGGCTGAAGGTCAACGTGAGCGAGGACCTCGCCTGCGAGGCGCTCGGCTTCAAGCTCCTCGGCGTGCTCGGCGCCCGCCCGGCCTAGCGCCGGCGCTCAAGTCCTCCCCCTGTGCGCCCGATTGACCGGGGAAGGCCCGTGCTCGTCCCGACGTCGATCCATGCCACTCCAGCGCGCGCGCTCGACGCCGCACGGTCGGCGTACTGGGAGGACCCGCTCGACTCGCTGGCCGTCGCGATCGACGTCCACGCCGGCGCCCGCGCCCAGGCCGACAGGCCGCTCCAGGCCCGCGCGCTCGCGCTCCAGGGGCTGATCTCGCTCCATCGCGGGGACCTGCGCGGAGCGTTCGCGCTCGCGGCCGACGCGGAGCGCGAGGCGGGCAACGACGACCGCGCCGGCGCGGAGCTCGCCGCGCTCATGACGCACCTCGACTTCTTCTCGGGCTCCTACGCCGCCGCCCTGGGCCACGCGGAGCGCGCGATCGCGCTCGCCGACCTCACGGGCGACGCGACGCTGCGCGTCTTCGCCCGCCGGATGGGCTGCATCGCGTTCGGCAACCTCGGCGTCCCGGACTGGCCGGACCGGCTCGAGGCGACGCTCGCACTCGCCGTGGAGTCCGGCGAGCGCTGGGAGGAGGCGATGTCGCGCAACGACCTCGCGCACCTGCGGATGGAGCAGGGCGACCTCGCGGCCGCCGACGTCGAGATCGAGCGCGGGATCGCCCTCGCGGCGGCGCTCGCGCCCGCCAACCGCTTCGCGCTCGGCGTCCTGCACTGCACCCGCACGGAGATGCGCACGCGCGCCGGCCGGCCGGAGGAGGCGCTCGCGGACGCTGACGTCGCCATCGGGCACCTCACCGCCTCCGGCGACCCGAACCCGTACCTGCTCGGCATGAGCGTGCTGGTGAAGGTCCAGGCGCTGATCGCGCTCGACCGCGTCGACGACGCCCTCGCCGCGGGCGAGGGCGCGCTCGCCCGCCTCGGGGAGCGCGTGCCGCAGGCGCGCTCGATGATCCTCGGCACGGTCGCGGCGGCCCTGCGCGAGGCCGGCCGGCCCGAGCAGGCCTACGACGCGCTGTTGCGCTGCGCGGAGCTCGAGCGCGAGGCGATGCGCGAGTTCACCGAGCTCCAGCTCGGCCTCCAGCGCGCGCACCTGGAGATCGAGGCCGCGCGGCGCGAGGCCGAGTCGCTGCGCGACCAGGTCGACCGCGATCCGCTCACGGGCCTGCACAACCGCCGCTACCTCGACCGCGCGCGCGGCGGCGGCACGCTCGCGCTGCACGGTCCCGTGAGCCTCGCCGTGATCGACCTCGACCACTTCAAGGCCGTCAACGACCGCTTCGGCCATCCCGTCGGCGACCGCGTGCTCATGCGCGTCGCGGCGCTGCTGGTCGAGGAGCTGCGGGTCGAGGACGTGATCGCACGCACGGGCGGCGAGGAGTTCATGGTCCTCATGCCGCACACGGAGGCCGCGGACGCGTGGGCGTGCTGCGAGCGCCTCCGCGCGGCCTTCCACGCCGAGCCGTGGGAGCGGATCGCGCCGGGCCTCTCGCTCACGACGAGCATCGGCGTCGTCTCCGCGCCCGACGCGGGCGACCTCGACGGTCTCGAGCGCGACGCCGACGACCGGCTCTACGCCGCGAAGCGCGCCGGGCGCGACCGCGCCGTCGCCGGGCCCTGAGCCGCCGCGCCGGTACGCTGGCGGCATGCCTGCCGGGATCGTGCTCGCGGGCGGCCGCTCGCGCCGCATGGGCACGCCGAAGGCGTGGCTCGACTGGCACGGGACGACGCTGCTGCGCCGCGCGTGCGGGATCGTCGCGCGCGGGACGTCGGGCCCGGTGATCGTCGTCCGCGCGCCCGGGCAGGAGCTGCCGGAGCTGCCCGGCGGCGTGCGGATCGTGGAGGACGCGCGCGAGGGCCGCGGGCCGCTCCAGGGCATCCTGGCCGGGCTCGAGGCCACCGACGCCGACGTCGCCTTCGTCGCCTCGGTCGACCTGCCGTTCCTCCATCCCGGCTTCGTCGCCGCCGTCTGCGCGGCCGTCGACGGCGAGACCGACGTCGCCGTCCCGTTCGTCGGCGGCTACCGCCAGCCGCTCGCCGCCGCCTACCGGACCGCTATCGCCCCCGTGGTCGAGGAGCTCGTGGCCGCGGACCGGATGAAGCCGGCGTTCCTGTTCGAGCGCGTGCGAACGCGCTGGCTGGAGGCGCTCCCGCATCCCGAGAGCGTCCGCAACCTCAACGAGCCGGCGGACTACGAGGCCGCGCTCGCCGAAGGCCCGCCGCGGGTGCACGTCCGCGGCTTCGGCCCGCTCAAGCGCCCGGCGGCCGCGCTGGGCGCCGCGACGCTGGGCGCGGCGGCCTCGGGCTACGGCGTGGAGCTGGGCGAGCACGTGCTCGCCGCGCTCAACGGCGACCAGGTCGCCCGCGACCCGGCCGAGCCGCTCGCGGAGGGCGACGACGTGGCCTTCATGGCGGCGGACGCCGGCGGATGACGCTCGACTCGGACCGCGAGCTGGCCGAGCGGCTCGTCCGCGCCGCGGGCGGGCTCGCGCTCGAGCTGCGCGGCACCGCCGTGGCCGAGGTCAAGGACGAGGGCCCGACCGACATCGTCACGGAGGCGGACCGCCGCGCCGAGGTGCTCCTGCTCGACCTGCTGCGCGAGGAGCGCCCGGGCGACGGCGTCGTCGGCGAGGAGGGCGCGCAGGTCGCGGGCGACGGCGAGCGCCGCTGGGTCCTCGATCCCGTCGACGGCACCCACAACTATGCGCGCGGCGTGCCCGTGTGGTGCTCGGCGGTCGCGCTGCTCGGCGCGGACGGCCCGCTCGCCTGCGCCGTGCAGGACGCGGAGCGCGGCGAGCTCTTCAGCGCCGCCCGCGGCGAGGGCGCGACGCTCGGCGGCAGCCCGCTGCGGATCGGCGGCGAGGCCGCGCTGGGGAGCGCGAGCGTGGCGATGTTCATCGACGTCCGCCGGCGCGACCCGGAGGTGCTGGCGCTCAACGCCCGCGTGGCGGAGCGCGTCGGCTCGCTGCGCTGCCTCGGCTGCGGCTCGATCGAGCTCGCCTACGTCGCCTGCGGCCGGCTCGACGCCTGGCTGCAGCCTGACTCCGAGCCCTGGGACTGGAACCCGGGCGCCCTGCTCGTGCGCGAGGCGGGCGGGGTCGCCGAGGTGCGCGGGCGCTGGTACGTGGCCTCGCGCTCGCGTGCGCTGGCCGACGAGCTGCTGGCGCTGACCGAGGCATCGGGCCTACCCTCAGCGCAGTGACCGAGACCCGCGACACGGCCGGCGCGCTCACCTCCGAGGAGCCGCCCTCGCTGACCGAGGCGATCGGCGGCCCGCTGGGCGCGGCCGAGTCCGCGGTGCCGGCCGCCGCGTACGTGGCGACGTACACGATCAGCGGGCAGGACACGACGGCCGCGCTGATCGTCGCGGGTGCGCTCGGCGTGATCTTCGCGGTGGCACGGATCGCCCGCGGGCAGACCGTGCAGTACGCGCTGAGCGGCCTCGTCGGCCTCGCGCTCTCCGCCTGGGTGGTCTCCAAGACCGGCAAGGCCGAGGACTTCTTCCTTCCCGGCCTGCTCGCCAACGCCGCCTACGCGGCCGCCTACCTGATCTCGATCCTCGTGCGCTGGCCGCTGCTCGGCGTCATCGTCGGGGCGATCCGTGGCACGGGCATGGGCTGGCGCGAGCATCCCGAGCAGGTCCGCGCGTACAGCCGCGCGAGCTGGATCTGGGTCGGGCTCTTCTCGCTGCGCCTGGCGGTGCAGCTCCCGCTCTACCTGGCGAGCGCGCTGACGGCGCTCGGCGTCGCGCGGATCGCGATGGGCATCCCGCTCTTCGCGGTCGGGATCTGGCTCTCCTGGCTGATCCTGCGCCCGACGATCCACGCGGAGAAGCCGGCAGCCCTACCCTAGGAGTCATGACCCCGGGCGGCTACTTCGGCCAGGCCCTGGTCGTGGACCTCGGCAACGGGGGCGCGGAGACGCTCCCCCTGGGGCCGGACGTGCTGCGCCGCACGATCGGCGGCGCGGGCCTCGGGACCCACCTGCTGTCGGAGCTCGGACCGGACGCCGGCGACCCGCTCGCACCCGACGCGCCGCTCGCCTTCGTCTTCTCGCCGCTCGTCGGCACGCCGCTGACCACCAGCGCCAAGTTCGCCGTGGTCGCGAAGTCGCCGCTGACCGAGCGGCTGAACGACGCGCTCGCGTCCAGCCACTTCGCGATCGCGGGCAAGGGGACGGGCAACGACGCGATCGTCGTGCGCGGCGCCTGCGACGAGCCGAGCGCCCTCGTGGTGGACGAGCACGGCCCGCGGCTCGTGCCCGCCGGCGACCTCTGGGGCCTCTCGGCGGCGCAGGCCGAGGCCGCGCTGCGCGAACGGCTCGGCCCCGCGTACCGCGTCGCGGCGATCGGGCCCGCCGGCGAGCGCCTGGTCCGCTTCGCGACGGTCTCCCACGACGGCCGCCACGCGGGCCGCGGCGGGCTCGGCGCGGTCATGGGCTCGAAGCTGCTCAAGGCCGTCGCCGTACGCGCGCACCGCCGGGCGCCCGTCCACGACCCGGCGGCCCTGCTGGCCGCCGCGAAGGACCTGCGGGCGCGCTCGTTCGGCCCCGCGACCGCGAAGTACCGCGAGGCGGGCACGCTCTCGAACCTGCTCACGTTCAACGCGCTCTCCGCGCTCCCGGGCCACAACTTCGGCGCGGAGACGACGCAGCTCGCGCTGGAGGACCGCGTCGCGGTGCGCGACTCGTGCGCGTCGTGCTCGATCGGCTGCGAGCGGATCCTGAAGACGAAGAGCGGCGGCTCCGCGCGCATGGAGTACGAGAGCGCCTTCGCCCTCGGCCCGCTCGTCGGGATCGGCGACGCGGACGCCGTGCTCGCCGCGGTCGAGCTGGCCGACGCGCTCGGCGTCGACACGATCTCGGCCGGCGGCACGATCGCCTGGGCGATGGACTGCGGCCTGGCCCCCTGGCTGCGCTTCGGCGACGCCGACGGCGTGCTGCGCGCGCTGCGCGAGATCGGCGCCCGCGAGGGGCTCGGCGACCTGCTCGCGGAGGGCTCCCGCCGCGCCGCGCGCGAGGCCGGCGACCCCGACCGGGCGATGCACGTCAAGGGCCTCGAGCTCCCGGGCTACGAGCCGCGCACGCTGCACGCGATGGCGCTGGGCCTCGCGGTCAACGCCCGCGGCGCCGACCACAACCGCTCGGGCGCCTACGAGGCCGACCTGTCCGGCGAGCTCGACCGGCTCGACGGCGGCGCCGCGCACGTCGCAGCCGCGATCGAGACGGAGGACCGCGCCGCGGCGATGGACTCGTTGATCCTCTGCAAGTTCCTCCGCGGTGTGTTCTCGGACCCCTGGGAGGAGTGGGCGGCGCTGCTGGCGCCCGTCACGGGCTGGGACCTCGGCGGGGACGACCTGCACGAGACGGCCCGCGGGATCGTCGCGGCCAAGCACGCCTACAACCGCCGCCAGGGCTGGACCCCGGCGGAGGACACGCTGCCCGCGCGGCTGCTCGGCGTCCCGCTGGTGCTGCCGTCCGGCCGCGAGGCCGTCCTGACCCGCGAGCGGCTCGAGGAGATGGTTGTGATATATCACCGAGCACGCGGCATGGACAAATTCGTCCATAACAGCGATCCTGAGCCCGCATGGCCCTGACGATCCCGCCCCGAACCGACGCGCCGACGGTGACGTGCACCATCGACGGGATCGCGGTGACGGTCCCCGAGGGGACGACGATCCTGGACGCGGCGAAGCACGTCGGCATCGACATCCCGGTGCTGTGCCACGACGAGCGCTACGACCCCGTCGGCGTGTGCCGCATGTGCGCGGTCGACACCGGCGGCCGCGTGATGGCCGCCGCGTGCGTGCGCCCGTGCGAGGACGGGATGGAGGTCAAGACGGCCACGGAGCAGGTCGAGCAGCAGCGGGCGGTGCTCACCGAGCTGCTGATGGCCGACCAGCCTGGCGCGGCGGAGGACCCGAAGGAGACCACGACGGGCGACAACCTGCTGCTCGCGCTCGCCCGCCGCTACGCCGTGGACGGCGAGCGGCTGCCGATCGCGCGCGGCCGCGGGGTGGACGACTCCAATCCGGTCATCCACGTGAACCACGACGCGTGCATCCTCTGCGACCGCTGCGTCCGCGCGTGCGACGACATCCAGGGCAACGACGTCATCGGCCGTTCCGGGAAGGGCTACGAGGCGCGGATCGCCTTCGACCTGAACGACCCCATGGGCGAGTCCACGTGCGTGACCTGCGGCGAGTGCGTCGCGGCCTGCCCGACCGGCGCGCTGACCAACAAGCCGATCCGCGAGGTGCCGATCCGGCCGCGGACCGAGCTCAAGTCGGTCGACTCCGTGTGCCCGTACTGCGGCGTCGGCTGCGCGCTGACCTACCACGTGGACGAGGAGCGCAACGCGATCGCGTTCGCCGAGGGCCGCGAGCAGCCGGGCAACCAGCAGCGGCTGTGCGTCAAGGGCCGCTACGGCTGGGACTACGCGGCGTCGCCACAGCGGCTGACCACGCCGCTCATCCGCGTCAGCTACCCGAAGGGCGCGCTCAGCTCGGACGTGCGCGGCGAGGGCCGCGGGCGCAAGCGGCCGGGCGGGATCGTCGACTACGACGAGGTCCTGCCGCACTTCCGCGAGGCGACCTGGGAGGAGGCGCTCGAGCTCGCGTCGCGGCGGCTGAAGGAGATCCACGCCGAGCACGGCCCGGCCGGCATCGCCGGCTTCGGCTCGGCGAAGTGCTCCAACGAGGAGGCCTACCTCTTCCAGAAGCTGATCCGCGCAGGCTTCGGCACGAACAACGTCGACCACTGCACGCGGCTGTGCCACGCCTCCAGCGTCGCCGCGCTGCTCGAGGGCGTCGGCTCCGGCGCGGTCTCCACGACCTACGGCGACATCATCAACGCCGGCGTCGCGATCCTCGCGGGCACGAACACGACCGCGAACCACCCCGTCGCCTCCTCGTTCTTCAAGCAGGCCAAGCGGCGCGGGACGA
>JBEVIG010000124.1:0-21655 GCA_040510855.1 Solirubrobacteraceae bacterium
AGGCGGTGATCGCGGTGGCCCGGAGCCGGAACGCGGCGCTGCTGATGCCGCGCCTGCTGTCGGAGGTCGCGCAGGACCCCGAGATGCACGCGGTGTTCTCGGCCTGGCTGGTCGAACCGCGCCGCCAGGTCCTGCGGACCGTGCTCCGGCGGGCGATGGAGCGCGGGGAGCTGCGGGACGGCGCCGACCTCGAGCTGCTGATCGACATGCTCGTCGGGCCCATGATCTACCGCTTCATCATCACGGGCGGCGACATGGACGCCGCCGCGGAGTACGGGCCGCGGGTGCTCGCCGCCGTCCAGGCGGCGTTCAGCCCACCACCTGCACCCGGCCGTTGAGCACGGACAGGCGGCGGTTGCCGCCGAGGAGCTCGAGCAGCTCCTCGCCGACGAGCTCGCGGCGCCAGCCGCGCAGCGTGCGCACGTCGGGCTCCGCCCGCCCGCGGCGGGCGGCGACGACGATCGGCGTGAGGTCGGCGCGGGCGGCGATCAGCTCGTAGGCGAGGCCCGCCTCCTGCGCGCGGGCGCGCACGAGCGACTCGGCGAGCGCGATCGTCGGCCCGTCGACGGGGTCGGTCGGGTAGCGCTCGCCCTCGTCGGGGCGGATCGGGTCCGCCTCGCGGCCGCGCTCGATGGCGGCGAGGATGTCGCGCGCGCGGCGGCGCAGCACGTCGGGCCCCGCCCCGCGGATCTGCCCGAGCTGCTTCTGGTCGCGGGGGCCGCGCTTGGCGAGCTCGACCAGCGTCGGGTCGCGGACGATCGAGCCCACCGGGCGGTCCTCGCGGGCGGCCGTGCGCTCCCGCCAGGCCGCGAGCTCGCGGGCGATGGCACGCTCCTTCGAGTCGAGCCCCGAGATGCGCGGCAGCCGCCGCCAGACCTCGTCGGGGTCGCGCTCGTCCGTCGCCTCCTCGATGACCCTGCACTCCTCCCGCGCCCAGCCGAGCCGGCCCGTGTCGCGCAGCCGGCGCTGGAGCTCGTCGGCGAGCGCGT
This sequence comes from Solirubrobacteraceae bacterium, assembly GCA_040510855.1. Taxonomy (GTDB): domain Bacteria; phylum Actinomycetota; class Thermoleophilia; order Solirubrobacterales; family Solirubrobacteraceae; genus DASQMT01. The sequence continues at coordinate 990 of JBEVIG010000124.1, forward strand.
CGAGGTGCTCGACGTCCTCGCGGGCGTACCGGAGCTGCTCCGGGGTGAGCGGCCGCGCGTCCCAGCGCGTGAACGACGCGGACTTCGCCAGCCGGATCCGGAGCACGTCGTGCAGCAGGCCGGTGTAGCCGGCCTGGGCGGAGAAGCCGGCGAAGCCCGCCGCGACCTGCGTGTCGAAGACGTTCGTGAAGGTCGTCTGCCAGGCGCGGCGGAGGATCGCGACGTCCTGGCGCCCGGCGTGCAGGACCACCTCGATCTCCGGATCGGCGAGGACGGCGGCGAGCGGCGCGGGATCGCCGAGGTCCGCCTCGAGCGGGTCGAGCAGGTGGATCGCGCCGTCGACGGCGATCTGCACGAGGCAGAGCAGCGGCCGGTAGCGGCCCTCCGGCAGGAACTCCGTGTCGATCCCCAGGCGGCCCGTCTCGCGCGCACGGGCCGCGATCTGCTCCAGGTCAGACACCCAGGACCTTCTCCCAGCGCTCCGTCTCCCTCGCGACGTGCAGACCCGCGACCTCGAAGACGCGCGCGGCCGCCGCGGTCGGTCCGTGTGCGGACGCCTCGGCGTGGCGGAGCTTCGCCCCGCGGAACTCGTCGAGCAGCAGCCGGACGAGCGTGTGGCCGTGGCCGCGCCCCCGCGCGCGGTCGGCCACGGCGACGGTGGTGATGATCCCCGTCCGCGTCTCCCCCTTGCCGCCGCGCTCGCCGAGCACGGCGCCGACGATGCCGCGGGCGTCGTGCTGGAGGAGCCAGAAGGCGGGATCCCAGCCCTCCTTGTCCATGCCCGTGGCCCGCCAGCTCTCCAGGGACTGCGTCAGGTGGCCCTCGACGCCGGCGTAGGCGCCCTGGATCAGGTGCCAGACCTCCTCGGCGTCGCGGTCGGGGTCGAACGTGCGGGCGAGCACGTCGGGGCGGGGCGGGGCGTCCTTGAGATCGGTGCGCATGCGGAAGTAGTGGTGGACCGGCCACCAGCCCGCCTCCAGGAGATGGATCCGGGCCGCGGTGTTCGTCGCCGGGATGAACTGTCGTACCACGCGAGCGCCGCGCGCGCGTGCCCGCTGCTCGGCAGTCTCGCGCAGCGCCCGGCCGAGACCCCGCCCGGCCGCGTCCGGGTGGACGGCGACGAGGAGGTCGGAGCCGGCCGCGTGCGCATAGCCTGCCAGACCTCCCTCGCCCTCGGCGACCCACGCGTCGAGGCCGGCCTCCTCGCCCAGCGCGGCCCACTCCTCGCGGACGTCGGTCGCCGTCGTCTCCTCGGCCCCCAGGTCCTGGCGCTCACGCGCGCGGAGCAGCACCGCGACGGCGTTCGCGTCGCGCACGACCGGGGCGCGCAGGGCAGGGGCGGGGGGCATCGCGAGCGACAGTACTTGTGCCAACGGCCGCCGGCGGCCGGGGTCGGACAGAGGCCGCCACGCGTGGACCGATGTATCAATCCGGCCCGGGCTGCGGGAACGTCGTGCGCATCACGGCGTCCCAGCCGGCGTCCGGCAGGACGGCCTTCTGGGCGATCAGCGCCTTGGCCGAGGCGGTCACCGTGTAGCGGGCGCGGGGCCGGGTCGCGGCGATCGCCTTGGCGATCCGCTTCGCGACCGCCTCGGGCGGGCCGCCGAGGCGCCGCAGCAGGCCCTTCTCGTACGTCTCGACGTAGGCGGTGCTCACCGCGGCGTCGAACTCCGCGTACGGGCCGTCGCCCGGCGTGCCGGGGCGCGCGTGCTCGCCGAAGCCGGTGAGGATGATCCCCGGCTCGACGACGATCACGTCGATCCCGAAGCCGCGGACCTCGAAGCGCAGCGCGTCCGAGATCGCCTCGATCGCGTACTTGGTCGCGTGGTAGTGGCCGGCGCCGGGGAAGGTGAAGCGGCCGCCCATCGAGGAGAGGTTCACGATCTTGCCCCAGCCCTGCTCGCGCATCCCGGGGAGCACGAGCTGGCACATGCGGACGAGGCCGAAGACGTTCGTCTCGAACTGCGCGCGGACCTGCTCCAGCGGGACGGTCTCGATCGCGCCCATCTGGCTGTAGCCCGCGTTGTTGACCAGCACGCCGACCGCGCCGTGCTCCCCCTCGACGGCCGCGACGGCGGCCTGCATCGAGGCCTCGTCGGTCACGTCGAGGGCGAGCGCGCGGCAGCCCGCCGCCTCCAGGTCGGCGAGGGTCTCGGGCCGGCGGGCGGTCGCATAGACGGTCCAGCCGAGGTGCGCGAGATGGCGGGCGGTCGCCGCCCCGATCCCCGACGAGCAGCCGGTGATCAGGACGGCGCGAGAGGGCGTGGCGGCGGGCATGGATGGAGCGTACGCCGCCGGCCCGGCCCGCCGCGGCCCTACGCCGCGGCGGGCACCGGCGCCGCCTGCGCCGCGGGCTGCGCGGCGCGGGCCTTGCCGGGGACGAGCAGCGCGATCACGCCGCCGAGGGCGAGCACGGCCGCGCCGACCCACAGCGCGGGGACGAGGCCGTCGACGAACGCCTGCGGGCTGCCGAAGCCGCCGGCGCCGGTGAACACCGCGGCGAGGACCGCGACGCCCAGGACGCCGCCGAGCTCGCGGATCGCGTTGTTGGCGCCCGACGCCTGCCCGGCCTCCTCCGGCCGCACGGACCCGAGGACGGCGTTGGCGGCGGGGGCGAAGACGAGCGCCATGCCCGTGCCGCCCATGACGAACGCCGGGACGAGCAGCCCGTAGGCGACGTCCGGCTCGGTGACGAGCGCGATCCACACGATCGCCGCGGCCTGCAGGAACAGGCCGGTGCTCATCAGCGGGCGCGAGCCGATCCGGTCGGAGAGGATCCCCGCGATCGGCGCGACGAGCATCGGCATGCCCGTCCAGGGCAGCGTGCGCAGGCCGGCCTCGAGCGGCGAGTACATCTGGACCGTCTGGAAGAACTGCGCCAGCAGGAAGATCGCGCCGAAGATGCCGAACGTCATCGCGAGGGAGACGCCGTTGGTGGCGGCGAACGCGCGGTTGCGGAAGAAGCGCATCGGCAGCATCGGGGCGGCGGTGCGGAGCTCGTGGGCGACGAAGGCGACGAGCAGGACGGCGCCGGTGGCGATCGAGCCGGTGACCTCGAGCGAGCCCCAGCCCGCGCCGTTGCCGCGGACGATGCCGTAGACGACGCCCAGGAGGCCGGCGCTGGCGAGCGCGACGCCCGCGAGGTCGAGCCGCCGCGACGGGCCGTGGCTCTCCTGCAGCTTGCGCATGGCGAGCGGGGCGAGGACGAGGCCGACGGGCACGTTCAGCCAGAAGATCCACTGCCAGCTGATGCCCTCGATGACGGCGCCGCCGACGAGCGGGCCGAGCGCGACGCCGAGGCCGCTCACGCCGGACCAGATGCCGAGCGCGAGGCCGCGCTTCTCGGCGGGGGTGTCGGCGCTCAGCAGCGTGAGCGAGAGGGGCGCGATGATCGCGCCGCCGACGCCCTGGAGCGCGCGGGCCGCGATCAGCGCGCCGGTCGAGGGCGCGAGGGCGGCGGCGGCCGACGCGGCGGTGAAGATGCCCAGGCCGATCACGAAGACGCGGCGGCGGCCGAAGCGGTCGCCGAGCGCCGCGCCGGTGAGGAGGAAGACCGCGAACGCGAGCGTGTACGCGTTGACCGTCCACTCCAGCGCCTCGATCGAAGCACCGAGGTCCTCGCGGATGCTCGCGAGCGCGTTCGTGACGACGAGGTTGTCGAGGGAGACCATGAAGATCGCGATGGCGCTCACCGCGATCGTCCACGGGGCGAGCTTCGTGGGGGATGACATCTCGGCTCCTTGGTGAGTGACCACTAACAACTAAGGTAGTACTCACTCACTTCCCTGTCAAGCGTCAACGTCGGAAGGCAGCGCCCATCACCACCGCCTCCGACGTTGACCTGCGTCCGTGATGTCAAGGTCGGAAGCGGCGCGCGATGCGCGGGCCGTCCGACGCTCGCGTCAGTAGCGGATCAGCACGGGCGTGCCGACCTCGACCCGCTTGAACAGGTCGATGACGTCGGGCACGGTCATGCGGATGCAGCCGTGGGAGGCGCGGGTGCCGATCGACCAGGGCTGGCCCGTGCCGTGGATGCCCACGGCGCCGGAGACGCCCATCCAGCGGGCGCGCAGCGGGTTGTCCGGCGCGCCGCCGGCGACCTGCTGGCCCGCCATCTCCCCCGCCCAGGGCGAGTTCGGCGCGGTCCAGGTCGGGTTGACCTGCTTGCTCTGGAGGTTGAACAGGCCGGTCGGGGTCGGGTAGGCGGGCATGCCCACCGCGACGCCGTAGCGCTTGATCACGCGGAACTTCTTGAACAGGCGGAGCGTGAAGCTCGACTGGTCGATCGTGATGACCTTCTTGTAGAGCTTCCGCAGCTCCTTGGTCTTCACGTCCGGCTTGACGCGCTTGAAGCCGCCCTTGACCGTGCGCGGGAGCGCCGGGTCGGCGAGGACCTCCTCGATCCCCTTGACGAGCCTGCCGACCTCCAGTGCGCGGCCCGTCTTGCCCGGGAAGCGGCGGATCTTCGTGATCTCGATGCGCACGCGGGCGTCGCGCGGGGCCTTGTCGACCTCCTTCGCGCGGTTCTTCACCCAGCTCCACAGCGGGTCGCGCTTGAACGACACGGAGGGGGTCGCCGAGGCCGGCGGGAGCGTGCCGTCGGCGGCGGGCGGCGCGGCCGTGCCCGCGTTGAAGGCGCGCTGGGCGGTCCGGTCGGCGCGGAACTCGAAGCGCAGCTTCTTCACCGGCAGCCTGAAACGGTGGCTCTTGACGCGCGCGATCACGTCCTGCTCGAGCTTCGGGCCGAGCTCGGCGGTCAGCTTCGCCTCCGCCTCCGCGAGGGTGAGGCCGCCGACGTCGACGCCGGAGACGGTCACGGCGGCGCGGATGCGCGGCTCCGCCGGCGGGGGCGTCGTCGGGTCCTGCGCGGACACGGCCGGCGCCGCGAGCAGGAGCGTGAAGGAGGCGAGGATGAGCGCGCGGAGCATCGGATGAGGGTAGCCCCGCCCTGCTCAGCGACCGGCAAGAAACGTGTCGAGCACCACCCACGTGGTCCCGCGGGCAGCGCGGCCCGTCAGCGCCCCGAGGTGCCCGCCGGGCGCCGTCTCGAGCTGGACCGACGGCGCGCCCGTGAGCAGCTCCGCGACGTGGTGGCAGGCCGCGACCGGCGCGATCCCGTCGCCCGCGCCCGCCACGGCCAGCACCGGCACGCGGACGTCGGCCAGGTCGAGTGTCCGGTGGTCGAGCCCCAGCTTCCCGTCCGCGAGGTCGTTCGTGCGGAAGAAGCGGTGGTAGAGCTGGCCGAAGGTCCGCCCCGGGTAGGCGTGCATCCGGTCCATGAACGCGTCGACGGCCTCGATCTGCGCGAGCAGCTCGCGGTCGTCGAGGTTCGTGAGCACCGTCCACGGCTTCATCAGGTACTTGTCGATCCCCGCGAGCTGGTAGCCGCGCTTGACGAGCGGGGCCGGCGCACCGCCGAGCAGGCGGTAGAGCTGCGTGACGATCTGCCCCTGCGTGAGCGCCGCCACGGGCCGCAGCGGCGCCACCAGCGGGACGCGGGAGAAGTCGAACGGGCTCGCCACCAGGGCGGTGGACGAGACCGGCAGGTCCTGGTCCGCGCACTGCGCGAGCAGCGCCAGGATCCCGCCGAGGCACCAGCCGACGAGCTGGACCGGGCGCCCGCCCGCGTCCTCCGACACCGTCCGGACCGCGCGCGGGATCACCTCGTCGAACCAGTGCTCGAGCCCCAGCGCGCGGTCGCCGAAGCGGACGGGCCCGTAGTCGACGAGGTAGGTCGCGTGCCCCTGGCCGAGCAGGTGCTCGGCCACCGAGCAGCCGCGCCGCAGGTCGAAGCACAGCGCCGGCGCGGCCAGCGGCGGTACGAGCAGGACCGGGTCGGCGTCGAGCGGGAGGGCCCGCTCCAGCGGCAGGTAGCGGTGCACGCGGCGCTGCGGCCCCTCGTCGATGAGCGCCGACGGCATCGGCCGCCGGTCGGCCAGGCCGCCGCGGATCGTGACGTCGACGAGGTTCGCGGCCGCACCCGCCACGGCGGACGGCGAGGGGAGGGGCAGCCCGAGCACGGCGATGCATGATGACGCGCGCCGGGTACCGTCAGGGGGGCACGATGACGCTCACCGACGACGCCCATGAGGTCCGCCACCTGCCGCCCGGGCTGTGGGATCGGCTCAGGCAGGACCCGATCCGCTCGCCCGAGCACATCGCGCTGGCCGCGGCGAAGTCGTTCGGGCCCCAGGCCGCGGCCTGGTCCCTCCAGAAGCGCGCGCGCTTCAGCGTGACGCCCGTTCAGCTCGCGGTCATGGCCAAGAAGCGCCACGCCATGCTCGCGCGCTTCGAGGGCGCGGCGACCGGCATCGGCGGCGTCGTGACGATGGTCCCCGACATGGCCGCGCTCGCCTGGATCCAGTCGCGGCTCGTCTTCTTCATCGCGGCCGCGTACGGCTACGACCCGACCGATCCGATGCGGCCGGCCGAGGCGCTCGTGCTGTTCGGCTTCTACCCGGACCCCGCGACCGCGCGCCGCGCGCTCGACGGCATCGGCTCCACCGTCGTGGAGGCGTACATCGGCTCGAAGCTCGAGCGCCAGGAGACGCTCGCCCTGCGGCTCGCGAAGATGCTGGGCATCCGCTCCGCGCGCAAGCTCGCCGGCCGGCTCATCCCCGGCGTCGCGATCGCCTTCAACGCCATCGGCAACGAGCGCCGCACGCGGCAGCTCGCCGACAAGGCGATCCGCTTCTACGGCGGGTAGACGGGGATCGTCGCGCCCGTCGTGGCCGCGGCCTCGTCGGAGCAGAGGAAGCGGATCACGCGCGCGATCTCCGCGGGCGGCACGCCGCCCTTCATGCCCGCGGCCCGGTTCGCCGGCGTGTCGATCGTCCCGGGGACGACCGTGTTGCAGCGGATGCCGTCGTCGCGGTGCTCGCGCGCGACGACCTCGGCGAGCACGTGGAGCGCCGCCTTCGACGCGCAGTAGCCCGCCGCGCCCGCGAACGGGTGCTGCCCGGCGCGCGAGCCGACGCACACGATCGCCCCGCCGCCGGCCGCGACGAGGTGCGGGAGCGCGGCCTGGAGCGTGAGGTACGCGGTGCGGAGGTTGAGCGCGAACTGCGCCTCGAAGACGTCCACCGGCGTGTCGGCCACCGGCTGGTCGCCCGCGAACCCGCCGGCGGAGCAGACGACGGCCCGGAGCGGCGCCTCCGCGTCCCCCGCCGCGATCGCCGCGGCGGCCGCGACGGCGTCCGGGTCGCCCAGGTCGGCGACGACCGTCTCGGCGCCCGCGATCTCGGCCCCGGCCCGGCGCGCGGGCGCGACGACGCGCCAGCCGGTCTCCTCGAAGGCGGCCACGACGGCGCCTCCGAGGCCTCCGCCGGCGCCGGTGATCAGCACGGTGCGGCCCATCGCAGCCGACGCTACCCCATCCCGTCCGATCGCGTCCTTACCGTGCGACTGACCCGATGGACACGCCGACGCCACCCCCCGAGCCCGCCGGCCCCCCGCGTTCCCCGGAGCTGATGGAGGAGGACCTTCGCGAGCTGCTCGCCACGGTCCAGAACCCCCACCTGCGAGCGCTGCTGGAGGCCGTGATGGGCCGTGACGCGGTCACCTGGCCCGCCTTCCGCGACGCGCCCGCGGCGAAGCGCTACCACCAGGCCTACCGCCACGGGCTGCTCGAGCACTCGCTCACCGTCGCCCAGTCCGTCTCGGCGATCGCCGCGACCTTCCCGGGCATCGACCGCGACGTCGCCGTCACCGGCGCGCTGCTGCACGACATCGGCAAGCTCGAGGCCTACACCCCCGCCGGCGAGGACGGCGAGATCGACTTCACCGACGCGGGCCGCCTGCAGGGCGAGATCGCGCTCGGCTACCACCGCGTCCGGTGCCTCACCGAGGAGCTGCCGGGCTTCCCGCGCGAGCTCGCGATGGCGGTGCTGCACATCATCCTCAGCCACCACGGCGCGCTCGAGCACGGCTCGCCCGTCGTGCCCTGCACGCGCGAGGCGACGCTCGTGCACATGATCGACAACCTCGGCGGCCGCCTCGGCTCGTTCGACCGGCTGGAGAAGGAGCTGCCCGACGGCTCGCGCTGGTCGGGCTACGACCGCGCGCTCGGCGGCGGCGCCTACTTCGGCACCAGGGCCGCGTAGAGGGGCGAAGCCCCGGTCTCGACCGGACACGGATGTCCGGCGTCGTTGTCAGAACGCCGTCCGGATGACCGGCGGAGCACTCCCTACCAGCCGGCGGGCGCGGCGGCGACGTCGCGCTGCTCGAGCTTCTCGATCGTCTTCGTCAGCGCGTTCGCGCTGAACGGCTTCGTCAGGTAGACCGCGCCCATCGAGCGGCCCGTCCGGATGTGGTGCTCCTCGACGCGGCCGGAGAGGAAGATCGCGGGGAGGTCCTGCATCCCGTCGATCGAGCGCAGCGCGGGGAGCAGCTCGAAGCCGCTCATCCCGGGCATCAGCACGTCGAGCACGACGAGGTCCGGCGCGCCGCGCTGGTCGACGATGGCCAGCGCCTCGCCGGCGGAGGCGGCGGTGAGCACGCGGTGGCCCGCCTTCTGCAGGCGTATGGCGACCAGCTCGCGGAGATTGTGATCGTCGTCGACGACGAGGATGCGGGACAAGGAACGGCCCTCACACGGACGGGGAGCGGATGCTCGGGTAGTCGGCCTGCTGACGTCAGGCTTGAGCCGCGTCAGTCCAGACGCGCCGAGTCGATCAGCTCGCGCATCTCGATCCCGGCGCTCAGCACGCGCTGCGCGTAGTCCCGCCGCTCGTCGTCCGTGAGCGCCCGCTCGCCCGAGAGGATCTCGGCGAACCCGATCACCACGGTGAGCGGCGTGCGCAGGTCGTGGCGCAGCTTGGCGATGCCGTCGGGCGTACCGTCAGACACGAGTCCCGAGCCCCGCGTCGTCGGGCGGCTGGATGAAGCCCTCGCGCAGTGCGATCGCGATCGCGTGCACGCGCGTGTGCGCCTCGAGCTTCGTCATCGCGTTGCGGATGTGCGTCTTGATCGTCTCGGCCGAGAGCACCAGCCGCTCCGCCACCTGCTCGCCGGTGAGCCCCTGCGCGAGCAGGTCGAGCACCTCGCGCTCGCGGTTGGAGAGCGACGGCAGGCGCTCTGTGGAGCGGCGCGAGAGCAGGGCCGGCCGCAGCCGCGGGTCCACGTAGGTGCCGCCGCGCGAGACCTGGTCGAGCGCCTCGACGAGCTCCTTCGGCGAGCCGTCCTTGAGCGCGTAGCCCTGCGCACCGGAGTCGAGGCCACTGAAGAGCAGCTCCTCGTCGGAGGAACCCGTGTAGAGCATGATCCGCCGCTGCGGGTCGTGGTCGAGCAGCGTGCGCGTCAGCGCGATGCCGTCGTCGTCGCCCAGGCGGATGTCGACGAGCGCGACGTCGGGCGAGAGATCCTCGACGAGCCGGCGGCCCTCGTCGGCGGTGCCGGCCGTGCCGACGACCTGGCAGCCCTCGCGGTCGAGCAGCAGCTCCAAGCCCTCGCGCAGCGCCTGATGGTCCTCTATCAGAACGAGACGCATCGACACCGTGGGGGGAGTATCGGCATGGCAAGGGATAACCCTAGTCGCCGCAAACAGCGGAGAACGGTCAGACCATCGAAGCCAACGCCGCCCGTCCTCGATTCGAGCGCGGTCTATCGTGGACCGCTGTGGCGAAGGACACGGAGAAGCTGATCCGGCAGCTGTCGCTGATCTCGTACCTCATGGCCGAGCGGCGGCCCGTGACGGCGACGGAGATCCGGCGCGACGTCGAGGGGTACTCGGACATGACCGAGGACGCCTTCGCGCGGCGGTTCTACGCGGACCGCGCCGAGCTCGACTCGCTCGGCATCCACCTCACGGTCGACCGGCCCGCCGACGGCTTCTCCGAGCAGGAGAACTACTCCCTCGCGCCCGAGGCCTTCTTCCTCCCGGCGATCGCCTTCTCCGACGCGGAGCTCGCCGCGCTCCAGACCGCCCTGAGCCTGCTCGATGGCGAGTTCGCGTACGCCGAGCCGCTGCGGCTCGCGCTCCAGCAGCTCACCTGGGGCCGACCCAGTCCGCTCGGGTCCCCCGCCCAGCGCGCGATCGGCCTGGGCATCACGGGCAGCGCCGGCGGCGCCGAGCTCTCCGCCCGGCTCGCGAAGGTCGACACGGCCATCTACCGCCGCAAGCGGATCGAGTTCGAGTACTTCACGATCCAGACGGGCGCGACCGCCGTGCGCAAGGTCGACCCGTACGAGCTGCTGTTCGAGGGCGGGCAGTTCTACCTCGTCGGCTGGTCGCACGAGCGCGAGGCGATCCGCGTCTTCCGCCTCTCGCGCATCCGCGGCAAGGTGGCGTACGCGACCAAGGCCGAGCACGACTTCCAGCGCCCGGACGACTTCGACCCGCGCCACTACGCCAACCGCATCCCATGGCAGCTCGGCGACCCGGTCGGCACGGCCGAGATCCACGTCTCCGAACGGATCGCCTGGCACGTCGAGCGCAACTTCGGCCGCTACGGCACGCTCACGCCCGCCGACGACGGCGGCCAGGTCTTCCGCACGGACTACGCGCTGCCGCGGCTGCTCCTCGCCTGGGTGCTCGGCTACGAGCAGCACGCCCAGGTGCTCGGCCCGCCCGAGCTGGTCGACGAGCTCGGCCAGCGGCTGGAGCGCGTCGCCGAGCTGCACCGCGGCGAGCCGTTCACCTCCGTCGCCGCCGGCCGCCCGCCCCGCGACCCCGACGAGGAGCGCGAGGCGCCCACGCGCCAGCGCGAGCCCGCGGGCATCCGCCCCGAGCGCTTCGCCCGGCTGGTCACGCTCGCCTCCGTGCTGATCCAGGCCGGGCGCCGCGGCGAGCGGCTCCAGGTCACCGCGGTGACCGAGCAGCTGCAGATCTCGCCGCAGGAGCTGCGCGAGGACGTCGCCGTGCTCAACGTCGTCAACTTCGGCGGCGGCGCCTACGTGCTCTACGCCGAGGTCCTGCCGACGGGCGAGATCGAGGTCGACCCCGAGCCCTACTCGGACACGTTCGACCGCCCGGCGCGCCTGCTGCCGATCGAGGCCCGCGCGCTGCTGGCCGCGATCGAGCTGCTCGGCGTCCACCTCTCCGAGCACCTGCTCACCGCCCGCGACAAGCTCGAGCGCGCGCTCGGCGACATCGCCAAGGAGGGCCTGCTCGTCTCCAACGCCCGCACGGACGACACGATCGCGCGCCAGGTCGGCGAGGCGATCGAGGCGAGCCGGCTGATCGAGCTGGAGTACTACGCCGAGAACGAGGACGAGTTCTCCACCCGCGTCGCCGAGCCGTACGCGCTGATCAACTCGCGCGAGGGCTGGTACGTCCGCGTCTTCGACCCCGCGAAGGACCAGATGCGCTCCTTCCGCCTGGACCGCATCAAGCGCATCGACGTGCTCGACCAGACCTACGAGCCGCGCACCGACCTCGACCCGATCGCCGACGTCGAGGGCTGGCAGCGGACGGGCCAGGTCGAGGGCTCGCGGATCGCCCACGTGTGGATCTCGGCCGAGCACGCGCGCTGGGTCGCGGAGGAGCGGACGGTCCTCGCCGAGCTCGACGACGGCGCGATCGTCGTGGAGTGGGCGTTCAAGGGCTCGCGCTACCTCGTCAAGCAGATCCTCAAGGAGGCGGGCGACGCCGCCGTGCTGGAGCCCGCCGACGTCCGCGAGGACGTGCTCGCCGCGGTCGAGCGGCTTCTGGCACCCTCCACGCGGTGAACCGCCGCGCCGCGATCGCGATGACGGCCGCCGAGGCGGCCGCGTTCCTGGAGGAGTCGCGGACCGTGACCTGCGCGACGATCGGCCGCGACGGCCGCCCGCACCTGATGCCGCTCTGGTACGTCGTCCGTGACGGGGAGCTGTGGGCGTGGACGTACGCGAAGTCGCAGAAGGTGCGCAACCTGGAGCGCGACGCGCGGTGCACGCTGCAGGTCGAGACGGGCGTCGGGTACGGCGAGCTGCGCGGCGTGATGCTCGCCTGCGACGCCGTGATCCACCGCGACCTCGACCCCGTCGCGCGGCTCGGCGCCGAGATCGCCGCGCGCTACGGCGGCGGCGAGATCACGACCGAGGCCGCGGTCGCGCTGCGCGCGCAGGCGGCCAAGCGCGTCGGCCTCCAGTTCGTGGAGGTCCGCCGCGCGTCCTGGGACCACCGCAAGCTCGGGGGGACGTATTGAAGGGGATCGTGCTCGCCGGCGGCTCCGGCACCCGGCTCTACCCGATCACGCAGGGCATCTCGAAGCAGATCATGCCCGTGTACGACAAGCCGATGATCTACTACCCCCTGTCCACGCTGATGATGGCGGGGATCCGGGAGGTCCTGCTCATCACCACGCCGCAGGACCAGGACCAGTTCCGGCGCCTGCTCGGCGACGGCTCGCAGTGGGGTTGCCGGTTCGAGTACGCGATCCAGGAGGAGCCCCGCGGCCTCGCGGACGCGTTCATCATCGGCGCCGAGTTCATCGGCGGCGACCCCGTCGCGATGATCCTCGGCGACAACATCTTCTACGGCTACGGGCTCGGCGCGCAGCTCAAGGCGCACACCGCGCCGGACGGCGGCTCCGTCTTCGCCTACCACGTCGCCGACCCCGAGCGCTACGGCGTCGTCGAGTTCGACGCGCACGCCCACGCGGTCTCGATCGAGGAGAAGCCGGAGCGGCCGAAGTCCAACTACGCGGTCGTCGGGCTCTACTTCTACGACAACGACGTGGTCGAGATCGCGCGCAACGTGCGGCCGAGCGCGCGCGGCGAGATCGAGATCACCGACGTCAACCGGGAGTACCTGCGGCGCGGGAAGCTCCGCGTCGGCGTGCTCGACCGCGGCACCGCGTGGCTCGACACGGGCACGTTCGACTCGCTGATGCAGGCGGCCGAGTTCGTGCGCGTGATCGAGGAGCGCCAGGGGCTGCGGATCGGCTCGCCGGAGGAGATCGCGTGGCGCGAGGGCTTCATCGACGAGGCGCGCCTGCGGGCGCTGGCCGAGCCGCTCGAGAAGAGCGGCTACGGCACGTACCTGCTCAGGCTGCTCGACGGGTGAGCGGGCGCGCCGCCGCCCCGTCCCTTGTCGTCACCGACCTCGACGGCACGCTCTGGGACAGCACGCTCCGGGTCCGCCCGCGCACCCGCGCCGCCGTCGGCGCGCTCGCGGACGCGGGGATCCCGGTGCTCGCCGCGACGGCGCGGCGCCCCCGCGGCGCCCGCGAGCTGCTGGACCGCAACGGGCTCGCGCTCCCCGTCGTGGGCCTCAACGGCGCGATGGGCCGCGACGCCGCCGGCACGGCGTTCCACGACGTCACGTTCACCGCCGCCGACGCGCTCGCCGGCTTCGACGCGTTCGCCCGCCACGGCCTGTCGCCCAATCTCTACGTCGACGAGCCGGGCGTCGACGTCGTCCTGGGCCCGGCACCCTCGACCCACCCCGACCACGTCGCGTACCTGCGCCCGGTGACCCGCGTCGACCCGGACCTGGAGGGCGTGGCGCGCTCCCATCCCCTGTACGGGCTGTCGGTCGTGGGCCTGCCCGCGGCGGAGCTCGAGCCGGCCGCGGCCGCCCTCGCGGCCGCCGGGATCGCGCACGACCTCGCGCCGGAGCCGCTGCTGCCGGGCTGGGGCCTGAACGCGATGCCGCCCGGCGTCTCGAAGTGGTCGGGGATCGCGGCGTTCTGCGCGGCGGCGCGGATCGCGCCCGACGCCGTGCTCGCCGTCGGCGACGGCACGAACGACGTCCCGATGCTCGAGCGCGCGGCGCGCCCCGTGGTGATCGCCGGCTCGCGCGCGGCCGCGCGGGTGCCGGGCGCCGAGGCGATCGAGCCACCCGAGCGCGACGGCTGGGCGGAGCTGGCCGCGCGGCTGCTGGGCTAGGGCCTGGATCCGCCGATCATCCGTGGATGATCGGCGGATCCGGGCCTCAGGCCGCGCGCCGCTCGGGCGCCCCGAGCCACGCGAGCACCTCGGGCAGTCCGCCCGCGGCGACGCGGTGCGCAGCGCCCAGCTCGCCGGGCTCGTGCGTCGTCGTGACCGCCCACACCGTCGCCCCGGCCGCGCGGCCGGCGTCGACGCCCGCGGGCGCGTCCTCGAGCACGAGGCAGTCCGCCGGGTCGACCCCCAGCCGCTCCGCGGCCAGCAGGTAGGAGTCCGGCGCCGGCTTGCCGGCCGCCACCTGGTCGGAGGTGACGAGCACGGGCGGCTCGGCGAGGCCGGCGGCGCCGATCCGCGCCCGCGCCAGCGGCGCCACGCACGACGTGGCGATGGCGACGACGGGGAGCGCGAGCACGCCGGCGGCGCCCGGCAGGGCGACGACGCCCTCCGTGTCCTCCACCTCGAGGCGCTCGAGCACCGCGGCCTCGGCCGCGAGCCGCTCCGGCGGCACGAACTGCGCGACGACCTCGCCGGCGGGCTTGCCGTGGTTGGCGGCCTGGATGGCGGCGCCGTCGAGCCCGTGGCGCGCGCCCCACGCCCCCCAGGCGCGGCTGGTGGCGGCCATCGAGTCGACGAGCACCCCGTCGAGGTCGGAGAGCACGGCGGCGAATCGGGTCATGGCACCGGGACGGGTCGGGGTCGGTCGGCCGGGACGGGCGCGCGCTCGCCGGCGGCGCGGCGGGCGAGGAGGAAGACGACGACGGCGCCGAGGATCAGCAGCGAGAGCGACCACGGCAGCGAGCTCGCGTCGGCGATGAAGCCGAACACGGGCGGGCCGGCGAGGAAGCCGAGCGAGCCCATCGACGAGACGGCGGCGATGCCGGGCCCGGGCGGGGTGTCGGGCTGCCGGCCGGCGGCGGAGAACATCAGCGGCACGCCGTTGGCGACGCCGAGGCCGACGAGGAAGAGGCCGATCAGCGCGGGCGCCGGCTGGCCGATGAGCAGCAGCGCGCCCAGCGGGATGCCGGTGAGGAGCGCGCCGCCGCGCAGCAGCGCGACCGGCCCGATGCGGGCGTTGATCGCGTCGCCGACGAGGCGCCCGACGGTCATCCCGCCGGTGAAGAACGAGTAGGCGAGCGCGGCCACGGCGGCGCTCGCGCCGAGGTCCTGGCGCATGTACAGGCCGCTCCAGTCGGCCATCGCGCCCTCCGTGATCATCACGAGGAAGCAGAGGACGGCCAGCAGCACGACGCCGCGCGACGGGAACGTGAAGCCCGGCGTGTCGTCGCCCTCGGCGGCCGAGCCGTGGCCGAGCCGGCGCGCGGCGTACAGCAGCACGGTCAGCATCACCGCGGAGGCGATCGCGGTGAGCACGTGCGCCTCGAGGCCGAGGGCGTGGCAGAGCGCGACGAAGCCGGCGCCGCCCATGCCGCCGAAGGCCCAGCCCGCGTGCAGGGAGGACATGATCGGCCGCCCGAGCGCCTTCTCGACGGAGACGCCGTGGCTGTTCATGGAGACGTCCATGGTCGCGCTCGCGCCGCCGAGCACGAAGAGGCCGGCGGCGACGAGCAGCGGCGTCGGGGCGGCGATCGGCAGGTTGACGGCGAGCACGCAGACGACGCCGCCGGCCAGCGTCATCCGCTCCGAGCCGTGGCGCACGACGGCCTGGCCCGCGATCGGCAGCGCGAGGATCACGGAGATCGCCATCGCGAGGATCATCAGGCCGACGGTGCTCTTGGACAGGTCGAAGCGCTCCTGCACCCACGGGATCTGCGCGACCCAGGTGCCGACCGCGGCGCCGTTGACGGCGAAGATGACGGTGGTCGCCCAGCGCGGCGTCATGCGCGGGTCACCGACACGCCCGCGGCGCGGTAGGGGTCGAGCAGCGCGTCGGGCGCGGCGGCCTCCGCGACGAGGTGCGTCACCTCGCCGACGGCGGCGACGACGTACGGGCCGCCCGCGAGCAGCTTGTCGGCGGTGGCGAGCGCGATGACGTCGGCCGACGCCGCGACCATCGCGCGCTTCACGTGCGCCTCCTCGAGGTCGTTCGTGCTCAGCCCCGCCTCGGGATGGAGCGCGCAGACGCCGAGCACGCACGCGTCGGCGCGCACGGAGCGGATGAAGTCGACGGCGTGGGCGCCGACGGTGACGGACGCCTGCTTGTCGAGCGTGCCGCCGATCTGCACGACCTGCGCGGTCGGGTGCGACGCGAGCTGCGCCGCGATCGGGGGCGAGTTGGTGAGGATCGTGCGCGCGGGCTCGGCGGGCAGCCGGCGGGCGAGCTCCAGATTGGTGGTCGAGCCGTCGATCAGCACGACGCGGGCGTCGCCGAGGACGGCGACCGCCGCCGCGGCGAGCGCCGCCTTCTCCTCCGTGCAGGTCTCGGCCCGGTGCGCGAACGTGCCGGGCTGCGGCGCGGCGGCGAGCGCGCCGCCGTGCACGCGCTGCACCAGGCCGCGGGCCGCGAGGTCGCGCAGGTCGCGCCGGATCGTGTCCTCGGACACGCCCAGCTCCTCGACGAGGACGGCCGCGACGACCTTCCCGTCGCGGCCCAGCCGGTCGAGGATCTCCTGGCGCCGCTCGGCGCTCAACAGGGCTGCACGTTCTTGCACGAACGTGCATGCTACTGCATGTTTCAGCCCGCGAGCTTCTGGACCTGCCGCTCGGGCGTGATCTCGACCACGTTCCACGCCAGGCGCAGCTTCCGCATCGCCTTGATCATCCACGCCGTCGGGTCGAGCTCCCAGCGCTTGAGCCCGTGCACGGCCGAGCGCGGGAACGCGTGGTGGTTGTGGTGCCAGGACTCGCCGAAGGAGAGCAGGGAGAGCCAGAAGACGTTCGTGGAGTGGTCGTCGACGGCGAAGCGGCGCGTGCCGAAGAAGTGGCAGACGGAGTTGATCGACCACGTCACGTGGTGGAGGAGGAAGATCCGCACCGCGCCGCCCCAGAGCGCGCCGGTCAGGCCGTCGGCGAGCGTGCCGCCGATCGCCCAGCCGAGCAGGAACGGCAGCAGGAAGCCGACGAGCACCAGCGGGAGGAAGCCCTTCTGGATCACGTGCATCCCGCGGTCCTCGTAGAGGTCCTTGGCGTAGCGCTCGGGCTTGGCCATGCCGGCGCGGTCGAAGAGCCAGCCCATGTGCGCGTGGTAGAGGCCGGCCACGGCCCCCTTGAGCCCGCCGCCGTGCCCGTGCGGGGAGTGCGGGTCGCCCTCCTTGTCCGTGTGCGCGTGGTGCTTGCGGTGGTCGGCCACCCACGTCATCACCGGACCCTGCACGGCCATCGAGCCGAGCGACGCGAGCAGGTACTCGACCGGCTTGAAGGTCGCGAACGACCGGTGCGTGAGCAGCCGGTGGAAGCCCAGCGTCACGCCGAAGCCCGTCAGCACGTACATGATCGCCAGCACGGCGAGGTCGCTCCAGTCGACGAACGTGTTCCAGAGCAGGACGACCGCCGCGACGAACGCGACGAACGGGAGGACGACCCCGACGAGGTTGGAGATCTTGTGCGCGCGCGTCATGCCTTGTGTCCTACCCCCGAGGATCGAATCCTGCATGGACCAAACATGCGAGATGACCGCAGAGATTCTGTAGCCTCGTGACAAATGCCCACATCGCGCCCGTACGAGGCCGTGCCCCCGGGGGCCGCGGACGTCCTCCGGCCGGTGCTCCCGGGCCTCGCCGACGAGACGATCGCGGCGATCGCCCGCGAGGTGCCCGGCTACGCCCGCGCGATGGAGGGCGAGTTCGGCCAGGCGGTGCGGCTGGGCGTCGAGATCGCGTTCAGCCGCTTCCTCGACCTCCTCGCCGCGGCCGAGCCGCAGCCGGCCGACAGCGCGCGCATCTACGTGGACCTCGGGCGCGGCGAGTTCCATGCCGGGCGCTCGCTCGACGCGCTGCTCGCCGCCTACCGCGTCGGCGCCCGGCTCGCCTGGCGCCGCTTCGTCGAGGCGGGGGTCGCCGGCGGGCTCGAGGCCGAGGCGATCTACGCGCTGGGCGAGGCGATCTTCGCCTACATCGACGAGCTCTCCGCGGAGTCCGCCGAGGGCTACGCCGAGGAGCAGACCGCGGCGGCCGGCGAGAGCGAGCGCCGGCGCCGGCGGCTCGTGCGGCTGCTGGCGCAGGAGCCGCCGCCGAGCCAGGAGGCGATCCGCACCGCGGCGGTCGCGGCCGGCTGGGTGCTGCCCCGCGGCGGCTGCGCGGTGATCGTCGCCGCCACGGCGGACCACGACGAGCCCGGGGAGGCGCTGCTCGACTCGATCGCCGCCCGGCTCGCGCGGCGGATCGGGGAGGGCGCGATCGGCGCCGAGGCCTTCCGCTCCGCCCTCGTGCTCGTCCCCGACCCCGATGCGCCGGGCCGGCGGCGGCGCCTCGAGGCCGCCGCCGCGGACGAGGACGCCCTCGCGCTCGGCCCGACGGTCCCGTGGCCGGACGCCGCCATCAGCGCGCGCCGCGCCCGGGCCGTCCACGCGCTCGCGGTCGCCGGGCGGCTGCACGCGGGAGCCGGCGGCAACCTCGTCGTCGCCGAGGAGCACCTCGCGCAGCTGCTGCTCTCCGCCGCGCCCGACGTGGCGGCCGACCTCGCGGCGACCCGGCTCGCCCCGCTCGAGGAGCTCGGCGAGGGCCCCCGCGCGCGGCTGGAGGAGACGCTCGCGGCGTGGCTCGATCGCCCCGGCCAGGTCCAGGCCGTGGCGGCGGCGCTCGGCGTGCACCCGCAGACCGTGCGCTATCGCGTGCGCCAGCTCCGCGACCTCTTCGGCGAGCGGCTCGAGGACCCCGAGGCGCGCTTCGAGCTCTCGCTCGCGCTGCGCGCGCGGCGATGACGCCCCGGCCTCGTCGTCCGTCCAGCCCCCGCGGCACGCGCCGGTGCTACCAATTGCGCCGATGCGGCTGCTCGTGACAGGCGCCGCGGGCATGCTCGGCACCGACGTCGCCGCCGCCGCCGGGCGCGCCGGCCACGAGGTCCTGGCGCTCGCCCGCGCGGACCTCGACGTGCTCGACGCCCCCGCCGTGCGGCGGGCGCTGGCGGACGCGCGCCCCGACGCGGTCGTCCACTGCGCCGCCTACACGAACGTCGACGGCGCGGAGGCCGACGAGGCCGCCGCGACCGTGCTCAACGGCGGCGCCGCCGGCCACGTCGCCGGCGCCGCGCACGCCGTGGGCGCGTTCACCGTGCACGTCTCGTCCGACTACGTCTTCGACGGCAGCGCGAGCGAGCCGTACCTGGAGTCGTCGCCGACGGCGCCGCTCGGCGCCTATGGCCGCTCCAAGCTCGCGGGCGAGCACGCCGTGGCCGCCGCCGCGCCTGGCGCGCACGCGATCGTCCGCACCGCCTGGCTGTTCGGCGCGCACGGCCCGAACTTCGTCGCCACCATGCTCCGGCTCGCGGGCGAGCGCGACGCGCTCAGCGTCGTCGACGACCAGGTCGGCTGCCCGACCTTCACCGGCCATCTCGCGCCCGCGCTGGTGTGCCTCGCCGAGGCGCGCGCGGCCGGGATCCACCACGTGGCGGGCGGCGGCGCCTGCTCCTGGTACGACCTCGCCGCCGCGACGTTCGCCGCCCGCGGCGTCGAGGTCGAGCTCGCCCGTGGGCGCACCGCCGACCTCGGCCGGCCCGCGCCGCGCCCCGCCTACTCCGTGCTGCGCACGGAGCGCCCCGACACCCCCGTCCTGGAGTCCTGGGAGACGGGACTGCACGCCTACCTCGAGGAGACCGTGACCGCATGAAGCTGCTCGTCTGCGGAGGGGCCGGCTTCATCGGCTCGAACTTCGCCCGCCAGCGCCTGAAGGAGTTCGGCGACCAGGTCACCGTGCTCGACAAGCTCACCTACGCCGGGCGCGAGGAGAACCTCGCCGACCTGCGCGACGACCCGGGCTTCGCGTTCGTGCGCGCCGGGATCGAGGACGCGGAGGCCGTCGACGCCGCGGTGGCGGCGGTCGACGCGGTCGTCAACTTCGCCGCCGAGACGCACGTCGATCGCTCGATCTCCGAGCCCGACGCGTTCATCACCACCCACGCGATGGGGACGTTCGTGCTGCTCGAGGCCGCCCGGCGGCACGGCAGGCGCTACGTCCAGGTCTCGACGGACGAGGTCTACGGCTCGATCGAGGAGGGCTCGTTCACGGAGCAGTCGCCGCTCCAGCCGTCCTCGCCGTACTCCGCGTCGAAGGCCGGCGCCGACCTCCTCGTCGCCTCCTACCACCACACGTACGGCCTCGAGGCGCTGATCTGCCGCGGCTCGAACAACTACGGGCCCTACCAGTACCCGGAGAAGCTGATCCCGCTGATGGTGCTCAACGCCCTGCACGGCGACAAGCTGCCCGTGTACGGCGACGGGCAGCAGGTCCGCAACTGGATCTACGTGGAGGACTTCGCCCGCGGCATCGGCCACGTCCTCGCCCACGGCGCGCCCGGCGAGACCTACAACGTCGGCGGCCCCGACGAGGCGGTCAACCTCGACGTCGTCAAGCGGATCATCGCGCTCACGGGCGCGTCGGACGACCTGATCGAGTACGTCACGGACCGGCCCGGCCACGACCGCCGCTACTCCCTCGGCTCGGAGAAGGCGCGCGCGCTCGGCTGGGAGGCGCAGGTGCGCTTCGGCGAAGGGCTCGAGAAGACCGTCGCGTGGTACCGCGACAACACCGCCTGGTGGGCGCCGATCCGCTCGGGCGACTACCGCGCGTACTACGAGCGCCAGTACGGCCGCGCGCTCGGCTAGACCGTCGTCAGCTCGTGGTGCCGAGCGAGGTCGCGCGCCACGAGTTCCCTTCCTTCTCGAACTCGAAGTCGCGCGTGGGGGCGTCGTCGCCCGAGCCGGTCTTCACCTTGGCCACGGCGGTGTCGCCCGTGATCGTGACGTC
>JBEVIG010000125.1:0-17617 GCA_040510855.1 Solirubrobacteraceae bacterium
ACACCGTCGCGGTCTCGTTCATCTCCAGGCCGGAGACGTCGAACTGGATCGAGTCGGGGATGTCGCCCGGGAGCGCCTCGATGTGGAGCTCCACGACGCCCTGCGAGAGCACGCCGCCCTCGACGACGCCCGGGGCGTGGTCGGCACCGAGCAGCTCGAGCGTGACGGTCGTCTGGATCGCGACCTTCATGTCGACGCGCAGGAGGTCCAGGTGCACGGCCTCGCCGCGGACGGGATGGCGCTGGACGTCCTTCACCAGCACCGGCGACGTGTCGCCGCCGTCCACCGCGATCTCGAGGATGGCCCCCGAACGCGCCAGGGTGTTGCGCAGGATCCGCGCGTCGACGGCGAACAGCTCGGGGCCGCCCTCGCCCCCGTAGATGATCCCCGGGACCTGGCCGGTGCGGCGCAGGCGGCGGGCGGAGCGTGATCCCTCCGCGGCGCGGGAGGTCAATGAGAGCGTGGTGGAGGTGTCGGTTGAAGCGGCCATGAGCGGCAAGCGATGGTAGCGAACCGCGGTCTGCCGGCCTTGCACTGCGGGTAGCATTCGCTTATGTCGCCCGATGAGGAGCTGATGGTCATCTTCGGCGCGCTCCACCTCGTGGCCCTGGCCTTCGGGGTGGTGCTCTTCATGATGTTCCTCCGCTCCGACACGACGACCCAGTGGCGGCCGCCCGAGGAGGACGACGGCGGCGGAGGCGGCGGCAACGACCGGCTGCCCTCCACGCCCAAGCCCAAGCCGACGGGCGGGATCCCGCTGCCCGACGCCGAGCAGGCGGACGCGCGCCTGCGCGGGCACGAGAAGCTCCGCGACTCGCGGCCGCGGCCGCTGCGCCGCCCGGCCGAGACGCCGCCCCGCCGTCGCACTCCGGCGCGCTCCTAGCTCAGCAGGGCGCCTCGAGCCCGATCGGGCGCGAGATCGCCAGCAGCTGCACGCCGCCGCCGGTCAGCGGCCCGTCGCGGCGCACGCGCACGCACTGGACCACGGGGAGCGACTCCCCGGCGCGCCAGGCCACGCGGGCGGAGCCCGTCCGCCGCGTCAGCGAGAGCCGCGTGCTCGGGGCGTAGGTGAGGATCTCGACCTCGCCGGGCCGGCGGAGCTCCTCCGTCGTGCTCCGGCTGTTCGCCACGCAGGCCGGCTGCGCCGCGCACGCGGGCAGGTCGGCGAGGACGGCGTCGGCGTCGCCGCGCGCCTGCGCCTCGAGCAGCGTGAGGACCTTCCCCCGCTCCGTGCTCGACGCCGTCAGCCCGCGCGCGAGCAGGAACGAGAGGCCGAGGAAGATGAACAGCCCGAACACCAGGGCGGTCCAGAACGCGGGGCTGCGGCGGCGCATCGCCGCGGCAGGTTAGGCGGTGTCGGCGAAGCCGTCTCCGGAGAGCTCCATGAACCGCCGGACGGACTGCTCCTGGCGGCCCAACTGCTCGCCGACGCGGCGGGCGTGGTCCGCGGCCTGCTCGAAGAAGTCCAGGAGGCAGCGCTCCGGGTCGTCGGGGAGCGGGTAGACGCGGGCGACGTCCTGCTGGGCGCAGGCGATGCCCATCGGCGGCTTGCCCTCGGCCAGCGGCCGGGCGGCGCAGACGGCGGTGACGACGATGCCCTTGTCGGGCGCCACGAGCGCGGCCGGCAGGAGCCGGTGGGCGGGGAGGCGGACGTTGAGCCCGATGCGGCGGTCGACGCCGACGTGCGCGTGCGCGAGCTCCTCGAGCGGCTCGCGCCAGATGTCGAGCACGGTGTCGGCGGCCTCGAGCGCGTCGCGCAGCGCGGCGGCCTGCTCCGCGTAGAGGTGCTCGGCCTCCTCGCGGTCCTCGGCGCCGGCGAGGTCGAGGTCGCACGGGACGCGCAACAGCTCGTCGGCGCCGACGGCACTGCCCGCGCTGCGGCCGCCGTTGGTGACGTACGTCTGGATCGTCCCCAGGTCGGCGCGGCCGTGGAAGACCACCGTGAGCGTCTCGCACAGCGGGAGGCCCGGCACCCGCAGGGCCACCGCGGCCGACGCGTCGGCGTCGATCAGGGCCCTGCGCAGCAGCTCGTCCGCGTTGTGGTCGTCCATGGTCGTCTCCTAGGACGGATTATCGACCTCTCTGACGGAGATGTTTACCGACTTCCCGGCGAAACGAACGGGTACAGTCGGGCCACGATGAAGGTCCTCTACAAGCCCTTTGGGCTCATCCTCGGCATCCTCGCCGGCCTGGTCGGCCGCCGGCTCTTCGATTACGCGTGGACGAAGATCGACGACGAGGACCCGCCGAAGGGCACCACGCAGGAGGCGGATTGGTCGAAGGTGATCGCCGCCGCCGCGCTCCAGGGCGTGATCTTCAAGACCACGCGCGTGGTCGTGGACCGCTACGGCGCGCGGGGCTGGAGCTACCTCACCGGCACCTGGCCGGGCGAGAAGCGGCCGGATCCGGACGACTAGAGCTCGGCCAGGCGCGACTCGCCGGGACCGGCGTAGAGCGCCTCGATCTCCTCGGCGTACTTCGCGGCGATGACCGCGCGGCGCGGCTTGCCCGTCGCCGTGATCTCGTCGCCGCCCATGTTCCAGGTGTCCCGCAGGACGGTCCAGCGCTTGACCTGCTCGGCGCGCGCGAGCCGGCGATTGCCCTCGGCGATCGCGCGCGAGACCGCCTCGCGGACGGCGGGGTCGTCCGCGTCGGTCTTCGGCTCGAGCACGACGAGCGCGACGTTGTAAGGGCGGCGGTCGCCGACCACGACGACGGCCGCGATCCGCGGGTCGCCGCCGGCGAGCGTGCGCTCGATCCGCGCCGGCGCCATGTTCTTGCCCGCCGAGGAGATGATGATGTCCTTCTTGCGGTCGACGATCGCGACGTAGCCGTCCTCGTCCATCGAGGCGATGTCGCCCGTCCGCAGCCAGCCGTCGGTGGTGAACGCGCGGCGGCTCCGCTCGGGCTGGCGGTGGTAGCCGCGCATGATCATCGGCCCGCGGACGAGCAGCTCGCCGTCGGGCGCCAGCCGCAGCTCCATCCCGTCGACGGGGAGGCCGCAGGTGCCGTCGCGGATCGCGCGCGGCGGGTTGGCCAGCCCGGGCCCCGCGGTCTCCGACATCCCCCACATCTCGGCGACGGGGATGCCGAGCAGGCCGAAGTACTCGAGCACCGGTCCGGGGACCGGCGCCGCGCCGCCCGCGAGCCAGCGCAGCCCGCCCAGCCCGAGCTTGTCGCGCAGGCCGATCCGCTCCTCGATCGTCAGCGCGCCCGGGTCGTCGACGCCGCGGCGCATGAGCGCGGCGCGGAGCTTCTCCAGCACCCGCGGCACGCCGCCCCACATCGTCGGGCGCGCGTCGGGCAGCACGGCGAGCACCTGGCGCGGGTCCGCGACGCAGGTGACGGTGCAGCCGAGCCCGAGCGAGCCGTGGTAGTGGCTCAGCCAGCGGTCGACGATGTGCGCGGCCGGGAGGTAGGAGACGAGCCGGCCCGCGGGCGTCACCTCGAGCCGCTCCTGCGCCGCGCGGGCGGCGGCGAGCAGATTGGCGTGGGTGAGCTCGACGCCCTTCGGCGTGCCGCTCGTGCCCGAGGTGTAGACGAGCGTCGCGACGTCGCCGGGCTCCGTGGCGCGGGCGGCGGCGCGGAGGTCGAGGCCGCTGCTGCCGCGCTCCTCGAGCTCGTCGAGCGAGAGCGCGTTGTGGTCGCGGCCGTCGACGAGCACGACGTGGCGGACGGACGGCTGGGCGCGGGCGGCCGCGGCGACGAGCGGCAGCAGCGCGCGCTCCGTGACCGCGACGACGGGCCGCGCGTTGGCGAAGATCTCCCCCGCCTGCTCGAGCGAGCTCGTGTTGTAGAGCGAGAACGGGATGGCGCCCGCGTGGAGGGCGGCGGTGTCGACGAGGTGGAATTCAGGGCGGTTGAGGAGCATCAGCGCGACCGTGTCGCCGCGCTCCACGCCGAGGTCGAGCAGGCCCGCCGCGATCCGCTCCACGCGCTCGGCGTACTCGGCCCACGTGACGACCGTCGAGTCCCGCGGCGTGCGCAGCGCCACGTCGTCCGGGCGCTCCGCCGCCGTGCGCACGAACGCCTCGCACAGCGTGGCCGCCCGCAGCGCGAGGGGCAGCGGGGTGGACACGATGCTCATGGCGCGCTTCAGGATCGCAGGATGAAGCCACGCTGCGCAAGCGTGGCGAGCGCGTCTTCGAACGCGCCGAAGTCGCGCGCGAGGAGCAGCTCCAGCGGACGGCCGTCCGGACCGGTGGCGCGGACCCAGCGGCGGAGCACCGGGGCGCCCGCCCGCTCCTCGGCCTCCGCGAGCAGGTCGAGCAGGATCGGCAGCTCCGGCTTGTGGTCGAGGTCGCCGGTGATGACCGCGAGCGGATCGGCGTCGAGCACCGTCAGCAGCTCCTCGTCGGACAGGCCGAGCAGCTCCTGGAGATGGGCGGCCGGAGCGTTCAGGGCAGCTGCTTCTCTTCCCGTGGTGACGGCTCGTGACGAGCTGTGTCGGGAAGGCAGTTTGCAGACGTTGCGGCCGAGCGCATCAGGGACGCCATGATGACTGATGCAGATGTCGATGTCCCAAGACCTCGAACAGGCCCGGCGACTGGTCGCCGACGGAGAGCTCGCGTCCATATGCCGCGAGCATCCAGCGACAATGTGAGCATCGAGCGCCTTTCGTCATTCCCCGTCGCCGGCCCGCCGCACGAGCGATCGACGATCTCGGTGCGACGCACGACCTTCGGCACGCACGAGGTCTTCGCCGGCGCGCAGGTCGTGGCTCACGTCTCGCCGAGCGGGGCCCGGTCGAGCGACGAACGCTGGGACTTCGCCCGCCGGCGCCACGGTCGCTCCTGGCGGGGGGTGGCAGAGACCGCCGGGTCGAACGAGGCAGTCGCGGCCTACTACTACCCCAGGCGGATCGGCCCCGGCGGCCAGGTCGCGCTCTCGGACCACTCGTACTGGCTGCAGTTCCGCCATCTGCGCGGCGACTGGCGGGTTCGCGACGACGCCAGCACCACGTTGGCGTCGATGCGCCTGCGCAAGTCGTCGATGTTCTCGGGCGGCATCAAGGAGCTCGATGTTCACCTGGAGCCGGCGAGTCGCGAGATCCGGGAGTTCACACTCGTCCTGCTGTTCGCGATCTGGGTCATCCTGCTCGAACAGGAGATGCCACAAGGCGGCGGAGGCGGAGCCTGAGCCGGGGCGCAGCGCGCCCGCTCAGGACAGGTGGTGCTCTTCCCGCGGTGACGCCCGATAACGGGCGTGCCGAGAAGGTCGCGGTTTGCGGGGATACGCTCGCTCTCGCCGGAGTCACCTTCCGCCGTCGATCTCGGCGGCTGGCCGGACTCTAGTTTCGCCAGCGATGGACGCGGTGGGACTCGAGCGCGCCGACCTCGTCCTTGGAGAGCGTCAGGACGACCGCGTCGGTCTCCACGCGCGCGACCGCGCCGATCGGGATCACGACCTCGCGCTTGCCCCACAGGTGCCCCTGCTCGAGCACGAGGTGCCCGATGCGGTCCTGGCTGTCGACCATGAAGCCGTCCACGTGTCCGAGGTGATGCTCGTCCGCCGACGTGACCGGGCTCGCGCGCCGGATCTCCACGTCACCCTTCGGGATGCGGTCGTATTGCCACATCGCGTGATCGTCGTAGGCGATCGGCACCTCTGCGCCGGCGGCGTCGAAACCCTGGTAGTAGGGCTGCGCGAATATCTCCTCGATTCCCACCTCCCAGTCTGGGTCCTCGACGGGGAACTCACCGAGCCGCAGGTACGCCGCCTCGCGCACGCGTTCCAACTGGCCGATCTCCGCGACGGTTCCGTCCAGCACGATCGTCCGGTCTGCCTCTTCTCCGCCTCGCGCCCTATCGATGGGTACGAGCCGGGCCGACTCGCTGCTGCGGCGCGGCTGGACGACGAGATGCGTCACGCACCGGGTCGTGGGATCGATCACCACATCGGCCAGCTCGCCGAACGCGTCGTCGGTGCAACGGACCGGGCTGCCGAGCTCGAGCCTCACGACGTTCACGTTGCCACATCGCCGACGACATGGCGAACCCCGGGCTGCCGGCGAAGGAGGCCCCCTGCGCCCGAGCAGAGCTCTGGACGGGAGCTGCGGTGCCCTGGATTCGGCGTGCGGGTCCGGTTCCGGCGCGTGGATGTCGGCGGGGTCGACGGCGAGCTCGTCTGCGGCCTGGCGCGGCATTCGATGGGATAGCCGGCACCCATGGCTAGGTGCCGGCTCCCCACTCTTCGTCCCCCCGGACGAATTGGCGGGCCGGAGCGACAACGCTTCCGGGCGATGCCGTGGCCCGTCAACCTCGCGCCGCGGCCCGCTGGGCGCAGCGTATGGCGCGCGCTCGGCGCGACCAACGGGTCAAAGGTCCAGGAGTTTCTGCCGGGCCGGTTCTGCTCTACGGCGTGGGCCGCCTGGTGGGGGTCGCGCACCCGTGCGCGATGAACGCGCTCGCCGCCGCGAAGAGCCCGCCGCATTTGCCGCAGGCGATCGTCATGCGCGGGAAGGTTGGACGCCGGGACAGTGCGACCCCGCCGGATCGCACTGGCCCGTCGCCATCCGGAACTTACGGCCGTGGAGCGCCGTGGTGGCTCCTCAGAAGTCGAGGATCTGCGCTCGCCACTCGAGCCAGACCTGCTCGCGGCGTCGCTCAGAACAGCTGGTTCTCGCCGCCGAAGACCTCGGACACGGAGTCGTCGGTGAAGATCCGGCGGATCGAGTCGGTGAGCAGGTCGGCGCAGGAGAGCACGCGGACGTTCTCCGGCGCGCCCGGGCGCATCGGGATCGTGTCCGTGACCACGACCTCCTCGAACGGCGAGCTCGCGAGGTTCTCCCACGCGCTGCCGGAGAAGACGCCGTGCGTGGCGCAGGCGAAGACGCGCTTGGCGCCCTCGTCGATCACGGTCTCGGCGGCGGCACGGAGCGTGCCCGCGGTGTCGATGAGGTCGTCGACGATCACGGCCGTCTTGTCCTTCACGTCGCCGATCACGTACGCGATCTCGGCGACCTGCTGCGCGGGGCGCTCCTTGTTGAGGATCGCCAGCTCGGCGCCCACCTTCTCGGCGAACTTCTTGGCCAGCTTCACGCGGCCGGCGTCCGGCGAGACGACGACGAGGTCGTCGAGGTGGAGGTCCTTGAAGTACTGGGTGAGGATGAACATCGCCGTCATGTGGTCCACGGGCTTCTGGAAGAAGCCCTGGAGCTGGCCGGCGTGGAGGTCCATCGTGAGGACGCGGTCCGCGCCCGCCGCCTCCAGCATGCGGGCGACGAGGCGGGCGCTGATCGGCTCGCGCGGCGTCGACTTCTTGTCCTGCCGGCTGTAGCCGTACCACGGAGTGACGGCGATCACGCGGTGCGCCGAGGCGCCGACCGCCGCGTCGATCATGACCATCAGCTCCATCAGCGCGTCGTTCGCGTTGATGCCCTCCTGCGGGTTGGCGCAGGTCGGCTGGACGAGGAAGACGTCGGCGCCGCGGATCGACTCCTCGAAGCGGCAGTAGACCTCGCCGTTGGAGAACGTCTTGAGCGTGATGCCGCCGAGATCGACGTTCAGCTTGCCCGCGATCCGGGCGGCCAGCGCGGGGTTCGCGCGGCCCGAGAACAGCATGAGCCTCTTGCCGTACTCGAGGTTGATCGAGGAGGCTGCTGCGGGCTGCGGGTCCAGCGCGCTCACGGTCTCGTCCAGTGTAATCGCGGGTGCCGACGGCGTGGTCGCGGTGTCCGCTCCGTGCGTCATCCCCGGCGCTCCGCGTAGCCCTCGATGTTGGTCTGGCGCTCGCGGGCGATGCCGAGGGCGCCCGGCGGGACGTCCTTCGTGATCACGCTGCCCGCGGCGGTGTAGGCGCCGTCGCCGACCGTCACCGGGGCGACGAGCGAGGTGTCGACGGAGATCCGCACGCCGCTGCCGATCGTCGTCCGGTGCTTGGCGCGGCCGTCGTAGTTCGCGGTGATCGTGCCGGCGCCGAGGTTGCTCTTCTCGCCGATGTCGGCGTCGCCGACGTAGGAGAGGTGCGGGACCTTCGAGCCCGCGCCGACGACGGAGTTCTTGATCTCCACGAACGTGCCCGCCTTCGCGTTCTCGCGCAGGTCGGCGTCCGGGCGGAGGTAGGCGAAGGGGCCGATCGAGACGCCGTTCGCCGCCCTGGCGCGGTCGAGGTAGGAGTGGCGGACCGCGACCTCGTCGCCGAGCGCCGAGTCGATGATCGTCGTGAGCGGCCCGACGATCGCGCGGGCGCCGATGGCGGTGGCGCCGCGGAGGAAGGTCGAGGGCTCGACGACGGTGTCGTTCCCGATCGTCACCTCCGCGTCGATCGTCGTCGAGCCGGGGTCGACGATCGTGACCCCGTTGCGCTGGTGCGTGCGGTGGATGCGCTGCTGGGCGAGGCGGGTGACGTGCGCGAGGTCGACGCGGTCGTTGACGCCGAGCGCGAGGTCGGGGTCGGCGAGCGGGTGGGCCTGGACCGGGAGCTCGCGCGCCAGCAGCTGCGGGACGACGTCGGGGAGGTAGAGCTCGCCCTGCGCGTTGTCCGTCCCGAGGCGCTCGAGCGCGTCGAGCAGCGCGCCGCCGTCGAAGCAGTACAGGCCGGCGTTGACCTCGCGGATGGCGAGCTCGGCCTCGGTCGCGTCGCCCGCGGCCTTGGTCTCGACGACGCGCTCCACGCCGCCCTCGGCGTCGCGCACGACGCGGCCGTAGCCCGTCGGGTCCTCGAGCTCCATGCTGGCGAGGGTCGCCGCGGCGCCCGCGCTCGTGTGCGCCTCGACCAGGCCGGCGATCGCCTCGCCGGTGATCAGCGGCATGTCGCCGTTGACGATCACGACGGGCGCGTCGCGCTCGATGAGCCCCGCGGCCGCGGCGACCGCGTCGCCCGTGCCGCGCGGGTGCTCCTGGATGGCGATCTCGACGCCCTCGGGCAGCTGTCCGTCGAGCCGCCGCTTCGGGTTGTCGACGACGACCAGCCGGGCGGCGCCGGCGTCCCGCGCGGCCAGCAGCGGCCACAGGATCATGGGCCGCCCGCAGATCGGGTGGAGCACCTTCGGCAGGGACGATCGCATGCGCGTCCCCTCGCCCGCGGCGAGGAGGACCACGGTGGGGGCGGCCATGGCGTGCCATCGTAGTATCGGCCGCCCGGCCACGCCGATGGGGGGTGGTGTAACGGCAGCACGACAGCCTTTGGAGCTGTTAGGTCCCGGTTCGAATCCGGGCCCCCCAGTCCCCGCTGCGTGCCCGCGCGCCACCTGGGCGCAAATCCGATCGTCGACGCACCGGAATCACCGCTACGCTGCGCCGCCCATGCGCGCACGTCTTCTCGCCCCCACGCTCGCGGCCGTGCTGCTGATCCCGGCCGCGAGAGCGTCGGCAGGCGACCCGGTCATGCCGCTCGGCGACGTGCGCGCGGGCATGCAGTGCACCGGCCTCTCGGTGGTCCGCGGCACGGCGATCTCGTCGTTCGACGTCGAGGTGATCGACGTGGTCGACGCCGCGGCGACGGGGAGCGGGTCGCGGATCATGGTCCGGGCGTCCGGGCCGGCCGTCGACGCGACCGGGATCGGGCCGGGCTTCTCCGGCTCGCCGATCTACTGCCCCGCCGCGGGCGGGCCGCGGGTGATCGGCGCGATCTCCGAGTCGATCGGCGAGTACGGCGGCAAGGTGGTGCTGGCGACGCCGATCCAGGCGATGCTCGGCGTGCCCGTCGACCCGCCGAAGGCGCGGGCCACCAGGGCCTCCCGCCGGCTGGCCGCGAGGGCGCGGCCGCTCGCCGTGCCGCTCACCGTCTCCGGCCTGAGCCCGCGGCTCGGCCGCGCGCTGCAGGAGGCGGCGGCGAAGCGCGGCCGGGTCGTGCTCGCCGCGCCGCAGGCGGGGCCGCTCGGGTCGTTCCCGGTGCAGACGCTGCGGCCGGGCTCCGCGCTCGGCGTCGGCTACGCGGACGGGGACATCAACGCGAGCGCGATCGGGACCGTCACCTACGTCGACGGCGACCGCATCTGGGGCTTCGGCCATCCGCTCGACGCCGTCGGCCCGCGCTCGCTGCTGCTCCAGGACGCCTACATCTTCCGCGTCATCAACAACCCGGACGCGACGTTCAACTCCTTCGGCTCCTACAAGTACGGCGCCGCGGGCCACGCGCTGGGGACGCTCACCAGCGACGGGCTGAGCGCGGTCGCCGGGCGCGTCGGCGCGCTTCCCGAGACGGTGCCGGTGAAGATCACCGCCAAGGACCTCGACGCCGGCACGGAGCTGGCGGTCGAGAGCCGGGTGGCGGACGAGGCCGCGGTCGACCAGCCGACCGGCGGCTCGCTGCTCTCGCTGATCGCGCCGCTCGCGGTGACGCAGGCCGCCGGGACCGTGCTCGACGGCTCGCCCGCGCGCCTCACGGGCCGCGCGTGCTTCTCGATCGGCCTGCGCGAGCTGCGCAGCCCGCTGCGCTTCTGCAACCGCTACGTGTCGGACTTCCTCGACCTGCTCGGCGCCGGAAACGTGATCGCAGAGGCGGCGAGCACCGACCTCGGCGACGCGCTCGCCCGGATCGACGGCTACAAGGCGGGCGAGGTGCACGTGACCCGCGTCGACGGCACCGTCGAGATCAGCCGCGGGCAGCGCCAGGCCTTCCTGCGCAAGGTCACGCTGCCGCGCACGATCCGCAAGGGCACGCGCAAGGTCCAGGCCACGGTCGTCCTGCGGCACGTCCGCGGGGCGAGCGAGACGCGCCGGATGACGGTGAAGCTGCCGCGCCTGCGTCCGGGCGTGCGCAAGGTCGTCTTCGTCGGCAAGGACGTCGACTTCTCCGAGGGCGACCTGTTCGAGATCTTCGGCTTCGACTTCGGCAGCTCCGGCGGCTCGCTCGGGCCGGCGAACCTCCGCGCGCTCGCCCGCTCCGTCGAGGGCATCCGGCGCTGGGACGGCGTGAACGCCCGGCCGCCGCGGCGCGGCCCGAACGACTTCGCCGCCGGCGTCCGCAGCTTCCGCGACGCGGACCTGCGGATCTCCGGCCGGGTCAGGACGACGGTCCGCGTCAAGCGGCGCTGAGCGCCGCGCGCACGTCGGCCGGCGTGAGCGGGTCGGCCAGGAACGCCGCCGCGTCGGCGGGGGTCCGCAGCGCGCGCTCGTGGCGCAGCAGGCCGACCTCCACCGCGTGCTCGCGCGCGACGGTGAACGGGTTGCCCTCGAGGAGCTCCGGCCGCGGGGTGGCGAGCGCGGCGAGGTACCAGTCGCCTTCGAGCGTCGGGCCGTAGACGGCGTCGCAGCCGGCCTCGAGGTCGGCGACGGCCGCTGCGACGTGCGCGTCCCCGAGCCGCGGGGAGATCGCGGGCAGCACGAGCAGCGGGCCGGGATCGGCGAGCGCGAGCGCCGCCGCGACGGTCGCGGCGACCTCGACACGCGCCGCGGCCCCACGCGCGACGGCGAGCGTCCGCGCCACCAGCACCTCGTGCACCGCCGCGGCCCGCTCCCCCAGCCCGGCCGGCGGCGCACCGGCCACGACGAGCGCGATCACGCCTCGTGGAACCGGTACACGACGCCCGCGGGCGCGAGCGCCGTGGCGTCGACGCGCGGCAGCGCCGCCCCGAGCAGGCGCGCGAACGTGTCCGTGCTGGCCGCGATCAGCTCGAGCAGGCGCTCCACCGGGGTCGGCTCGTCCTGCACGCCGTTCGCGTAGTCCGTGGCGTAGCCGACGAGCGCGAACGGCAGCTCGGCCTCGCCCGCGAGCACCGTCTCGGGCCCGGCGGTCTGCGACACGGCGGTGACGCCGATCCCGGCGAGGCCGCGGATCTCGGCCTTGGTGTTGAAGCGCGGGCCGTCGACGTGGCCGTAGCACCCGCCGTCGCGCATCGCGAGGCCGCTCGCGTCCGCGGCGGCGAGCAGCGCGCCGCGCAGCGCGGGCGAGTACGGGTCCTCGTAGATCCAGTGGCCGCGCCGCGGGTCGCCCGCCTCGCCGTAGAACGTGCACAGCGCGCCGTCGGGCAGGCGGTTGGAGGGGAAGTGCAGGTCGTCGAAGCAGATCAGCGAGCCGAGCTCGACCGACGGGTCGACGGCCCCGCAGACGGTCACGGCGAGCACGCCGTCGACGCCGAGCTGCGCGAGCGCGCCGAGGTTGGCCCGGTGCGTGACGTGATTGGAGAGGCGGACGTGCCCGGCACCGTGGCGCGAGACGTGCGCGACCTCGACGCCCGCGAGCCGCCCGCGCGTGACCTCCGTGTCGCCCCACGGCGTCGCCACCCGCTCCGGCTCCGCGTCCTCGAAGCCCGGCAGCGCGTACGTGCCCGAGCCGGTGATGATCCCGATCGCCATGCGGCCGAAGCCTACGTCGTGTAGGGAGGCGCCTCGCCCCAGCCCCAGCGGGGCACGGGCGCCTCGGGCGCGGGCTCCGCGCCTGGCTGCGAGTTCGCGAGCGCGAGGCGCGTGCCCCACTCGATGTAGGCGACGAAGGCCGAGCGGAACTCCGGATCGCCGGGCAGGCCCGCCTCGTCGGCCGCCCCGCAGATGAGCTGCACCCAACGGAAGCGCTGCTCCTCCGTGAGCGCGCGGCCGCGGTGCTTGGCGAGCATGTGCGGGTAGCCGCCGTGCTCCTCCGTGTACCGGGGCGGGCCGCCGAAGACCTCGCCGAGCCAGATCGCGACGTGCTCGGGATGGTCGGGCGGCATCTCCGCGAAGACGGGCGCGAGCACCTCGTCGGCGCGGACGCGGGCGTAGAACGCCTCGGTCAGGCGGGTCAGCGCCGGCGCGCCGCCGGCCCACTCGTACAGCGTCGGAACGGCGTCTCCCATCGGCCGACCGTAGTGACTTGCAGATTGCAAGTCAATGCGCGATCAGCGCTCTTGGCGGCCGCGCGGGACGCGGCCGCCGCGGGCGCCGCGCTCGGTGGCCGGACCGCGCGGGGCGGCGATGCCGAGCACGCGCATGGCCTTGAGGCCGAGGCCGAGCTTCTCCCGGCCGTCGGTCGAGGAGACGTCCAGCGCGGACAGGTCGCGGACGCGCTCGAGCCGGTAGCGGATCGTGTGGCGGTGGGTGAAGAGGCGCTGGGCGGTGTTGGCGACGTTGCCGTCGCACTCCAGGAACGTCTCGAGCGTCTGCACCAGGTCGGTCTCGTACTGCTCGTCGTAGGCGACGAGCGGCTCGACGGTCTCCGCGTAGAAGCGCTGGAGCTCGCCGGGGTCCTCGCTCATCGCGGGGAGCAGCAGGCGGTAGGCGCCGGTCGACTCGAACGCGAGCACCGGCGCGGGCTCGCCCTCGCCCGCCGGCTGGCCGACCGCGACGTTCGCGGCGAGCAGCGCCTCGTTGCCGGCGCGGTAGAGGTCGGCCGGGTCGAACGCGACGCGCGAGTAGCCGACGGAGAAGGTGAAGCCGTGCAGCGCGGCCTGGAGCTCGCGGGCCACCGCCTCTGCGGCGCGGCGCGCGGCGGGCTCCTCCGTCACGGGCGTGAGGACGAGCACCTGGCCGGCGGACTCGAGCACGAGCTCGTCGATCGCGGCGATCGAGCCGGGCACGACCGCGCGGGCGGCGCGCTCGGCGGCGGCGAGCACGCGGATCCGCCAGTCCTCCTCGGCGGGCGCGTAGTGGTGCGCGCGGACGACGATCACCGCGGCGCCCTCCTGGACGTCCACGCCGAGCTCGGCGGCGCGGGCGACGATGTCGCCGCGGTCGGTGACCTGGCGGTGGAGGACGGCGCGGAGGAAGGCGGCCTGGGCGGCCTCCGACGCGCGCTCGGGCGCGCGCAGGCGCTCGACCTCCGAGGCGATCAGCGTCGTGACGATGCGCAGCAGCGCCGGCGACGGGTCGCCGCCGCGGCCGCGCAGCCGGAGCCGGCCGACGACGGCGTCGCCCACGCGCAGCTCGTGCGCCTGGACGCCCGCGGCGTCGGTCATCAGCGCGCGCTCGTCGGCCGACGAGCGTGCCGCGACCGCGAGGACGGCGCTGGAGCGGTCGATCAGGACCAGCGACGCGTCGAGCGCCCGCGCGGCGGCGCGGACGACCTCGGGCAGGCCCGCCCCGGCCTCCACCGCCTCCGTGATCCCCGCCAGCCCCTCGAGATCGATCGCGGCCTCCGTCTGCTCGCTCGGCATCCGTCTACAGCTCGTCGAAGTACCAGAGGAAGGCGCCGCCGATCAGCAGGCCGACGCCCGCGAACGCGGCGAGCACGTACAGGCTCAGCACCGCGGCGACGAGCCGGTCCCAGACGCGCGTGTACGACGACCACGCCGGCACCAGGATCAGCCCGACCCAGGCGATCACCGAGATCAGCGCGGCGCCGCCGATGGCGATGTAGCTCCACGTGTCGTTGCTCATGGCTCCGGCCGCCCATTGTGACGCAGGTGGGCGACGACGATCGCGAGGACCCCCAGCAGGGCCAGGATCGCGGTGGCCAGCCCGGCGCCGCCCTCGACGTCGGAGAGGTGGCTCGCGCGCAGCAGGACGCGGGAGAGCCCGAGCGCCGCGGCGAGCACGACCGCGAACGTCACGACCGCGAAGCGCGCGGCCAGCCCGCTGCCCGCACGGACGAGCACGACCGCGCACGCGACGTAGAACACGGCGTAGGCGGCGTGGGCCGACGGATACGCCGAGCCGGTCACCTCGACGAGCGGATCGGCGGGCCGCGGGCGCTCGATCACGCTCTTCGCGATCTCGACCGCGAGCCAGGTGAGCGCGAGGCCGAGCGGCAGCACCGCGGCCTCGAAGAACCGGCGCCGGAGGAACGCCCAGCCGGTCGTGGCGGCGACGATGAGCGCGACCACGGGGAGCGAGGCGAACGTGCTCAGGACCTTCGCGAGGCCCTCGACCATCGGCACGTCGATCCGCGCGGCGACGTCGGCGGCCAGCCGATCGCCCGGCAGCATGTCGCGCTCGTCGAGCAGGTCGGCGAGCAGGAAGAAGACGAACGAGCCGACCGCGCCCGCCGCGAGCAGCGTCGTGACCTCGAGGCCGAAGTCGCCGGGCGTGAGGCGGTTCCAGACGAACCGCGCGGGGACCTCGGCCGCGCCCGCCGCCGGGCGGACGATGCGCTGCCAGGCCGCGCGGAGCGCGGGGGCGACGGGGCGCAGCAGCGGCTTGTCGAGCTGCTGGTCGATCCACTTCGCCGTCTTCGCGCGCAGCTCCGGGCTCCGCTGGAGGCGGACGAGGAAGACGATGCCGACGATCACCGCGACGACGAGGCCGAACGCGAACAGGCCGCGCGAGACCCAGGAGGTGAGCTGGTCGAAGGAGCGCCAGAAGACGTAGCCGAGGACGCAGAACGTCGTCGCCCACAGCCCGGCGCCGAGGATGTCGTACGGGAGGAACTTGCGCAGCGGCATCCGCGAGGCGCCCGCGATGAACGGCGCGATCGCGCGGACGAGGCCGATGAAGCGGCCGATCAGGATCGTCATCCCGCCGCGGCGCTCGAAGAACCGCTCGACGTGCTCCAGGCGCTCCTCCGTGATCTTCACGCGTGCGCCGTGGCGGACCATGAAGTCACGGCCGAGCCTGCGGCCGAGCATGTACGAGGTCAGGTCGCCGAGCACGGCGCAGGTCCAGACGATCGCGATCAGGACGCTGAGCGAGATCACGCCCTGGCCCGCGACGAGGCCGCCGACGATCACGGTCGTCTCGCCCGGAGCCACGAGCCCGATGAAGGCGCCGGTCTCGAGGAAGGCCATGACGCCCACCGCCAGGTACGTCCACTTGCCGAGCGCCTGGCCGGCCTCCTCGATCAGGTGCTCGACGTTCGGGAGCTCGATCACGCCCGCGCCGATCAGGCCCGCGCCGATCGCGGCGAGCCCGCCGACGACGAGCGTCACGCGGCCGTGGTGGCGGCGGCGGAGGAGCAGGTAGAGCGCGAGCGCGATCGCGCCTGCGAGCCAGACGGGGTGCATCAGACCGTCTGCGGTTCCGCGTACGCGCGGCCGACGGGCTCGGCGGCGAGCGCGCCCGGGTGGCGCTCGGCGAGCGACGCGGCGGCGGCGCGCGCGTGCGCGGGCCCGTCCTCCCCGGTGAAGAGGCCGACCACGGTCGGCCCGGAGCCCGACACCATCGCGCGCACGGCGCCCGCCGAGCGGACGGACGCGAGCGCGTCGCCGATCGCCGGGCAGAGCGAGCGGGCGGGCGCCTCGAGGTCGTTGTGCAGGAGGCGCTCGGCGAGCAGCGAGGACTCGTGCGCGGCGCCGGGCACCTGCCCGCTCAGGCGGTCGAGCTCGTCGCTGTCACGGCCGAGGCCGAGGCGGTCGAACTCGGCGTAGACGTCGGGCGTCGAGAGCCGGCGGTCGGAGGGCACGACGACGACGCCGAACCGCGGCGGGTCGCCGAGCGGGCGGACGTGCTCGCCGATCCCGGTCATCAGGCAGCGCTCGGGCGTCAGCTGGCTCGGGACGTCGGCGCCGAGCGCGATCGCCAGCTCGTGCAGCAGGCCCGGGTCGTCGTGCCCGGAGGCGGCCGCGGCGAGCCGCAGCGTCGCGGCCGCGTCGGCGCTGCCGCCGCCCATCCCGCCCGCGACGGGCACGCGCTTCGTGATCGTGAGGCGCAGCGGCGGGGCGTCCCAGCGGGTGGCGGCGCGGAAGGCGTCGAGCGCGCGGAGGGCGAGGTTCTCGCCGTCGACGCCGTCGCAGACCACGTCGTCGCCGCCGGTCTCGGAGCGCTCGAGGACGAGCTCGTCGGCCAGCGAGAGCGGTTGGACGAGCGAGACGAGGGGGTGGTAGCCGTCGCGGCGCGGGCGGCCGACGAAGAGGCAGACGTTGATCTTCGCGGGCGCGAAGCAGCGCAGCGGCTCCATCACGCGGCCCCTCCCGCCGGCCCGGCCGGCTCGGCCGGCCCGCTCATCGCCATCTGCAAGGCGCGCCACTCGTCCGGCGCGAGCTGCTCGGCGCGCGCGTCGGCCGGGCGGCCGATCGACTCGAGCGCGGCGCGGGCGCGGTCGCGGATCCCCGGCGCGGCGCCGGGGGCCAGCGACAGCGAGCGGGCGAGCGCCTTGCGGCGGTGCGCGAACCCCTGCTGGACGAGCGCGCGGAGGGCCGGCTCGGGCGCCGGCCCGCGGCGTGTGAGCCCGACGAGGACGGAGTCGACGTTCGGCACGGGGTGGAAGACGGTACGAGACACGGGCCGCAGCACGCGGACGTCGCAGGCGAGCTGCGCGAGCACGGACGGCACGCCGTAGGCCGAGGTCCCCGCCTTCGCGGCGAAGCGCTCCCCCACCTCCTTCTGCACCATCGCGACCCACGTCGTGACCTCGGGCAGCTCCGCGACGGTGCGCAGGATGACCGTCGCGGCGACGCCGTACGGGAGGTTGGCGACGACCTTCGTCGGCGCCGGATCGAGCGCGGCGAGATCGAGCTTCACCGCGTCGGCGAGGTGGAGCGTCGCGTTCGGATGCGGGTCGAGCGCGTCGCGCAGCGCGGGCTCGAGCGAGCGGTCGAGCTCGACGACGTGGACGTGGCGCACGCGCTCCGCGAGGTGCTCGCTCAGCACCCCGAGCCCGCCGCCGACCTCGAGCACCACGTCCTCCGGCCGCAGGTCCGCGGCGCGGGCGATGACGTCGAGGAGGTTCGAGTCGATGAGGAAGTTCTGGCCGAGGTCGCGCTTCGGGCGGATGCCGAAGGCCTTCATCCGCCGCAGGCTCGGCTGGACCGGGAGCTCGCTCACCAGCCGAAGAGGCGGGTGGAGTTCGCGTGGACGGCGGCCTCGAGCTCCTCGTACGCGACCGC
>JBEVIG010000126.1:0-8244 GCA_040510855.1 Solirubrobacteraceae bacterium
CGCCGGCGTGAAGGTCTACCGCGTCGACAACCCGCACACGAAGCCGTTCGCGTTCTGGGAGTGGCTGATCGCCGAGGTCCACAAGGTGGACCGCGACGTGATCTTCCTCGCCGAGGCGTTCACCCGCCGGGCGATGATGCGCCAGCTCGCGAAGATCGGCTTCACCCAGGGCTACACGTACTTCACCTGGAAGACGTCGAAGCACGAGCTGCAGGAGTACGTCAACGAGCTCGCGTGGGGCCCGGAGAAGGAGTACTTCCGCCCCAACTTCTTCCCGAACACGCCCGACATCCTCGAGGAGTACCTCGTCCGCGGCGGCCCGGCCGCGTTCTACACGCGCTTCGTGCTCGCCGCGACGCTCAGCCCGACCTACGGCATCTACTCGGGTTTCGAGCACTACGAGAACGTCCCGGTCAAGGAGGGCTCCGAGGAGTACCTGGACTCGGAGAAGTACGAGCTCAAGACCCGCGCGCTCGACGGGCCGATGCTGCCCTTCATCGCCCGCGTCAACCACATCCGGCGCGAGAACCCCGCCCTCCAGCACCTCTCCAACGTCGCCTGGCTCGAGACCTACAACGACCAGCTGATGGCCTACGTGAAGCAGCAGGAGGGCAACGCGATCATCACCGTCGTCAACCTCGACCCGCACCACGAGCAGGCGGGCAGCGTGACCGTCCCCGCGCACATCGGCCTCCCGCCCGCGTTCAACGTCACCGACCTGCTGAGCGGCGAGCGCTTCGACTGGCGGATCGGGCCCAACTACGTGCGGCTGGACCCTTGGACGCGGCAGGCCCACATCCTGCGGGTCGAGGCATGACGCGCAACGATCCCGGCCACTGGTTCGAGGCGGAGCCGTACTGGTTCAAGACGGCCGTCTTCTACGAGATCCACACCCGGGCGTTCTTCGACGCCAACGGCGACGGCTCCGGCGACTTCCGCGGGCTGATCGAGAAGCTCGACTACCTGCAGTGGCTCGGCGTCGACTGCATCTGGCTGCTGCCCTTCTACTCCTCCCCGCTGCGCGACGGCGGCTACGACATCGCCGACTACTTCACGATCCAGCCCGACTACGGCGACGTCGAGGACGTCCGCGACTTCATCGAGGCCGCCCACCAGCGCGGCATGCGCGTGATCGCCGACCTCGTCATGAACCACACGTCGAGCGACCACCCGTGGTTCCAGGAGTCGCGCTCGAGCCCCGACAACGCGAAGCGCGACTGGTACGTCTGGTCCGACACCGTGCACAGGTATGAGGACGCGCGGATCATCTTCACCGACACGGAGGCGTCGAACTGGACCTGGGACGACCAGGCCGGCGCGTACTTCTGGCACCGCTTCTTCTCCCACCAGCCCGACCTGAACTTCGACAACCCGGAGGTCCAGGACGCGCTGATCGAGGTGCTGCGCTTCTGGCTCGACCTGGGGATGGACGGGTTCCGCCTCGACGCCGTGCCCTACCTCTACGAGCGCGAGGGCACGAACGGGGAGAACCTGCCCGAGACGCACGAGTACCTCAAGCGCGTCCGCGCCGAGGTCGACGCGAACTACCCGGACCGCGTGCTGCTCGCGGAGGCCAACCAGTGGCCGGCCGACGTCGTCGAGTACTTCGGCGACGGGGACGGCGACGAGTGCCACATGGCCTTCCACTTCCCCGTCATGCCGCGCATGTTCATGGCGCTGCGGCGCGAGACCGCGAAGCCCGTCTACGAGATCCTCGACCAGACGCCGGCGATCCCGAAGAACTGCCAGTGGGGCCTGTTCCTCCGCAACCACGACGAGCTGACGCTCGAGATGGTCACGGACGAGGAGCGCGACTACATGTACTCGGAGTACGCCAAGGACCCGCGGATGAAGATCAACGTCGGCATCCGCCGCCGGCTCGCGCCGCTGCTCGAGGGCGGCCGCGACGAGATCGAGCTGATGCACGCCGTGCTCTTCTCCCTCCCGGGCTCGCCCGTCCTCTACTACGGCGACGAGATCTCGATGGGCGACAACGTCTACCTCGGCGACCGCGACGGCGTCCGCACGCCGATGCAGTGGACGGGCGACCGCAACGGCGGCTTCTCGCGCGCGGACTTCGCGCAGCTCTACGCGCCGCCGCTGATGGACCCGGTCTACGGCTACCAGGCGGTCAACGTCGAGGCGCAGCTGCGAACGCCGACGAGCCTGCTGCGCTGGATGCGCCGGTTCATCGCGCTGCGCAAGGAGCACCCCGTGTTCGGGCTCGGGGAGTACGAGCCGCTCGAGCCCTCCAACGACCGGATCTTCGCCCACGTGCGCTCCTACGAGGACGACATCATGCTCTGCGTGCACAACTTCGCGCGCTCGGCACAGGCGGTGGAGCTCGACCTCTCCCGCTGGGAGGGGCGCTTCCCCGTCGAGGTGTTCGGGCGCTCCCGCTTCCCGCGCATCGGCGAGTGGCAGTACCTGCTCACGCTCGCGCCGCGCGGCTTCTACTGGTTCCAGCTCCAGGAGGGCGGTGAGGATGACTGACATCGCCGCCGCCATCGCCGCCGGGGACCTCTCGTTCCTCGACGACGACCAGCTCCACGACTGGGTGATCGCCCAGCGCTGGTTCGGCTCAAAGTCGCGCGAGGTCGCGTCGATCGGGATCGGCGAGGCCGTCGCGCTCCGGGCCGAGCCGCCGCTGCTCGTGCTCGCGATCGTCGAGGCCCGCTTCGGCGAGGGGACGCACGAGACCTACCAGCTGCCGCTCGGCGTCCGGCAGGCGGACGAGGGCTGGAGCCAGGGCGTGATCCTCGAGGCCGACGGCTGGACGGTCTACGACGGGCTCGCCGACCCCGCCGTGGGGCGCGAGCTGCTGCACCGCATGCGCCAGGGCGACGACGTCCCCGTCGAGGACGGCTCCGTCCGCTTCCGCTGGGCGCCGTCCGCGGCCCAGGGCGCGGCCGGGAGCGTCGAGGTCCGCCCGGTCGGGGTGGAGCAGTCGAACTCGTCGGTCGTGTTCGGCGAGGCGCTGATCCTGAAGGCGTTCCGCCGCGTCGAGCCGGGCGTGAACCCGGAGCTCGAGCTGCTGCGCTTCCTCTCCACGCGGGGCTTCGAGCACATCGCGCCGCTCGCGGGCTGGTACGAGGTCCAGGGCCGCCGGATCGACGCGACGCTCGGCGTGCTCCAGCAGTACCTGGCGGGCGCGCGCGACGGCTGGGAGCTCACGCTCGAGGGCATCGCGACCGAGCCGGACGAGCTGCTCGAGCGCATCCGCCGGCTCGGCGGCGTGACCGGCGAGCTGCACTCCGCGCTGGGCTCGGAGGCGGAGGACGCCGCGTTCGCGCCCGAGGAGCCGAGCGCCGAGTCGATGGCGCTGCTCGTCGCCGACATCGACGAGCAGATCGAGCGCGTCTTCCTCGAGCTGCCCGACGAGGGGCCGACGGCGGAGATCGCCGGCCGCGGCCAGGACGTCCGCGAGCGGCTCCAGTCGCTCTCGGCGACCGGCACGGGCGGGCGCGTGATCCGCACGCACGGCGACCTGCACCTCGGCCAGACGATGCTCACCGACCGCGGCTGGGTGATCCTCGACTTCGAGGGCGAGCCCGCGCGGCCGCTGCCCGAGCGGCGCCTCAAGCGCTCGCCGCTGCGCGACGTCGCCGGGATGCTGCGCTCGTTCTCCTACGCGGCGGCGGGCTCGCGCATCCTGCGCGGCGTCGAGGCGCCCGAGGGCTGGGAGGACGCGGCGCGCGCGGCCTACCTCGAGGGCTATCGCGAGCGCGTCGACCGCGCGCTGCTCCCGCCCGGCCAGGACGCGATCGACCGCCTGCTCGCGGTGTTCGAGCTGGAGAAGGCGGTCTACGAGCTGCGCTACGAGCTCAACAACCGCCCGGACTGGGTCGGGATCCCCGTCGCGGGGATCGCCCGGCTGCTCGACTCCGAGGTCTAGTGCCCTAGGCGGCCGACTCCCACTCGGCGTTCGCCAGCTCCACGCGGGAGCGGACGCCGAGCTTCGCGTAGATCCGCGAGAGGTGGTGCTCGATCGTCTTCTCAGAGAGGAAGAGGCTCGCCGCCACCTCCTTGTTGGACTTGCCGGCGGAGACGAGGCCGGCGATGTCGCGCTCGCGCTCCGTGAGCTCCGCCGTGCCGCGCGCGGCCCGCCGCGTCTCCGCCGAGAGGCGCGAGCCGATCCGCCGCAGCTCGCGCGCCGCGGCGTCGTGGAAGAGCATCGCGCCCGGGCGGCCCGCGTCGGCGGCCGCGCGCTGCAGCATCGCCACCGCGTCCTCGCGCCGCCCCGCCGCGGCGAGCGCGCGGCCCGCGGAGAGGCGCGACTCGACGGTGTCGCGGTCCGCCTCCAGGCGCTCCGCCGCCGCGACCGCGCCGAGGGCGAGCTCGACCGCGCGGTCCGCCTCGCCCCGCACCGTGAGCACCTCGGCGTGCGCGGTCGCCGCGCGGCATGCGCCGACGGTGAGGCCGAAGCGCTCGGCGTGCTCGACGGCGCGCAGGGCGTAGCGCTCGGCGTCGTCGACGCGGTCCATGGCGAGCGCGGCGAGGACGAGCTGGCGCAGCAGCCAGGTGACCCACGTCGTGTCCGCCTTCTCGAGCAGCGGCCCGCCCGCGGCCGTCATCTCCCGCACGCACCGCTCCGGGTCCGTCTCGACGTGGAGCGCGGCGAAGTTGCACAGCCCGGCCGTGACGCCGCGGTCGGGCTCCAGCCGCGGGACGAGGTCGATCGCCTCGGCGGCGGCCCGCTCGGCCTCGGCCTGCTCGCCCGCGAAGCGCTGCACGAGCACCCGCGACCACAAGGCCCAGAAGAGCGGCGAGTGCTGGCCGGCGAGCCGCGCGCGCTCCTCGCCGAGGTCGGCCATCCGCAGGCTCTCGTCGAGCTCGAGCCCGTTGGTGAGGTTGAGCGCCCGCAGCGCGGTGAGGATGCTCAGCAGCCGCGCCTGGCCGAGCCGCTCCGCGACGTCGATCGCGCGGCGCAGCGTGCGCTCGGCGCCGCCGAAGCGCTCCGTGAGCATCTGGCCCCAGCCGAGCCAGAGCGCGGTGTCGAGCCGGGCGGCGAGCTCGGCGTCCTCCAGCTCGGCATAGCCGGCCTCGGCCTTCGCGAGCGCGGCGTCGCTCGCGGCGCGGTCGGCCTCCCACTGCGCGCCGAGGCCGTTGAGCGCGGTGGCGGTGACGACCAGCGCGAGGTCGTCCGGCGCGTCGTCGAGCCCCTTCTGCGACCACCGGCGCATCCCAGGGCCGTCGGAGGCGAACGCGCAGCCGACGGCGCGCTGGACCTCGAGCGTCGCGCGCTCCTCGGGCGCGGCCTCCTCCAGCGCCGCGGCGAGGCGCCGCCCCGCGTCCGCGTGCCGGCCGAGCAGCTGCTCGACCTGGACGAGGCCGGCGACGAGCATGGGCTTGAACGGCGACGGGCCGGGCGGCAGCAGCCCGAGCACCTCGATCAGCGCCTCGCGGCCCTCCTCGAGCCGGCCGGCGTCGGCGAGCGCGACCGCCTGGGCGGCGAGCAGGCCGCCGCGGCGCTCCAGGTCGTCGTCGGGCAGGAGCCGGATCGCGGCGCCGTACCAGCGCGCGGCGGTCGCGGGCGCCGTCGCCGCCGCCGACGCGGCCGCCTCGCCGAGCAGCGCGATCGCGCCCTCGTCTCCGGGCCGCGCGAACTGCTCGACGTGGTAGGCGCGCACGCCCGGCGCCGCGCCGCGGGCGGCGAGCACGCCGGCGACGCGCTCGTGGGCGCCGAGCCGCCAGGCGGGCGGCGCGCCGTCGTACACGGCGCGGAGGACGAGCGGATGGCGGAAGCGGAAGGCCCGCGCGTCGTCGCCCGGGCGGACGAGGTCGGCCGCCACGAGCCGGTCGAGCGGGGCGAGCGACTCCTCGGGCTCCAGCGCGGCGGCCGCGGCCGCGAGCTCCGGGTCGATCGGGTCGCCGGCGACGGCGGCGCCGTCGATCAGCGCGCGCGAGGCCGGCGGGAGCGTGTCCACCTCGAGCTGGATCGCGGCCAGCAGCGTCTCGGGCAGCGGGCCCGACG
Source organism: Solirubrobacteraceae bacterium (assembly GCA_040510855.1). GTDB lineage: Bacteria > Actinomycetota > Thermoleophilia > Solirubrobacterales > Solirubrobacteraceae > DASQMT01. The sequence goes on from JBEVIG010000126.1 coordinate 5,975, forward strand.
GATCGCGCGCGGCACGGGCGAGCTCCTGGAGGAAGAGCGGGTTGCCGCGCGCGTCGCGGGCCACGCGGTCGCGCAGCGCGGGGTCGGCGATCTCGCCCGCGAGCGCGAGCGACGCCGTGTGGTCGAGCGGCTCGAGCGCGACGAGCTCGGCGCCCTGGCCGGAGCGCACCGCGTCGAGCAGCCGCCGCGCGGGGTCCACGGGCCGCATCGCGAAGCAGAGCAGGACCGGGCCGGCCGGCGGGCGGCGGAGCAGGTGCAGGACGAGCTCGACCGACGCCTCGTCGGCCCAGTGGAGGTCGTCGAAGAGCAGCGCGACGGGACGCTCGCGGGCGATGAGCGCGAGCAGGGAGCGCAGCGCGCGGTGGTAGCGGAAGCGCTCGGCGGGGTCGCCGGGAGCCGCGGCGGGCGTGTCGCCGTCGACCATCGCGGCGGCGCTCGGCAGCACGGCGGCGAGCTCTGGCCCGATGGTCTCCACGCGCCGGTGGTGCATCGTCGCGACGTGGTCGTCGAGCGCGTCGACGACCAGGCCGAACGGGACGTCGCGCTCGTGCTCGGCGGCGCGGCCCGCAAGCACGAGCATGCCGCCCGGGTCGCGCGCCCGGTCGCGCACCGCGAGCAGCAGCGCGCTCTTCCCGATCCCCGCCTCGCCCATCAGCGCGAGCGCGCGCGGCGAGCCTTCGCGGACGGCGGCGACCGCCGCGTCGGCGGCGGCGAGCTCCGTCTCGCGTCCGAGCAGCTCCATGTCCGGCCGAATCTACCTGTCGGGGGTCCGCGGGGGGATCCCCCGATGGAAGGATCTCCGGGCCACGCAACGGTGTGCGGCATGGACGGCACGCGGACGAAGTGGCACCTCACCGCCGAGGACACCGGCGGGCGGATGGTGCGGGGCGAGGTGTGGCTCCCGGTGGGGACCGGGCCGCACCCGGAGCACGCGCACGGCGCCGAGCGGGTGGAGCTGCTGTCGGGCTCGATGGAGCTCGTGCTCGGCGGCGTCGGGCAGGTCCTGCGGCGCGGGGACGTCGCGTACATCCCCGCCGGGATGCCCCATTCCTGGGGCAATGCGGGCCCGGACGTGCTGCACTTCATGTTCGATCTGGAGCTGAACGGTTAGAACACACGCTGTGACCGACGCCCAGCAACTCGCCGCGCGCACCGCGGCGGACCCCCACGCCTTCCTCGGCGCCCATCCCGACGGCAACGGCGGGGTCGTGATCCGCGCGTTCCGCCCGGCCGCGCAGGCCGTGCGCGCCCACACCGCGGACGGGCAGGTCGTGGCGCTCGAGCCGGCCGGGGGCGAGGGCGTGTTCGAGGGCGCCGTCGACGGCGCGTCGCTGCCGCTCGAGTACGAGCTCGAGGTCGACTACGGCGAGAACGGCGTCTTCACCGTCGGCGACCCGTATCGCTTCGTCCCGACGCTGGGCGACATGGACCTGCACCTCGCGGGCGAGGGCCGCCACGAGGAGCTGTGGGCCAAGCTCGGCGCGCACGTCCTCGAGCACCAGGGCGCGCAGGGCACGGCCTTCGCGGTCTGGGCCCCGAGCGCGCGCTCCGTCTCGATCGTCGGCGACTTCAACTCGTGGGACGGCCGGCTGCACCCGATGCGCTCGCTCGGCTCGAGCGGCATCTGGGAGCTGTTCCTCCCGGGCGTCGGCGACGGCGCGAACTACAAGTACGAGATCCTCACCCAGTCGGGCGAGATCCGGCTGAAGGCCGACCCGGTCGCCTTCGCCACCGAGCTGCCGCCGAAGACGGCGTCCGTGATCCACGACCCGAAGCACGTCTGGCGCGACGCGGACTGGCTCGCGAGCCGCGCCGAGACCGGGCAGCTCGACCAGCCGATCTCGATCTACGAGGTCCACCTGGGCTCGTGGCGGCTCAACCCGCAGCAGGGCAACCGCTCGCTCACCTACCTCGAGCTGGCCGACGAGCTGTCGGCCTACGCCAAGGACATGGGCTTCACCCACATCGAGCTGATGCCGGTGATGGCGCACCCGTTCAGCGGCTCGTGGGGCTACCAGGTGACGGGCTACTTCGCCCCGACGCCGCGCTACGGCTCGCCCGACGACTTCCGCGAGTTCGTCGACCGGCTGCACCAGAACGGCCTCGGCGTGATCCTCGACTGGGTGCCCGCGCACTTCCCGCGCGACGACTTCGCCCTCGCCCGCTTCGACGGGACCGCGCTCTACGAGCACGAGGACCCGCGCCGCGGGTCGCACCCCGACTGGGGCACGCTCGTCTTCAACTACGGCCGCAACGAGGTCCGCAACTTC
>JBEVIG010000127.1:0-22029 GCA_040510855.1 Solirubrobacteraceae bacterium
TCGTCCCGCCCATCAGCACGATCTGCCCGATCCGGTCGACGACGTCGTGGTGACGGCGCAGCAGCAGCGCGATGTTCGTCAGCGGCCCGGTCGGGATCAGCGTCACCGGCCGGTCGTGCGCCGCGATCAGCCGCGACATCAGCTCGACCGCGTGCTCGTCCTCGAGCGGCACGCTCTCGCCCGACGGCATCTCCGTGCCGTCGAGCGCCGACTCGCCGTGGACGTCGTCGGCGATCCGCGGCGGCGCCACCAGCGGCGCCGGCGCGCCCGCCGCGACCGGCACGCCGCGGATGCCCGCGAGCTCGCACGTCGCCCGCGCGTTCACCGTGGTCCGCTCGAGCGTCCCGTTCCCCGCGACGGTCGTGATCGCCAGCAGGTCGATCGCGGGATGCGCGGCCGCGAGCACGATCGCGAGCATGTCGTCGTGCCCGGGGTCGCAGTCCAGGATCACCGGCGTCGCGGGCACCCGCGGCACCCTACCCGCGCTTCCGCTTGATGCGCGGGCGGCGGCCGCAGATACTCCGCCCATGCTCTCCACCATCGCCGTGGCGACCGACGGCTCGGCCACCGCCCAGCAGGCGGTCGACGCCGCCTTCGAGCTCGCGCGGGCCTTCGACGCCGAGATCGTGATCCTCACCGCCTTCAGCGGCGACGCGGCCGTGAACGGCGTCTGGGAGTCAAGCTCGGCCACGCACGCCGAGCGGGTGCTCGCGACCGCCGAGGAGGCGGCGGCGGAGCGCGGCCTCCGCCACTCCTCCGCGATGTCCGAGGGCGACCCCGCCGAGGTCATCGTCGGGCTCGCCGAACGTCAGGGCGCCGACATGCTCGTCGTCGGCAGCGTCGGCATGCACCGGCGCGTCCTCGGGAGCGTGCCGAACACGGTCACCCACAAGGCGACCTGCCACGTCTTCGTGGTCAAGACGGACTAGGGCACGATGAAGTCGACGTAGCCGCCGTCGACCCGCAGCGCCCCGCCGGTGGTCGCCGAGGCGAGGTCCGAGCTGAGGTACGCGACCATGTTCGCGATCTCCTCCGGCTCGATCAGCCGCTGGATGAGCGAGTGCGGCCGGTGCTCGCGCATGAACCGCCGCTGCGCCTCGTCCCACGGCAGCTCCTCGCCGACGAGGCTGCGCGCGAACGTCTCCACGCCCTCGGTATGCGTCGGCCCCGCGATCACCGCGTTGACGGTGACGCCGGTCCCGGCCATCGCCTTCGCGTAGCCGCGGGAGACGCCCAGGAGCGCCGTCTTGGTCACGCCGTAGTGGACCATCTCCTCCGGGATGACGACGGCGGAGTCGCTGGCGAGGAACTGCACCCGCCCCCAGCCGCGGTCCCGCATGCCCGGCAGGTACGCGCGCGTCAGCCGGATGCCCGAGAGCACGTTGACCTCCCAGTAGCGGTTCCACTCCGCGTCGTCGATCTCGAGCACCGGGCGGGCCTCGAAGATGCCGAGGTTGTTGACGAGGATGTCCGTGGCCGGCAGCGCGCGCAGCACCGCCTCCGCGCCCTCGGCGGTACCGACGTCCGCGCCGATGCCCTCGATCCGCCGGCCGCCACCGGCCCGCAGCTCCTCGACCACGCCGGCCACGCGCTCGGCGGTCCGGCCGTTGACCCAGGTCGTCGCGCCCGCGTCCGCCAGCCGCTCGGCGATCACCCGGCCGATGCCCTGGGTGGACCCGGTCACCAGCGCGGTGCGCCCGCTCAGATCGATCTGCATGCCGGGGTCTACCCCGCCGCGGCGCTGCGCAGGTGGCCCTCGAGCGAGGTCGCACTCCGGCCCGTGAGCCTGCGCAGGTCCGGGCTCACGGCGGCCAGGCTGCCGTCGCGGATCGCGTGGTAGGTCGTGACCCATGCCTCGACCTGCCAGTCAGGCGCGCCATAGCCCGCGCGGGAGGCGTATGCCTCCTCGTCCGTCTCGTCCTCGTAGCGGACGGGCCGGCCCGTCGCGCGCGCGATCAGCTCCGCGGCCTCGGCGAGGGAGAACGCGGACGGGCCGGTCAGGTCGTAGGTGCGGCCGTCGTGGCCCTCGGAGCCGAGCACGACCGCGACGCCGGCGGCCACGTCCTCGCGGAGGATCGCCGCGACGCGCCCGTCGCCCGCCGGGCCGCGGATCGCGCCGTCGGGCGAGACCATGGCCGGCAGGAAGTCCATGTAGAGGTTCATCCGCGGGAACGTGTGCGCGAGACCCGTCGCACGGACGATCTCCTCCGTCGCCCAGTGGTCGCGGACGAGCGTGAACGTCGCGTCGGGCGCCGCGCCGACGAACGAGAGGTAGACGATCCGGCGCACGCCTGCGGCCGCCGCGGCCTCGATCGCCGTGCGGTGCTGCTCGACCCGGTCGGCCGACTCCTCGGCGGGCACGAGGAAGAGCGTGTCCGCGCCCTCGAGCGCGGCGCGCACGTCGTCGCCCGCGCCGTAGCCGCCGATCCGCCGGACCTCCGCGCCCGGGTGCTCCGGCGCCCGCGCCGGGTCGCGTGCGAGCAGCCGCAGCGGCACGCCGGCCGCCGCCAGCCGCGCGGCGACGCGGCCTCCGACGACGCCCGTCGACCCCGTGACCGCGACGATGCCGCTCACGCGCCCCCGCCCTCGTGGTGATCGACGACCTCGATGTTGTTCCCGTCCGGGTCGAGCACGTACGCGGCGAAGTACCCCGGGTGGTACCGGGCACGCTCGCCGGGCTCGCCGTTCGGCCGGTGCCCGGCGGCGACGAGCGTGGAGAAGAAGGCCCGCACCGCCTCGTCGTCGCCCGGGAACGCGATGTGCAGCTGCTGCGTCGGCGAGCCGGCGAAGAGCGTGAGGAGCCCGCCGGAGTCGTCGCCGAACGTCGCGTCCTCGTCGCCCTCCTCGCGCAGGGAGAACCCGGCGGCGTCGGCGACCCCGCGGTAGAAGCCGAGCGCCGCGCCGAGGTCGGCGACCCGGATCGCGACGTGGTCGACGTTGCCGCCGCGCCGGTTCGCCGCGCGGTGGACGGCCTCGAAGGTGTTGTCGTGGTCGTCGCGGACGAAGGCGGCGTAGTAGTCGTCCTCGTAGTGCGGGCGCGCGCCCGGCGGCCCGTGGTCGGCGAGGCCGGCGGCGACGCCCGCCTCCCAGAACGCATCGACCGCCTCGTGCGAGCGGGCGGCGAACGCGACGTGGGCCCCGCGCGTCAGGTGCGCGTCGTCCTCGGTCTGCGCGAGCGCGAAGTCGCCCCACATGGCGATGGCGCGCGTGCTGTGCGTCTCGTCGAACGCGAGCTGGTCGAGCAGCGATTGGAAGCGGCGTTCCGCGGCGGGCAGGTCGGGGACGCGGAGCGTGACGTGATCGAACACCCGCGCATCCTCGCAAGCCGCGGCCCGGCGCGGCGGCGCGGGCCGCCGCGCGCGGGAAGGGCGGTGCTAGGCGGCCGGCGCGGCGCCGCCGCGGCCGCCGGTCCTGCGGACGACGAAGCCGGCGACGAGGAGCACGATGATCACGCCGATGATCGCGCTGAGGATCCCGCCGAGGTCGAAGGCGTCGTCGTCGCCGATGCCGAGCAGCCTCGTGAACACCAGGTAGCCGACGAAGGCGCCGGCGAGCCCGAGGACGATCGAAATGCCCCACGACTTGGGCCCGCTCATGTCGCTGAAGATGTCGTTCGGCACCAGCGCGCGGCCGATGAAGCCGGCGAGGAGACCGAGGATCAGGGCACCAATCAAGTTCGCCTCCCGTGACGATGTCAGCACGCGAACGGTACTCCCGCCCGTGGCCCGGCGCCAAGCGCCGCAACCGTTCCTGCGCCGGGTCTCAGCCCAGCCGCTCCACGCGCCGGAGCAGCTCGGCGCGCTCCGCGCCGTTGCCCGTGAGCTTGGCGGCGCGCCGGTACGCCGCCGCGGCCTCCGTCTCCCGCCCGTCGCGCTCGAGGAGCCCGCCCCGGACCGCGTGGTACGGGTGGTAGGCGTCGAGGCGCTCCGCCACGGCGTCGAGCCGCGCCAATCCGGCGGCCGCGCCGTCGGCCATCCCGACCGCGGCGGCGCGGTTGAGCTCGACGACGGGCGACGGCGCGACCTCCGCCAGCACGCCGTAGAGCGCGGCGATCGCCGCCCAGTCCGTGTCCCCGGCGGTGGCGGCGCGCGCATGGCACGCGGCGATCGCGGCCTGCAGGCCGTAGGGGCCGAGCGCGCCGCCGCCGGCCTCCCGCGCGCGGTCGAGCGCGGCGAGCCCGCGATCGACCGCGTCGTGGTCCCACAGCGCGCGGTCCTGGTCGAGCAGCGCGACGAGCTCCCCGTGCGGCCCGGTGCGCGCCGGCAGCCGCGCGATCTGCAGCTCCAGCAGCGCGAGCAGCCCGAGCGCCTCGCCGTCGGCCGGCACGAGCTCCGTGACCAGGCGGGCGAGCCGCAGCGCCTCGCGGCACAGGTCCTCGCGCACGAGCGCGTCGCCGCCCGTCGCGACGTGGCCCTCGTTGAAGACCAGGTAGACGACCTCGAGCACGCCGCCGATCCGCGCCTCGAGGTCGGCGACGGACGCCTCGGCGTAGGCGTGGCCGGCGAGCGTCGCCTTCGCGCGCGAGATCCGCTGGGCGACGGTCGGCTCCGGCACCAGGAACGCGCGCGCGATCTCCGCGGTGGAGAGCCCGCCGAGCAGGCGCAGGGTGAGGGCGACGCGGGCGTCGGGCGAGAGCGCCGGGTGGCAGGTCGTCGCGAGCAGCCGCAGGAGGTCGTCGCGGACGGCGCCCGCGTCGGCGGCGGCGAGCGCCTCGGCCGCGGTCGGGTCGCCGCCCGCCGCGAGCTCCGCGTCGCGGGCGAGCGCGGCGGCGAGCGCGGCGTGGCGCTCGCGCAGGGCAGCGTCGCGCCGCAGCCGGTCGAGCGCGCGGTGGCGCGCCGCGGTCATCAGCCACGCGCCCGGCTTCCCGGGCACGCCCTTCTCCGGCCAGGCGGCGAGCGCCTCGACCAGCGCGTCCTGCAGCAGGTCCTCGGCGAGGTCGAGGTCGCCGCGGGTCAGCCGCGCGAGCGCGGCGACGAGCCGCGGCGCCTCCTCGCGCCAGGCGGCCTCGACCGCGGCCTCAGCGGCCCGGGAGATCCTCGAGCTCCCAGATCTCGTGCACCACGATCGTCACGCCCTCGCCGGCCGGGACGCGGCGCGCCCACGCGACGGCCTCCTCCTTGGAGTCCGCGCGGATGATCCAGTAGCCGGCGAAGAGCTCCTTCGCCTCGGCGAACGGGCCGTCCTGCACGACCGTCTCGCCGCCGCGCCAGCGCACGCGCGCGCCGCGCTCGGGCGGGTGCAGGCCCTCGGCGGAGATGAGCGCGTCCGCCTCCTCGAGCGCCGCCTGGAACCGTCCCATCCGCTCGATCACGTCCTCGTCGGCGCTGAAGGCGCGCGGGTGGTCCGCGTCGACGTGCATGGTCATCAGGAAGCGCATCTGCGGCATGGTCGCGGAGACAGGGAGTAAGGGTTCTGACCCTCCGCCCAACCCGTGTCGAGGACGACCGCCCCCGTTCGGCGTGTGGGCATGGGACACCTCATCAGCTTCTGCTCCATCACCCTCGACGGCGTCATCGACTCCACGGCCGAGTGGGTCACGCTCACCCCCGAGCACCAGGCGCACACCAACGAGCTCATGGAGGGCGCCGAGGCGCTCGTCCTCGGGCGCAACCTCTACGAGGGCTTCAAGTCGGTGTGGCCGGGGCTGCGCGACCAGTCGCCCATCGGCCCGCGGATCAATGACATGCCGAAGTGGGTCGCCTCGCGCACGCTCTCAGGCCCGCTCGAGTGGGAGGCGCGCCTGCTCGAGGGCGACGCGATGGAGGCGCTCGCCGCGATCAAGGCGCGCACGGACGGCCACCTCGTCACCACGGGCGGCGGCCGGCTCGCCGCCGACCTCGTGAAGCACGGGCTCGTCGACGAGTTCCGCGTGTTCGTGAACCCCGTGGTCTGGGGCGGCGGGCAGCACCTGCTGCACGACCTGCTGGCCGACCAGCGCTTCGAGCTGTTGCGCGTCGGCGACGCCGCCGGCGTGCCCGAGCTCGTCTACCGCCCGCTATGAGCGCGGGCGGGGACGGAGGGACCGGCCCTCCGTCCCCGCCGGGCGCTCAGCGGACGCGCTCGCAGTTGCGCGCGCGGTCGCGGCCGTCGACCTTGACCTTGTCGCGGCCGTCGCCGCAGTCCACGCGGTCCCGGCCGCCGCCGCGCACGTCGAGCACGTCGCGGCCGTCGCCCGCGACGATGCGGTCCCGGCCCGGGCCGCCGTGGATGCGGTCGTGCCCGCCGCCGCCGATCAGGCGGTCGCGACCGGCGCCGCCGAACAGCTTGTCGCGGCCGCCGCCGCCGCGGATCACGTCGTGCGAGCCCTTGCCGGCCTTCTCGCCGCAGCGGTCGCCGTACAGGACGTCGGCACCGCCGAGGCCGTTGATCTCGTCCTTGCCGCCGAGCCCGCAGATCGTGTTCGGGCCGGCGGTGCCGAAGAGCACGTCGGCGCCGGGGGTGGCGAGCACGGGGCTGAGCGCGAGGCCGAATCCCGGGCCGCTCGCGACCGTCGGCGGGCTCTTGGGCTGGAGCTGGTCGTTGTTCGAGCTGATGTCGAACTGGTAGACGCCGCTGCGCCCCGAGACGTATGCCGACCTGCCGTCCGCGCTCACCTCGACGTCGGCCGCGTTGTTCGCCGGCAGCGTCGCCGGGCGCTTCGCGAACAGCTCGCCGTTGCTGAGCACGTTGTACTCCGAGATCGAGCCGCCGGACTGCCCCGGGCCCTCGCCGAAGTTGGCGATGTAGGCGGACTTCCCGTCCGGTGTCAGCGCGATCTCCACCGGGGTGTCACCCGCCCCGGCCGCGTCGACGGACTTCGGCGTCAGCAGGCCGCCGGCGCCGACGTCGTACTGCGAGATCGTCTGGCTGCCGGAGTTCACGGCGTACAGCGACTTGCCGTCCGGGCTCACCGCGACGCCGCCGCTCGGCCCGAGGCCGGCGTTCACCGTCGGCGGGTTCTTCGGTGCGAGCGCGCCGCCCGCGCCGACGCTGAACTGGGCGACCGCCGCGGCACTGTCGGCTGTCGGGTTCTCGAACGCGACGTAGACGGACTTGCCGTCGGGCGAGACCGCGACGCCGCCGGACACACCGATGATCAGCAGCGTGGGCGTGGCCTTCGGTGCGAGCGTCCCGCCCCCCGCCACGATGTCGTACTGCGCGACGGCGTTCGCGAACAGCGAGACGTAGGCCGACGTGCCGTCCGGGCTGACGGCGATCGCGAGCGGCTGGCTCGCGGTGGGGATCACCGGCGGGTTCTTCGGGGTGAGCTGGCCCCCTTCGAGGATGTCGAACTGGGCGACGCCGCCGGGCGTGGCGGCGTAGACGGACTTCCCGTCCGGCGTGACCGCGACCTGGTTCGCCCCGGGCGCGCCGATCGACGGGTTCGAGAGCGGGGAGAGCAGCCCGCCGGCGCCGACCCCGTACTGGAACACCCCCGTGGTCGGGCTTCCGACGTACACGTACGGAGCGGCCCGGGCCGCCGGCACGGCGCAGGCGAGGGCGAGCACCGCGGCGAGCGCGGCGGCGCGAACGGCGGGAGCGAGTGCGGAGCGAGTCAACGCGGCTTCCTTTCAGCGAGGACGATCCTGTCTGGTTGCCGACCCTCCCAGGCGCCACGTCCGGCCGTCAACCGGACGCGGCAGGTTCACCCGGGTGATCCTCGCGCAGGCCCGCGTCGAGCACGCCGGCGCACGACATGAGCCTCAGAGGCCCATGGCGTCCATCATCAGCCGCAGCGTCTCCGACGCACGCTCGTCCGCGCGGCGCTCGCCCGCCCGGAGCGCGGCGTCGATCCGCGCGGGCTCGGCCAGCAGCGCCTCGTAGCGCTCGCGCATCGGTCCCAGCGACGTGTGGAGCTGCTCCGCCAGCAGTGCCTTGACGTCGCCGTAGCCGATCCCGCCGGCGAGGAAGCGGGCGCGGACGTCCCGCGCGGTCGCCGGGTCCGCGAACGCGTCGAGGAGCGCGACGAGCGTGCACGCGTCCGGGTCCTTCGGCTCGTCCGGGCGGCGGCTGTCGGTGACGACGCGGCGGACGAGCCGCGCCTGCTCCTCCGGCGCCGCGAACAGCGGGATCGTGTTGCCGTGGCTCTTGCTCATCTTGCGGCCGTCGAGGCCCGGGAGCACGCCGCCGTCGCCCGGGATCACGGCCCGCGGCTCCGGGAGCGCGCCCGGGCCGTAGGTCCGGGCGAACGCGCGGGCGAGCTCGACCGCGATCTCCAGGTGCTGGGCCTGGTCGGCGCCGACCGGGACCTCGCCTGCGCGCAGGGCGAGGATGTCCGCCGCCATCAGCACGGGGTACGTGTAGACGCCCATGTTCACGCCGTGGTCCGGGTCGCGCCCCGCGGCGGTGTTGGCGGCGACAAGCGCCTTGTAGGCGTGCGCGCGGTTGAGCGTCCCCTTGCTCGTGACGTTCGCGAGCAGCGCGCTGATCTGCGCGACGGCGGGCACGCGCGACTGCCGGTACAGGTGCACGCGGTCGTGGTCGAGGCCGCAGGCGAGCAGCGCAGCGGCGATCCGGCGCGAGCGGTCGCGCAGGAGGGCCGGCTCGGGCCGGCCGTTGAGCGCGTGCAGGTCGGCGACGAACACGAACGTCTCCCTGGCGGGCCGCGCGGCGAGCCGGGCGAGCGGCCGGACGGCGCCGGCGTAGTTGCCGAGGTGGAGCTCCCCGGTCGGCTGGATGCCGGTGAGCGTGATGGTCGGCGTGGTCATGGCGATGGCCTCCTTTGCGCGCCCGTGTCGGAACGAGGGCGGGAAGGCACCGGTGGGCGCAGCAGCGCGTCCCCGCGTCAGGCGAGGTCGGCGTGGCGTCCGTGGAGCGAGGCGTGACGCGGGCCGACGGCTAGCCGGCCCACCAGAACGCGCGCCCGCTCGTCGGCGGGCGGTGCACAGCGAGGAGGTGCTGGGCGGCGGCGTTCACGGTCCGTCCATTGTAGGCGCGGATCTGGTGAGCGTCACCCCTACGCCCTGCAGCCGCCCGCGCGCGACGCTGAGCGCGAAGACGCCCATCGTCGGTCCGGGCCCGGTGAGTGGAGACGGCGGGAATTGAACCCGCGTCCGCAATCGCGCAAGAGGTGGCGTCTACGAGCATGTCCGGCGCTCTGGATCTCGCCCTCCGCTCGCTACGCCGGCAAGGTTACGGAAGGGCCAGCCTGATCAAGAGTCCCCCCGGGCGGCTCAGGCGGGCGTTCCGGGGGCATTGGCCTGCTGTTGACTCCGCATGATCCCGGCGCAGGCTCCGGGGGCGAAGACTCACTGGCTAGTTTCGGCTAGGCAGCGAGCGAGAAGTCGTGAGACTTCGCACTTGTGTTTTTGCCGGGGTTTTACGAGGCCTCCGGCACCTCGACTCGCAACCACCCCCGCGAACCGACCACGTCGAAGCCTGTCGTCCCCGGGGTGTATGTCGCCTCCCATTGTAGGGGCTCGGCAGCGGCTGCGGTAGCCCTGTCGAGCGCCGTCACGGAGGCCCAGCCCTCGTGCCGGGGTCCGCGGTCGCGCAGGCGCCGCCAGCGGCGCAGCTCGCGGTCCATGCGCCTCCGCGAGACGCCGCGGCCGCGCCTGCGCTGACCGTCCTCGGCTTCCTCCCAGGATGCGTCGAGGAGGATCAAGTGAACAGGCCGACCGTGCAGGGCCGCGACCAGCGTGATCGCGCGGCGAAGGGTCCCCACCGTCCCCCGCGAGTGGATCACGACAGGTCGCGAGCCCCGCACAGCGGCCAGGATGCGGCCGTAATGGCGCACATACGAGGCGCGCCCCCCGTCCCTGCGCTGGTCGTCGGTGTCGACGACCTCGACCGCGGAGCGGTCCACCACGCGGCGGATCAGTGTCGACTTGCCGGCACCGGGAAGGCCGGCCACGACGACCACCGCGTTGTCTGGGAAGGAGAGGCGCACGCCGACAGTGTCGGTCCCGCCGCTGAGCCGGACGTGAACCGGACCTAAGTGCCGGTTAACGCCGAGTCGGGAGCGGCGGGTCGCGGGTAGGGTCCGCGCATGCGGAGCTACGACGTGGTGGTGCTGGGCGCGGGCCCCGGCGGCGAGGTGGCGGCGGGGCGGCTCGCCGAGGGCGGCCTCGAGGTGGCGATCGTCGAGGACCGGAAGGTCGGCGGCGAGTGCTCCTTCTGGGCGTGCATGCCGTCGAAGGCGCTGCTGCGCCCCGGCGAGGCGCTCGCGGAGGCGCGGCGGATCCCCGGCGCCGCCGAGGCGGTCACGGGCGAGCTCGACGTCGCCGCGGTGCTCGCCCGCCGCGACGAGATCATCCATGACCTCGACGACAGCAGCCAGCTGCCATGGCTCGAGGACCGCGGCATCGCGCTGATCCGCGGCTGGGGCGCGCTGGCCGGGCCGAACCGCGTCATCGCCGGCGGCGAGGAGATCGAGGCGCGCAAGGCCGTCATCCTCGCGGGCGGGACGACGCCGACGCTGCCGCCGATCGACGGGCTGCGCGAGGCCGAGCCGTGGACCAACCGCGACGCCACGACCGCGAAGGCGATCCCAGCGAGCCTGATCATCATGGGCGGCGGCGTCGTCGGCGTGGAGATGAGCCAGGCGTACAGCTCGCTCGGCGCGCGGGTCACGCTGATCGAGGGCGAGCACCGGCTGCTCGGCAAGGAGGAGGTCTTCGCCTGCGAGGAGGTCACCGAGGCGCTGGCGGAGCAGGGCGTCGACATCCGCACGGGCCAGAAGGCGACGCGCGTGGAGCGCGCGCCCGGCGGCGACGTGACCGTCACGCTCGGCGACGGCTCGGACGTCACGGCCGAGCAGCTGCTCGTCGCGGTCGGCCGCACGCCGCAGGCCGAGGGGCTCGGGCTCGAGACCGTCGGGCTCGACGCGAAGGCGCTCACGACCGTCGACGCCCGCTGCCAGGTCCCCGGCCACGAGTGGCTCTACGTGATCGGCGACCTCAACGGCCGCGCCGCGTTCACCCACATGGCCAAGTACCAGGGCCGCGTCTGCGCCGACCACCTGCTCGGCAAGGAGGTCGCCGAGGAGCACGGCGCCGACGGCCCGCTCTCGCCGCGCGTGATCTTCACCGACCCGCAGGTCGGTGCCGTCGGCCACAGCACGATCACGGCCGGCGTGGCCGGGCTCACCGTGCGCGCCGTCGACGTCCCGACCTCCGGCAACGCCGGCGGCTCCTTCTACGGCCGCAACGCGCCCGGCACCGCCCGCTTCGTCGTGGACGAGGGCCGCGGGCTGCTCGTCGGCGCGACGATCACGGGCGCCGAGACCGCCGACTTCCTCCACGCCGCGACCATCGCGGTCGTCGGCGAGGTGCCGCTGACGCGGTTGCGCCACGCCGTCCCCGCGTTCCCCACGAGGTCCGAGATCTGGCTCCGGCTCTTCGAGGAGCTGGGTATGTAGGGAGCCATGGCTCCCCGGACGTCCGCGGGCGCGACGGCCCTCCCAGGCCGCTTCGTCCGCGAGCAGTCGAAGTTCCGCGACCGCACGCCCACCGTGGAGGCGGGGCGGTACCGCGACGAGCGCGGCTGGGCGTTCACGGGCGGGGAGTTCGCCGATCCGCTCCACGGGTGGTCGTTCCTCCGGGAGGCCTACGACGCCACCGACCCGGCCTTCGAGGGCCGGATCAGCGTCCCCGTCCTCTGGGACGAGGAGGAGGAGCGGATCGTCGACAACGAATCCGCCGACATCGTCCGCATCCTCGACCTCGAGTTCGGCCGCGGCGACCTCCACCCGGACGAGCTGCGGCGCGAGATGGAGCGGCTCGACGGCCACATCTACGCCGACCTCCAGAACGCCGTCTACGAGTCCGGCTTCGCGCGCTCCCAGGAGGCCTACGAGGAGGCGGCGACGCGCGTGTTCGAGACGCTCGCGTGGCTCGAGGAGCTGCTCGGCACCCGCCGCTACCTCGCCGGCGACCGGATCACGGCCTCGGACTGGCGCCTCTTCCCACGCTGGTCCGCTTCGACGCGGTCTACGTCGACCACTTCCGCTGCAACCTGCGGCGGCTCGTCGACCACCCGAACCTGTGGGGCTACGCGCGGGAGCTCCACCAGCGCCCCGGGATCGCTGGGACCATCGAGATGGAGCAGATCAAGCGCCACTACTACACGACGCACGACTCGCTCGAGCCCAGCCGGATCATCCCGATCGGCCCGGAGCTCGACTGGGACGCGCCGCACGGGCGGGCTTAAACGAAAGCGACGCAGAGACGAGCCGCCTGAGGAGCCCTCTTGCCCTTCGCTCGAAAGCTCCGGACCCTCTGGGCGGCGGGCCTCTCACCTCGGTGGCCTCGCTCTTTGCGGCTCGTGCTCCGCGTCTGGCAGGAACCTACGATGTGGCCCGCGGATCGCGCAAGGGCCGCCGCACGGTCATCCCGCAACGTGGGCGGATTTCACCCTCGGACGTCGGCGAGCGAGCGCTCGACGAAGGTGGCGTCCATGCCGAGGGCGAGCAGCACGATGAGGCCGATGTAGACCGCCGCGACCGCGACCCGGTGCCGCGGCGCGACCTTGTAGTACTCGGCGTTGCCCTCCTCGCCGCCCTTGCGGCTCTTCCAGCGGCGGTAGGTCTCGTAGGCCGCCAGCAGCGTGATGAGGATCAGGATCGGGTTCGGCCAGACGAACACGAGGAAGACCATCACGCCGAAGCCGGCGAACCACATCCACGGCGCCATCGCCGCCATCGCGCGGCCGCCGTCGAGCGGCACGACCGGCGCGAGGTTGAAGAGGTTGAGGAAGAAGCCGGTGAAGGCGAGCGCGCGCCAGAAGTCGTCGTCGGTCGCCGCCGCGATCGGCAGGAGCGCGAGCGTCGCCAGCGTGCCGAGGATCGGGCCGGCGAGGCCGACGCGCGCCTCGGCGAGCGCGCTCCCGCCCAGCGACCGCGCGCCGACGGCGGCGCCCAGGAACGGGATGAAGACCATCCCCGACGGGCGCACCCCCTCGCGGCGCAGCTGGATGTAGTGCCCCATCTCGTGGATGAAGAGGAGCGCGACGAAGCCGACGGCGAACTTCCAGCCCCAGATCAGCGCGTACGCGGCGACGGAGACGAGCATCGACGCCGAGGTCGTGAGCACCTTCGCCTTCGGGAGGAGCAGCAGCGCGGCCTTGCCCCACTTGAGCAGCGCGAGCAGCCCGACGAAGAGCGGGCCGGTGAAGCGCCGGAGCCCCGTCCGCCGGGGCGGCGGAGAGGCGGGGAGGGAGGGCTCGGGGACGGGCTGCGGCGCGAGCGGCGGCAGCCACCGGGACTGGGGACGATCCATTGCTGCGATCCAGTGTGGCGAGCACGGTTAAAGCCTGGGTCGGGATGAGATTTCCCGCACCGTGCGGGAACTCGACCCGGCGGCTCTTGCGGAATCGCGCCGCCTCCGCATAGGGTTTTCCCGGACGCGGAGGACAGCCGCAGAGAGCGAGGCCATCGAGGTGAGAGGCCCGCCGCCCCAGACGGTCCCCGGCGCTCTTGAGCGCTGGACCCGAGGGCTCCTCGAGCGGCACCACCGCGTTTGTGCTCAGGCCGCCCCTCGGGGCGGCCTGAGCCGCTTAACGACCCGTGCGGGGCGGCTGTCATCAACGCGGTCGATGGCCCCCCAAGACGACGTCGATGGAATGCCGCGGCGGTTCAGACGTACTGGGTGGCAAGACCCCGACGCCGCGAAAGGCTCCCCATGCAACCGCGCTTCCCCGCCTCCCACCACTTCCACCGCCGCCGCCCGCCGCTCCCCGAGCACGAGATCGCGTCGCTCGCCGAGCACGGCCTCCGCGATCTGGAGCGCCAGCTCCTGCCCGCCGGGAACCCGAGCGACCCGCGCGGCCTCGCCTAGCGGCCGATCCGCTCGATCGCGGCGCTCACCGTCGCCCGCAACCCGCCGACCGCGCGGCCGTTGGCCAGCGCGACGGCGCCCTCGAGCATCGCGGGGCTCAGCGCGTTGTGCGTGAGCATCGGCAGCATGCGCGGCGGCGCGTCGTCGAGCATGCTCTCGAAGAGCGGCTCGATGTGGCCGTGCTCGTCCGCCATCTGGCGCCGCATCGCCGCGATCAGCGCGAGCACGACGGGCGAGCGGCGCATGTCGGCCAGCGGCGTGTTGCGCGTGTACTCGCCCGGCGCGTCGGGCGCGTTCTCGGGCAGCGCGCGGTCGAGCAGCGTGGCGAACGCGCCGCGTGACGCGGGCGGCACCGGGCCCGGCTGCGCTGCGCGCGCGGACGGCGCCGGCGTCGCGGCGCCCGCCGTGACCTCCACCGTGGCCGTGGCGCGGATGTCGCGCGCCGAGGCGCCCGCGCGCAGCTCGAACGTGCCCGGCTCCACCACCCACGCGTGGTGGCCCGGATCCCAGAAGGCGAACGCGCGGCGGTCGAGCGCCAGCGCGACCTCCTCGGAGGCGCCGGGCTCCAGGTGCACCTTGGCGAAGGCGCGCAGCTCGTGCTCGGGCCGGTAGGCGGTCGACTCGGCGTCGTGGACGTAGAGCTGCACGACGTCCGAGCCGGCGCGGTCGCCGGTGTTCGTCACGGTCAGCCGCGCGGTCACGGCGAGCTCGCCGTCGTCGGCGACGGACGGCGGGCCGACCTCCAGGTCCGACCACGCGAACGTCGTGTAGGAGAGGCCGTGGCCGAACGGGAACGCCTCGTCCGCGCCGGCGAGGCGGTAGCCGACGTACACGCTCTCGCGGTACTCGGACACGCGCGGCCCCATCGGGATGCCGTGGAGCGGGTGGTCCTCCCAGCGGGCGGGGAACGTCTCCGCGAGGCGGCCGCCGGGCTCGGCCGCGCCGGTGAGCACGTCGGCGATCGCGCTCCCGCCCGCCTGCCCGCCGAGGTACGCCTCGAGGATCGCGGGCACGCGGTCGCGCCACGGCAGCTCGACCGGCGCGCCGTTCGCGACGACCACGACGAGGTTCGCGTTGACCTCCGCCACCGCCTCGACGAGCGCGTCGTGCGCGGGCGGGAGCCGCAGGTGCCGGCGGTCGTAGCCCTCCGTCTCGTAGGCCTCCGTGAGACCGACGAAGGCGACGACCGCGTCGCGGCCGCGCGCGAGCGCGCGAGCCGCGTCGAGCAGCGCCGGGTCCGGCGCCTCGTCGTGGCGGCCGTAGCCGGGCGCGTAGGGCCGTTCGCCGAGCGCGCTCCGGGCGTCGTCGAGCCGGTAGGGGTTCACGCCGGAGCTGCCCGAGCCCTGGTAGCGCGGCTCAGAGGCGAACGCGCCGACGACCGCGACGTCCGCGTCCGGCGCGAGCGGCAGGAGCCCGCCCTCGTTCTTGAGCAGCACGGTCGCGGCGGCGGAGGCGCGGCGGGCGAGCGCGTGGTGGGCCTCGGCGTCGTAGGCATGGCCCTCGTCGCGGGCCGGCGCGGTCCGCTCGACGAGCCTCAGCAGCCGCTCGGCCGCCCGGTCGAGCGCGGCCATGGCGAGCCGGCCGTCCGCCACGGCGCGCGCGAGCGCCGTGTCGTTCGGCTGCCCGAACCCGGGCATCTCGAGGTCGAGACCGGCCGCGAGCGCCGCGACCCGGTCGTCGACCGCGCCCCAGTCGGACATGACGATCCCGTCGAAGCCCCACTCGTCGCGCAGGATCTCCGTGAGCAGCTCGTGGTGCTCGCTGCAAAGCGGGCCGTTGACGCGGTTGTAGGCGCACATCACCGTCCACGGCGCGCCGGTCGTGACCGCGCGCTCCCAGCTGGCGAGGTAGAGCTCGCGCAGGGCGCGCTCGTCGATCAGCGCGTCGACGCTGTAGCGGCGGTGCTCCTGGTTGTTCGCCGCGAAGTGCTTGAGCGAGGCGGCGACGCCCTGCGCCTGCACGCCGCGGATCCACGCGCCGGCCAGCTCGCCGGACAGCAGCGGGTCCTCGGAGAAGTACTCGAAGTTGCGGCCGCAGAGCGGCGTGCGCTTGAGGTTGGCACCCGGTCCGAGCAGCACGCTGACGCCCTGGGCGCGGGCCTCGCGCCCGAGCGCGGTGCCGACCTCCTCGAGCAGCGCGACATCCCAGGTCGCCGCGAGCGCGGAGCCGGTCGGGAAGCAGGTGGCCGGGCGGCTGCCGCCCAGCCCCGCGTCGTCGAGCGCCTGCTGGCGGCGGACGCCGTGCGGACCGTCGGTGAGCACGATCGACGGCACGCCGAGCCGCTCGACACCGCGCATCGCCCAGAACGAGTCGCCGACGCAGAGCGCCGCCTTCTCCGCGAGCGTGAGTTGCGCGACGAGGCCGGCCACGCCTCTCTCCATACCCGCTCGGGGCGATCCGTCAGCCAAGCCAGGCGGTGAGGAGCAGCGCGATGGCGACCGCGATGGCCAGCCCGAGCGCGACGAGGTTCGCCTTCAGCGCCAGGGAGAGCCCGCGCTCGGGCTCTGCCCGGGGAGCCGGCGCGGACGCGTCCGCGGGCCGCGGCGCCGGCTTCCCGTCGTCCGTCGTCCGCCAGCCGACCGCGCCCGAGAGCGCGGCGACGATGAAGGCGTTCAGGCTCGTGCCGTCCCGCTCCGCGGTGCGGGCGAGCTCGGCGTGCAGGCTCTTGGGCATCCGCACGAGCAGGCGGCCGCTGTGGTCGCGCTGGTTCTCCGCCTCGGCCATTGCCGGGTCGGGCGCCGTCGCCGGGGGCGCCTCGGGCGCGGGGCGGGACATGCGGCAACCCTACGCCGCATCCTCGGCACCCACAACCTGCTCGGCGAGGCACGCCTCCATGCGCGCGAGGGCGGAGCGCAGCAGCCGGCAGACGTGGACCTGCGAGAGGCCGAGGTCGCGCGCGATCGTGCGGCTGCTGCGGTCGCCGTAGAAGGCGAGGGCGACGATCCGCCGCTCGCGCAGCGGCAGCCGCCGCATCGCAAGGGCGAGCGCGAGGCGGTCCTCGGCCGCGGCGATCGGGTCGTCGCGGCCCGGGAGGTCGTCCTCGAGCGGGGTGAGGACCGGCGCGGCGCCGGAGCGCGGCGCCCGGACCCCGGGGGCGCGGTCGCGGAGGTGGTGCCGGATGGCGCCGTGGATGGTCGGCACGGCGTAGGCCTCGAACGACGGGCCGCGGGCCGCGTCCCAGCGGTCGACGGCTGCGATCAGCCCCAGGCAGCCGGCCTGCACGAGGTCGTCGTAGGGCTCGCCGCCCCGCGCGTAGCGCCGCGCCACGGCGCGGACGAGCGGCACGTGGCGCTCGATCTCGCTCCGGCGGGCGGCCTGGTGATCGCGGGCGGAGACCATGGCGGCGAGCCTCTCACCGAAAAAGCGTAGAAGTCAACACTTAATGGCTCAATCCTGGACCCCTGGGGGAGTTAATCCCCGAGGATCCATGACCGGAGCGACCCCGCATCGCCGCCTGGCCCGCACGACGCTCGCCGTCGTGGTCGCCGCCTGCGCGACGGCGGCGCCGGCGTCGGCCCAGGTTCCCCAGATTCCGCTCCAGGACGTGATATCAGGGCAGTATCAACAGCCCCCCGCCGCCTCGGCGGTGGTGCAGGAAGCCGCCGCGCAAGCCGCCGCGGCCGTGCCCGCACCACCGCCCGCGGCGCCGGCCGCACCCGTGGTGCCGAGCGTTGAGCAGTATCAAGAAATCGCGGGTGTGAATAACGGTGAAAATGCGCCCGCGGCCCCCACGCCGGTGGCAACGCCCGCCCCCGCGCCCGAGCCGGCCGCGGCGCCGCCGAAGCCGGAGCCGAAGCCCGACCCCGCGCCGGCGGCGACGCCCGTCCCCACCCCCGCGCCGCCACCCGCGAACGTCAACGTCAACGTGCGCATCTTCAGCCCCGGCGACAACGGGCCCGTCCAGCAGGGTGGCGGCGGCTCCGGCGGTGCGGCCGCCCCGCCGAACGTCGTCGTCGGCGGCACGCAGGCGGAGCCGCCCACGACCTGGGTGTGGAACTGGACGTGGGTGACGAACGGCGAGTGCGACCCGAGCGCGGCCGCACCGCAGATGCCGGCGCCGCCGGGCGGCGACTGGGAGTGGAACTGGACGTGGAGCTGCGGCGAGCTGCCCGCGGTCCCGGACGTCCCGCTCCCGGCGCCCGTCGCCGAGGCGATCGGCAACGTGCCCGGCGTGGGCGTGCCGGTTCCCGTCCCGGTCCCCGGCGCGGTGGTCGAGCCGGACGCATCAGGGCGCGCCTCGCCACAGGAGGGGCGCCGACACCGCCGCGGCGCGCCGGCGCATCCGCGCCGGGCCGCGCGCGGCCCGGACCCGATCGCGGGCGTCGCACCCGCCGCCTCGTCCGCGATCGGCGGGCCGCTGCCCGCGGCGGCCGCCACCGCCGCTGCGGTGGAGCGGGCGGCCACCGGCCGCACCGAGGAGCGCGGCGACCGCCGTGCGCGCGACCGCGCCCCCGCCGCGACCGTGCTCCCGCCCGCCGCCGCTCCCGACCTCCAGGTCGCCGCGAGCGCCGCGGCCGCCACGGCCGGCGCGGGCGCCGCCGGCGTCCTCGAGACCTTCCTCCCACCCATCCTCGCCTTCCTCCTGAGCGGCCTGCTGGCCGGCGTGTTGCTGCCACGCCCGGCCATGGGCGGCTTCCGCCTCGAGCGCCCCGGCTAGGCGCGGTCGACGGTCCTCAGCGAGCGCCGGCGGACTCCGGCGCACGACCATCGACCAACGGACAAGGAGCGACGATGCGAAGGCATCCCCTCGCGCTGCTCGCCGCGGTCCTGCTGGTGATATCAGGGGTTGGTACCACCACGGCGAACGCGCAACAGCAGGCGGTCCAGCAGACCGCGGGCAGTGGCCAGACGGCCACGTCCAACGCCAGCACGACGCAGTATCAGCCGAGCAACTCGAACATCGACGTCCGGATCGGCAGCCCGGGCGCGAACGGCTCGGTCACGCAGGTCAACGCCGCCGGCTCGGCCGCAGTGGCCGGCAACGCCAACATCACGGACCAGTCCGCCACGCAGGCCGGCGGCGGGTCCCAGGCCGCCGCCCAGGGCGCCGGCAGCACGCAGAACGCAGGAGCGACGGCGACCACGCAGCAGGTCAAGCCGTCGAACGAGAACATCTCGGTGCGGATCGGCAGCGGCGGTCCCAACGGGAACGTCACGCAGACCAACCAGGCCGGCAGCGTCGCGGCCGCGGGCAACATCAACGGCACCACGCAGACCGCCGACCAGCAGCAGGGCGGCGGGAACTGCAAGTGCTCGTCGGGTGGCGGGCAGACCGCCGTCCAGGGCGCCCACAACGACCAGACGGCCGATGCCGAGGCGACGACGGAGCAGATCAAGCCGTCGAACTCGAACATCTCCGTGCGGATCGGGAGCCCGGGCTCGAACGGGAACGTGACGCAGTCGAACATCGCCGACTCGATCGCCGCGGCCGGCAACGCGAACGTGACCGATCAGTCGGCCACGCAGAGCGGCGGCGGTGGCGGGGAGCAGGTCGCCTTCCAGGATGCGAAGAACGACCAGACCGCAGACGCGGACGCGACGACGACGCAGAAGTATCCGTCCAACGAGAACACCAGCGTCCGGATCGGCAGCGGCGGCGATGACGGCGACGTCACGCAGACCAACGCGGCAGGCTCCGGCGCGATCGCGGCCAACGGGAACTGGACCGGCCAGACGGTCGACCAGTCCCAGGGCGGCGGGTGCGGGTGCCATGGCGGCACCGGCGTGCAGGCCGTCGGCCAGTGGGCCGACAGCGAGCAGGACGCGACGGCCGACGCGACCACGACCCAGTCCGGCGCGTCGAACACGAACACGCCCGTGCGCATCGGCAGCGGTGGTGCGAGCGGCGACGTGACCCAGATCAACGCCGCAGGCTCCGGCGCCGTCGCCCTCAACGGCAACGGCACCGAGCAGACGGTCACCCAGAGCGGCGGCGGCGTCCAGGCCGTCGGCCAGTGGGCGGACAACGACCAGTCGGCCGACGCCACGGCGGAGACCGACCAGTGGAAGCCCAGCAACACGAACACGCCCGTCGCCATCGGCGGCGGTCACGACTGCAAGTGCCATGCCCCGACCTCGTCGGCGCCCTCGGGCGGCGGCGACGTCACCCAGATCAACGCCGCGGGCTCCCTCGGGATCGCCGGGAACCTCAACGTGACCGGCCAGACCGTCGAGCAGTCCCAGGGCGGCGGCGCCCCCAACGGCCACGCTCCGGGCTACGCCCCGAAGCAGGTCGACGGCTGCGGGTGCCACGGCGGCACCGGCGTGCAGGCCGTCGGCCAGTGGGCCGACAGCAAGCAGGACGCCACGGCCGACGCGACCACCACGCAGTCCGGCGCGTCGAACACGAACGCGGGCGCCGGCCAGGGCGGCGGCGACGTCACCCAGGCGAACCTCGCCGGTTCGCTGGCCGCGGCCGGCAACGCCAACATCGCGGACCAGTCGGTCACCCAGACCGGCGGCTCGGGTGGCGGCATCCAGGCGGCCGGGCAGTGGGCGTACAACGACCAGACGGCCGACGCCACCGCCACGACGGAGCAGAAGTGGCCGAGCAACACCAACGCGCCCGTCGCCATCGGCGGCGGCCACGGTGGCCACGGCTGCGGATGCGCCGCGCCGAAGTCCGCGCCCTCGGGCGGCGGTGACGTGACGCAGGTCAACGCCGCGGGTTCGCTCGCCCTCGCGGGCAACCTGAACTGGACCGGCCAGTCGGTCGACCAGTCCCAGGGCGGCGGCGACCGCTGCAAGTGCCATGGCGGCGGCGGCCAGTTCGCCGAGCAGTACGCGGACAACACGCAGTCCGCATACGGGACCGCCGACACGACGCAGGTGAAGCCGTCGAACACGAACACCCCCGTCGCCATCGGCGGCGGCAAGGGTGGCCACCACGACAACTCCAGGTCGCCGTACGGCACCGAGCCGACCCCGCAGCCGCGGGCGGGCTCGGTCTTCCAGGCGAACCTGGCGTTCAGCAAGGCGCTGAGCCTGAACCTGAACTGGCTCACGCAGGAGGTGACGCAGGAGCAGTGAGACCTCGCCGCGCCGGTCGCCGGACCTGTCCCTCCGGGTAGGTCCGGCGGCCGCCCGGCGGCGGTACCGTCGCCCGAGGGACTAGCGCTCTCTCGGGCCGATATGAGCACCCCCCCGCTCCACCGACGACTGCTCGGACCGGGCGCCGCGCTTGCGGTGCTCCTGCTGATCGGCGCCGCACCGGCCTTCGCGGGCGGCCCGGACCCGGCGCCGGGAGACGGCGCCTCCGGCCCCGATCCGGCGCCGCAGGCGACCCCGGTGCCGACACCCGCGCCCGTCGTGCCCGCCCCGCAGCCGGCGGCCCCTGCCGCCGGGGCGGCGACACCGGCGCCCGCGACCACGCCCGAGCCTTCCCCCGCCGCACCCGCGACCGTGGCCGCCGACGACTCCGCGGCGCGCGAGGCGCGCCGGGAGCGGCGCCGCGCCCGCCACGCGTTCGCGGCCGCCCGGCGGAAGGCCCGGCGCCTCGTCGCCGCCGCACGCGAGGAGGCCCGCCGCGAGGAAGCCCCGCCCGCGCCGACGCAGGCCCCGGAACCGGCCGCCGTGGTCACGTCCCCGGGCGACGGCATCGACGGCGGCCTCGCCGCCGCCGGGCTCGCGCTGCTCGTGCTGGCCGCCGCGGGCGCGCCGCTGCTGGTCCGCGCCGCGCGGGAGGTGCCGGGCGCATGAGGCGCGTGATCCTGCTCGCCGTCCTCCTCGCTCTGCTGCCCGCCTCGGCGGCGCAGGCCATCCCGCAGATCGACGTGACGTGCAACGGCAGGGACTGCTCCGGCGACTGGTACCGGACGGTCGTCGACGTCGACTGGACCGTCGCCGGCGGAACGCCGACGCAGGGCTGCGTCGACGTCACGCTGACCGACGACACCTCTGGCACCGACCAGGGGTGCATCGCCCGCGACAGCGGCGGCATCACGACGAGCGTCACCGTCCCGCTGAAGATCGACCGGACGGCGCCGGCGGTCACCGCCGCCACCCCGGCCCGGCTGCCCGACCACGACGGCTGGTACACGTCGCCGGTCACCGTCGCCTTCTCGGGCACCGACGCCTTGTCGGGGCTCGCCTCGTGCACCGCCGGCAGCTACGCCGGCCCCGACAACGCCGCCGCGCGGGTCACCGGCACGTGCAGCGACGTCGCCGGCAACCGCAGCGCCGCCTTCGCCTTCCCGCTCCGCTACGACGCGACCCCGCCCTCGACGGCCGGCATCACCGCCGACCCGCGCGACCGCGCCGTCCGCCTGTCGCTTCC
>JBEVIG010000128.1:0-22111 GCA_040510855.1 Solirubrobacteraceae bacterium
CGCAGGTAGCGGAGCGTCTCGGCGTCGATCGGGAAGATCGCGCACGTGGATCCGAACTCGGGCGACATGTTGCCGATCGTCGCCCGGTCGGCGAGCGGCAGGTTCGCGATCCCCTGCCCGTAGAACTCGACGAACTGGCCCACCACGCCGTGGCGGCGCAGCTGCTCGGTCACGGTGAGCACGAGGTCGGTCGCCGTCGCGCCCTCGCGCAGCTCGCCCGTGAGCTTGAAGCCGACCACGCGCGGGATGAGCATCGACATCGGCTGGCCGAGCATCGCGGCCTCCGCCTCGATGCCGCCGACGCCCCAGCCGAGCACGCCGAGGCCGTTGATCATCGTCGTGTGGGAGTCCGTCCCGACCAGCGTGTCCGGATACAGGACGCCGTCGTCGTCGAACACCACGCGGGCGAGATACTCGAGGTTGACCTGGTGCACGATCCCCGTGTCCGGGGGCACGACCTTGAAGCCCTCGAACGCCGTCCGGCCCCACCGCAGGAACGCGTAGCGCTCCCCGTTGCGCTCGAACTCCCGCTCCACGTTGTGCAGGAAGGCCTTGGCCGACCCGAACGCGTCGACCTGCACGGAGTGGTCGATGACGAGCTCGACCGGCACGAGCGGGTTGATCGCCGCCGGGTCGCCGCCCATCTCGGCCATCGCGTCGCGCAGCGCCGCCAGATCGACGACGCACGGCACGCCGGTGAAGTCCTGCAGGATCACGCGCGCCGGGGTGAAGGCGATCTCCTTGGAGGGCTCCGCCTTGGCGTCCCACGTGGCGAGCGCCTCGATGTCCTCGGCCCGGACGCCGACGCCGTCCTCGTTGCGCAGCAGGTTCTCCAGCAGCACCTTCAGCGAGAAGGGCAATCGCGCGACGTCGTAGGAGGCCTGGAGTGCCTCGAGGGAGTAGATGTCATATGCGCGCCCGCCGACCTCGAGCTCGGTCCGCGCGCCGAAGGAATTCTCGGAAGCCATGGTCCGTCCAGTGTCGCACCCGCGTATCCCCAGAGGCATGGAGAACGTCTGGGACTACCCGCGGCCGCCGGCGCTCGTGGCGTGCGAGCGGCGCGTGCGCGTCGAGCTCGGCGGCGCGACGATCGCGGACTCGACGCGCGCGCTGCGCGTGCTGGAGACCTCGCATCCGCCGACGATCTACGTCCCGGCGGCCGACGTGGCGCCGGGCACGCTCCTCCCGGCCGCGGGGAGCTCGATGTGCGAGTGGAAGGGCCGCGCCGCGTACCACGACGTCCGCGGCGGCGACGGGACGGTGGCCGAGCGGGCCGCGTGGAGCTATCCCTCCCCCGCTCCCGCCTACGCGGCGCTGGCGGGCCACGTCGCCTTCTATCCCGGCCGGATGGACGCCGCGTACCTCGGCGACGAGCGCGTCGCGGCGCAGGAGGGCGACTTCTACGGCGGCTGGATCACCGCGGACCTCGCCGGCCCCTTCAAGGGCGCGCGCGGGACCCTGGGCTGGTAGCGCCCGCCCGGGCGAGCAGCACCGCGCGCTCGTGCTCGTTCTCCGTGAGCGCGGCCGCGGCGGCGAAGGCGGCGCGCGCCTCCTCGGCCCGCCCCAGGCGCTCGAGCATCTCGCCGCGCGCGCTCGGCAGCAGGTGGTAGCCCTCGAGCGCGCCCGTCGCCTCGATCGCCTCGACGAGCGCCAGCCCGGCCTCCGGCCCGTAGGCCATGCCGAGCGCGACCGCGCGGTTGAGCTCGACGACCGGCGACGGCGACACCTCGGACAGCCGGTCGTAGAGCGCCGCGATGCGGACCCAGTCCGTCGCCTCGGGCGTGCGCGCGCGGGCGTGACAGGCCGCGATCGCCGCCTGGATCGCATACGGCCCGAGCGCGCCGCCGAGCCCCTCGGCCCGGTCGAGCGCCCGCAGCCCGCGGCCGATCAGCAGCAGGTCCCAGCGGCTCCGGTCCTGGTCCATCAGCAGCACGGGCCGGCCGTCCCGCCCGCGGCGGGCGCGCATCCGCGAGGCCTGGAGCTCCATCAGCGCCACCAGCCCGTGGACCTCGGCCTCGCGCGGGGTGAGCTCGGCGAGCACGCGGCCGAGCCGGAGCGAGTCCTCGACCAGCGCGGGGCGCATCCACTGCTCGCCCTGCGTGGCGGCGTAGCCCTCGTTGAAGATCAGGTAGATGACCTCGAGCACGCCGGGCAGCCGCTCGTCGAGCTCGTCGCCCTCCGGCACCGCGAACGGGGCATGGAGCTCGGAGAGCGTCTTCTTCGCGCGCGAGATCCGCTGCCCCACGGTCCGCGACTCGACGAGGAACGCCCGCGCGATCTCCTCCGTCTTGAGGCCGCCGACCATCCGCAGCGTGAGCGCCACGCGGGCCTCGCGCGAGAGCGCGGGGTGGCAGCAGGTGAAGACGAGCGCGAGCAGGTCGTCGCCGATCCCCTCCTCCCACGGCGGCGCCATGCCCGCGGCCATCGCGATGCCGAGGTCGCGGGCCATCACCTCCGTCTTGTCCTGCAGCCGGGCGTTCCGTCGCATCAGGTCGATCGCGCGGTTCCTGGCCGTGGCCATCAGCCAGGCGCCCGGGTTGTCCGGGACGCCCGACCGCGGCCAGGTCTCGAGCGCGGCGACCAGCGCCTCCTGGGCGAGGTCCTCCGCGAGGGGGACGTCGCGCACCATGCGGGCCAGCCCGGAGATGACCCGGGCCGACTCCATCCGCCAGACGGCGTCGACGACATGGCGCGCGTCCCCCGGCACTCAGCTCCCGTGCTGGGACTCCGCCTGCTCGCGGATGCGCGCGTCCTGCTCGGCCAGCTCGGGCGTGAAGGCGTCGCCGAAGTCCTCGACGTCGTAGACCTGCCGGACCTCGACCTCGGACGGCTGCCCCGTGCCGGCCGGGATCTTCTTGACCCACTCGAGGACCTCGTCCTTCGACGAGGCCTGGAGGATCCAGTAGCCGGCGATCAGCTCCTTGGTCTCGGCGAACGGCCCGTCGACGACGGTCGCGCGGCCCTCCGCGTCGAAGCGGACGCGCGCGCCGGCCGAGCTCGGGTGCAGCCCCTCGCCGCCGAGCATGACGCCGGCCTTGGCGAGCTCCTCGTTGTAGTCGCCCATCGCCGCGAGGTCCTCCGTGCTCGGCATCACGCCGGCCTCGGAGTCGGGCGTCGCCTTGACGATGACCATGAAGCGCATTTGCGGTACTCCTTCTTAGCGGGTGGGCGGCCGTTCCGCCTCTTCGTCGAGCGCGACGAACGAGGGCACCCCGTTTTCGACACGCGTCGGAGAAGTTTCCGTCAATGGACCTCGGACGGCATCCGGCGCGGCGCGCCGGTCATCTCGAACACCCAGAAGTCCTCGCCCAGGACGGGCACGCTCACGTTGTAGACCGGCACCTCGCCGAGCTGCCCCGCGAACGTGCCGGCGTGCGCGTGGCCGTGGAGCACGAGGTCGGGATGGTGCTCGCGCAGCGGCGCCGCCAGGCGGTCCGTGCCGAGGAACGGCCAGATGTCGCTGCGCTCGCCCGCGAGCGTCGCCGTGACGGGCGCGTAGTGGAGCAGCGCGATCCGGAACGGGCACAGCGCGATCGCCGCGAGCGCGGCGTCCAGCGCGTCGGCCTCGCGCATCGACTCCGCGTAGACCTCGCGCATCAGCGGCTCGCCGAAGTCGGGGATGTGAGCGCCGTCGAAGCCGCCGCCGAAGCCCTTGCAGCCCGCGATGCCGACCTCCGCGCCGCACAGCTCGAGCACGCGGTGCTCGCGTTCGAGCACGTCGATCCCGCCGCCGTCCTCGAGCGCGGCGACGACCTCGTCGCGGCGGTTCGCGTGCCAGTCGTGGTTGCCGAGCACGGCGAGGATCGGCACGCCCTCGAGCGGCCGGACGGCCGCGGCGACCATCGCCGCCTGCTCCGGCTCCCCGTGCGTGGTCAGGTCGCCCGCCAGCAGGACGAGGTCGACCTGGTTGCGCAGGCCGGCGAAGGCCTCCGTCCAGCGCTCCTCGTCGCCCTCCCGGCCCAGGTGGATGTCGCCGGTCGCCGCGATCCGGATCGCGCAGCGGTCAGGCGCCGCACGGCCGGGGTCGTTCTCCGAGCGTATGGCCATCGTCCGGCGCGTACCCGGGTAGGAGGCGCCCTATGTCCGTCGAGGAGGAGCAGCCGTTCAGCGACATCGAGGCCACGCTGAAGAAGTCCGCCGCCGCGCTGCGCGGCGCCGGCGTGCCGTTCCTGCTCGGCGGCAGCCTGGCCTCGTGGGCGCGCGGCGGCCCCGAGACCCGTCACGACCTCGACCTGATGATCAAGCGCGAGGACCTGGACCGCGCGCTGGAGGCGCTCGCCGCCGCGGGCCTGCGGATCGACGACCCGCCCGAGGAGTGGCTCGCCAAGGCGTGGGACGGCGACGTCCTCGTCGATCTCATCTTCTGGCCCAAGGGGCTCGAGATCGACGACGACGTGATCGGGCGCGGCGAGGAGCTGGCCGTGCTCTCCATGTCGATGCGCGTCATGGCCCTCGAGGACGTGCTGATCACGAAGCTGATGGCCGTCTCGGAGCACCACCTGCGCTACGAGGGGCTGCTCGCGATCGCCCGCGCGCTGCGCGAGCAGATCGACTGGCCGCACGTCCGGGCGGCCACGGCGAGCTCGCCGTTCGCCCGCGCGTTCTTCGTGATCGTCGAAGGGCTCGGCATCGTCGAGCCCGCTGACGCACCGTCTTCCGGTGCAGTCCGGGAACCACACGTACGCGTGGTCACAGATGCCGGTTCGGCGGCTGCCGGAGCCGGGTAGCCGCGACCCATGGCCGCACAATCGACGACACGGGGACGGCTGCGCCGCCTCGCCGAGCTGCGCCCCGAGCGCGGCAGGGTCCTCTCGATCTTCTTCAACCTCGACCCGAGCGAGTTCGCCACGCCGGCCGCGCGCGCGACCGAGGTCAACTCGGTCGTCACCGCCGCCGCCCACGAGGTGGACGGGGCCGAAGGCCTCGAGCAGGACGAGCGGGCCGCGCTGCGCGCGGACGTCGAGCGGGTGCGCGAGGTCCTCCAGGGCTCCGACGTCGCCTCGAACGGCACGCACGGGCTCGCCGTGTACGCCTGCGGTCCCGCGGGCCTGCTGGAGGTCGTGCGGCTCCCGCACCCGATCGAGTCGCGCGCCGTGCTGGACGACCACCCGTGCGTCGAGCCGCTGATCCGCAGCGGGCCGGAGGACAGCTGGTGCGTCCTGCTCGTCAACCGCAAGACGGCGCGGATCTTCACGGGCGAGCCGACCGACCTCGCCGAGGTGGACCACGTCGAGGGCGACACCCACGGGCAGCACGACCAGGGCGGCTGGTCGCAGGCGCGCTTCCAGCGCTCCGTCGAGCAGGAGAAGCTCAACCACCTCGGCGAGGCGCTCGACACGCTCTTCCGGCGCTTCAAGCGGCGGCCGTTCGACCACCTCGTCGTCGGCGCGCCCGACGAGCTCGTGGGCGAGGTCGAGCAGAAGCTCCACCCCTACCTCCGCGACCGGCTCGCCGGCCGGCTTCACCTCGACGTGGAGAACTCGACGCCCGAGCAGGTCAAGGCGGCGGCCGCCGAGGTCGTCGACGCGCACGTCGCCGGCGTGGAGCGCGAGGCGCTCGACCGCCTCAAGCAGGGCATCGGCCGCGGCGACCGCGGCGTGTCGGGCCCGGCCGCGGTGATCGAGGCGCTCGAGCAGGCGCGCGTGGACACGCTGCTGCTGGCCGAGGACTTCGACGCGCCCGAACTCGACGAGGCGGTCGAGAAGGCGATCACACAGTCGGCGCGGATCATCGTCGTGCGCCACCACGACGACCTGATCCCGCACGCGGGGATCGGCGCCGTGCTGCGCTTCTAGCTACGTCACCGGCTCGAGGCGGGGGTTGGGATTGAAGCGCCGGCCCACCTTCGCCACCGGCCGGCCGTCGACCATCACGACGTCGGCGGTGAAGTCGTTCGCGCCGCGCAGCAGCGAGGAGCCGACGCCGTAGGCGTCGACGGGCACGCCGGCGGCCTCGAAGGCGCGGATCCGCGCCTCGTCGAAGCCGCCCGAGACGACGATGTGCACGCCGGGGAAGCCGGCCCCGTCGAGCGCCTCGCGGACGAGCCGGACGAGCTCCGGTGCGACGCCCTTCGGGGCGTCCTCGCCGAGCGTGCGCACGAGCCCCTCGTCGGCGAGCTTGTCCGACGTGTCGAGCCGCACGCCCCAGAGCGCGGGCCCGAGCTCGCGCGCCACGGCGAGCGCCGTCCGCACGGAGTCGTTCTCGAAGTCGACGAGCACCGTGACGTTCATCGAGTCCGCGTAGCGGCCGGCGAACGCCGCGGCGGCCGCGACCGTGTCGCCCCCGTAGGCCGCGATCAGCCCGTGCGGGACCGTGCCGACGCCGCGCCCGCCCCACCACGACGCCTGCGCGTCCGTCGAGACGCCGATCGCGCCCGCCACGTGCGCCGCCCAGCCGTCGCCCGTCTGCACCAGCCAGTGGTCGTGGCGGGCGGGGAAGAAGAGGATCGGCTTGCCCGCCGCCGCCTCGACGACGGCGCGGACGTTGCGCATCACGAGCGTGCGCCGGGCCAGGCAGCCGAGGTAGACGGTCTCGAGGTGCGCGAACCGCGCGTACGGCCCCTCGATCGTCATCACCGTCTCCCACGGCCCGATCGCGTCGCCCTCGTGCAGCGCCCGGACGTCGAGCTCGTCCCACGCCGTGACCCAGCTCCCGTCCGGCGCGCGGGCGCCCGCGCACTCGCGCAGGATCGCGATCGCCTCGTCGACCCCGCCGAGCAGCGACTCCTTGCGCTGGAAGACCTGCACGACCACCCGCGGGTCGCGCCCGTCGTGCTCGAGCAGCGCCTTCGTCTGGTTGAAGTAGGCGTCGGAGTAGTAGCCGTCGCGGATCCGCTCGAACGGGAGCCGGAACACGTCGGCGGGGAGCCGCTGCCTCACCACCACTGCTCCCTCCTGCGCCAGAAGTAGATGGCCAGCAGGATCGTCGGGATGACCAGCGTGACGCCCTCGTAGAGCACGAACGTCCGGAACGAGTCGATGTGCTCGGTCAGCCAGCCGAAGTTCTGGCCGAAGAAGCTGGTCACGAGCGTCCAGATCAGGAAGAACGTGGCGATGACGGTGAGCCGCGTCGCCTGCCGGTTCAGGCGCGTGGCGTTCGCGTTGAAGAACGTCGAGGTCAGCGTGCTCAGGTCGTCGATCTGGCGCTGGAGCTCGCCCGTGACCTGGACGAGATGATCGCCCACGTCGCGGAAGTACTCGCGCTTGCCGCGGGTGAGTCCGGGGAGCGAGAGGATCGCCATGCTCGCCTGGGCGAACTGGTCGCGCTGGGCGAGCAGCCGGCGATGGAGCTGCTGGACCTCCTGCTTGAGCCGGTGGATGTGGCCCAGCTGCGGCTGGCGCGGATCGTGCAGCACCTCGCTCTCGATCGCGTCGATCCGGCCCTCGAGCTGGTCGACGACCGGGTAGAGCGCGTCGGTCAGCCCGTCGAGCACGCGGTAGACGACGTACTCCTCCGTCTCCGTCGACCCCGGCAGCTCGTCGTGCAGCGCGTCGAGGACGAGGCACTCGGCGTGGCGGACAGTGAGGAGCCAGCCCCCGGAGAGGTGCAGGTGGACCTCGACCGGCTCGACGTTGTCGCCGTCGTCGGTGATCCGCGCGGTCCAGAAGACGAACAGCAGCGCGTCGGGGTAGACGTCGAGCTTCGGCCGCTGGGAGAACTCCCGCGAGTCCTCGAGCGCCAAGGGGTGGAGGTGGAGCAGCCGGCCGGCCTCCTCGAGCACCTCCGGCGCCGGTCCGGCGAGGTCGAGCCAGAAGAACTCGTCGCGGTCGCGGAGCGCCCGGACCCGGTCCGCGTCCACCGTCGTGAGGACCTCCATCGACGGGCGAGCCTACCTGGGGACGACGCGGCGGCGGCGCGCGCGCCGCCGCCGGTCGCTCAGGCGCAGGCCAGCGCGTCGCCGGCGGGCTGCAGGGCCTGCACGACGCGCTGGCGCCCGCGCGCCAGCCGCGACATGACGGTCCCGACGGGGACGTCGAGCGCCTTCGCGGCCTCCTTGTAGGAGAGACCCAGCACGTCGACGGCCACCACGGTCTCGCGGAAGGGGGAGTCCAGCGCGTGGACCGCGGCGAAGACCTCCTGCTGCTCGGCGACCTCGTCGGGGCGCAGGCCCGTCCGCCGGTCGACCGGCTCCTCGGATTCGTGGAGGGCGACGACGTGCCGGCGGGAGGCGCTCCGGTGCATGTCGATGTGCCGGTTCCGCAGCATGGTCATCAGGTAGGCGAGCTCCGACCCGCCGGTGAGGCGGCGGGGGCGGCGGAGCAGCGTCATGAAGGTCTCCTGCACGAGGTCTTCGGCATCGGGGCGGTTGCCGCAGAGGGCGAGGGCCGCGGCGTTGAGCCGGTCGACGTGGCGGAGGGCAGTGTCGGCGTCGAGCCACATGTGGGGAAGAGGTGCGTGGGGTGTGGGGAGGTGTGGGGAGTGGCGGGCGTTGGGCGCCCAATGGGGTCAGCGGAACTATCCGGACCGCCGCTACGGCCTTCCTACGGCCCGTTTACGGCCGTGGTGAGCAGGCTTCCGGGTCATCGTGACCGGCCCTCGAGCGCCGCGTGACGCGCACTGTCCGGGCCGTCGGACGGGCGTGTCAGCACTCCGACGAAACGGTGCACCGAGGCATCGGGCCAGGTTCGCCCCGGCCGGTCCCCGCCGCCCATTACGCTTTCGACGTGGAATTCCGGGTCCTGGGCACGATCGAGGTCGACGGCCCGGCGCCCACGTCGTCGCCGGCCGGGGCCAAGGAGCGCGCGATCCTGGCGCGGCTGCTGATCGACGCCGGGCGCACCGTCCCTGCCGACGCGCTGCTCGACGCGGGCTGGGACGACGTGCCGCGCGAGGTCGCCGCCCGCTCGCTCGCGGTGCGCGTCGCGAACCTGCGCGCGTTCCTGGAACCCGGCCGCGAGCGCGGCGCGCCCTCCTCCCTGCTCGTCCGCGAGGGGCCCGGCTACCGCCTCGCGGTCGATCCCCGCCAGGTCGACGCCCACCGCTTCGAGCTCGAGCTCCGCGCGGCGGCGGCGCTCCCGCCCGCCGAGGCGCACGCCGCCCTGGACCGCGCGCTCTCGCTCTGGCGCGGCTCGCCCTACGGCGACTTCGTCGACGCCGAGTTCGCCCAGGCGGAGGTGCGGCGGCTGGAGGACCTGCGCGCGGACGCGCAGGCCGCGCACGCCCGCGCGCTCGTCGAGCTCGGCCGCCCGCTCGAGGCGATCCCCGCCCTGCGCCGGCTGCTCGAGCAGGAGCCGCTCGGCGAGGAGCTGACCCGCGTGCTCATGCTCGCCCTCTACGCGACCGGGCGCCAGGTCGAGGCGCTCGAGGCCTACCGCGCGCTCGCCGCGCGGCTCGTCGAGCTCGGCCTGCAGCCGGGCGAGCCGGTGCGCGAGCTCGAGCGCCGCATCCTCGAGCAGGACCCGGGCCTCGCCGCCCAGCACGAGCCCGCGGCGCCGCTCCCCACGCCCGGGCGCCCCGCGCCCGTCGGCCGGGAGCACGAGCTGGGCCGCCTGCGGGCGGCGCTCGCCGCCGCGGCGTCGGGGCAGCGCACCGGCGTGCTCGTCCACGGCGAGCCGGGCGTGGGCAAGAGCACGCTCGTCGACGCCTTCCTGGCCGAGGCCGCGCAGCCCGGCGGCGCGGCCGCCGGCGTCGGCCAGTGCGTGGGCCACCGCGGCCCGGGCGAGCCGTACATGCCGGTGCTCGAGGCGCTCGGCGAGCTGGCCCGCGGCCCGCAGGCCGAGGCCGTGCGCACGGCGCTCGCGCAGCGCGCACCGACCTGGCTGGTCGAGCTCCCGTGGCTGCTCGACGAGACCACCGATCCCGAGGCCGTCCGCCACCGTGCGCAGGGCGCCACCCGCGCCCGGATGCTGCGCGAGATGCTGGAGGCGCTCGACGCCATGGGCAAGGCCGCGCCCGTCCTGCTCGTGCTGGAGGACCTCCACTGGGCCGACGACTCGACGCTCGACCTGCTCGACGCGGTGCTGCGCCGCCGCGACCCCGCGCGGCTGCTCGTGCTCGGCACGTTCCGCCCGGCCGGGGAGCACGGCGAGCCCGCGGTCGCCGCGCTCGCCCACGACCTCTGCGTGCGCGGCGTCGCCGAGTCGCTCCCGGTCGGCCGGCTGCCGGAGCCGGCCGTCGAGGACTACCTGCGCCGACGCTTCCCGGCCGGCGGCCTGCCGGACGGCCTCGCCCCCGTGCTCGCGCGGCGCGCAGGCGGCAACCCGCTGTTCATGCGCAACCTGGTCGACCACTGGCTCGCCGACGGCGCGCTCGTGCCGGCCACCGGCGGTGTGCGGCTCGCGCGCGGGGCCGCCGGCCTCGACGAGAGCGTCCCGCCGACGCTCCACGCCCACATCCGCGACCAGCTCGACGCGCTCGCGCCCGACGACGCCGAACTGCTCAAGGCCGCGAGCGTCGCCGGCCGCCGCTTCTCGATCGCCACGCTCGCCGCCGCCTCGGGCCGCGACGCGGACGCCGTCGAGCTGCGCTGCGGCGAGCTCGCGCGCGGCACGCGGCTGATCGAGCGCGAGGGCGGTGGGCACGCGTTCCAGCACGACCTGCACCGCGAGGTGCTCTACGGCCTGCTCCCCGCGGACGCGCGCGCGCAGCTGCATGCGCGCGTGGGCGAGCACCTCGCCGAGACGGAGGGCGACGTGCCCGAGCGCGCCGCCGAGCTCGGCTTCCACTTCCTCGCCGGCCGCGACCCCGAGCGCGCCGTGCGCTTCCTGCAGCTGGCCGGCGAGCGCGCGTTCAACCGCAACGCCCACGCCGAGGGCATCCGGCACCTGCGCGCCGCGCTCGACGCGGCCGAGCAGGTCGCCGACGACTCGGAGCGCATCCGCGCCGAGGTCGAGCTGCTCTCGTCGCTCGGCCAGGCGCTCGTCGCCACCGACGGCTGGTCGGCGCCGGAGGCCGAGGCGTCGCTGCAGCGGGCGCGCGAGCTCGCGGGCCGGCTCGCGGACAACGAGCCGCTGATGTCCGTGCTGCTCGCGCTCGGCACGCTCTACGAGATGCGCGGCGAGTTCTCCCGCGCGCACGAGCTCGGGGCGGAGTTCCAGCGGGTCGCGCCGGCGCACCTGCGCGACCAGCAGCTCGAGTCCTCCGAGCTGCTCGCCTGCAACCTCTTCCACCAGGGGTCGTTCGCGCGGGCGCTGGAGCACGCGGAGCGCGGGCTGGCGCTGTTCGAGCAGGGCGGCGCGCAGGGCGTCTACAGCACCTTCCCGGCCACGCTCGGCGACAACGCCGGCGTCTCCTGCCACGACTGGGCGGGCCTCGCGCTGTGGTTCCTCGGCTACCCCGACCGCGCGCTGGCGCGCGCGATCCGCGCGCTCGACCTGGCGCGCGACCCGAGCCGCGCGTACTCGCTCGCCACCGCGCGCGCGCAGATCGCCGTCGTCCACCAGTGCCGGCGCGAGCCCGAGGCCGCGCTCGCGTGGGCCGACGCGACGATCGCGGCCGCGCAGGAGCTGGGCTACTCCTACCGCGAGGCGATGGGCCGGGTGCTGCGCGGCTGGGCGCTGAGCAGCCTCGGTGACACGGACCAGGGCATCCGCGAGATCACCGAGGGGCTGGCCGCCTCACGGGCGACGGGCGCGCGGATGGACGACCCGCACTACCTCGGGCTGCTCGCCGACGCGCACCTGCGCGCGGGCGCGATCGAGCCCGGGCTCTCCGCGGTCGCGGAGGCGCTCGAGCTGGCGGGGCGCGAGCGCTCGCTCTTCTACGAGCCCGAGCTGCACCGCGTCGCGGGCGCGCTGCTCGTCCAGGCCGGCGACCCGGCGGAGGCGGAGCGGCGGCTGCGGATGGGCCTCGAGCGCGCGCGCGAGCAGGGCTCCGCCGCGCTCGAGCTGCGGCTCGCGACCGACCTCGCCCGGCTCGCCCCGGACAGCGCCGCGGCGGCCGAGGCGCGGGCGGCGGTCGCGCTCGCCTACAACCGGTTCGAGGAGGGCCACGGCACCCGCGACCTGCGCGAGGCGGCCGCGGTGCTCGGCCTCACACCCGCTCAGGCGATGGCGCCGGCGGCCGCAAGCACGAGCACGAGCACGCCCAGCGCAACGCGGTAGACGACGAAGATCCCCATCGTGTGGCTGGTCAGCCAGCGCAGCAGGAAGGCGATCGACGCGTAGCCGACGATGAAGGCGAAGATCGTGCCGAGGAGCGTCGGGCCGAGCCCGGCGCCCTGCTCCTCGCCGATCTTGCGCAGCTCGAACAGGCCGGAGAGCACGACGGCGGGGACGGAGAGCAGGAACGAGTAGCGCGCGGCCGAGGCGCGGTCGAAGCCCAGCAGCAGGCCGGCGGTGATCGTGGCGCCCGAGCGCGAGACGCCCGGAATGAGCGCGAGCGCCTGCGCGAAGCCGACGATGATCGAGTCGCGCAACGTGACCGTCGTGACGTCGCGCTGGAGCCTCGCCGTGCGGTCGGCGGCCCACAGGATCAGGCCGAGCACGATCAGCGTCGTGCCGATGACGTAGAGATTGCGCGCCTCGTTCTCGATCTGGTCGCTGAACGCGAGGCCCAGGATCGAGATCGGGACGGTGCCGGCGATGATGTACCAGCCCATCCGCGCGTCGAGCTCCTGCCTCAGCTCCGGGCGGCGCAGGCTCCGCAGCCAGGTGATCGCGATCCGCCAGAGGTCCTTGCGGAAGTAGAGGAGGACGGCCGCCATCGTCCCGAGCTGGATGACGGCGGTGAAGGCGGCCCCCGGGTCCTCCCAGCCGAAGAAGGCCGGGACGATGCGGAGGTGACCGGAGCTCGAGATCGGCAGGAACTCCGTCAGGCCTTGGACGATCCCGAGGACGATGGCTTGCAGGGCGTCCACGACGAGCGCGTCATCCTAGGAGGTCGGGGCGGCCCCGTCCCTGCCGAAGGTCGTGGTCGCGCGCGCTAGGTGCGGATGAACGCGACGCTGGCGCGGTTGCCCATGCGGCAGCTGAACAGCGCGGAGGGCAACGGCGTGTCGAGCGCAGTGCCCATGCAGCGGAAGCCGTCGAGCTCGTAGGAGCCCGGGTCGGTCGGATCGGCGTCGCGCGAGCCGCGCGCGACGGCGCGGGCGCGGCGGCAGCGGACGCCCTTGGCCGTGATCGAGGCGGCCATCTGGTCCGTGTCGGGCATGAAGCCGACCCGGCCGCACGAGCGCGTGCGCCGCGCGGCGCGGTACGACGCGCGGCGATCGCCCTTCTCGCACACCTTCTCCGCGCCGGCCGAGTCGCAGTGGAAGCCGCGGCCGGCGGCGACGTCCGCGTCGCTGACGATCCGGCGCGCCGTCCGGCAGCCCACGCCCTGGGAGCGGACGGTGACGAGCACTGCCGTGCCCTCCACGGCGCGGCCGATCTCCCCGCACCGGCGCATCTCCGCGGCCTGCGCCGGCGCGGCCGGGGCCGCGCACCAGCAGGCGAGAGCGAGGAGGACGCCGAGCGGGGCGCGCCGGGACATGGGCGGGAGCGTGCTCCCGCCGGCCCGGCGCGTCAACTCATGGTCGCAGCGTTGCGGCGGCGCGGCCCTTCACCGCGGCGCCCTGCGCCGGGCGGAACGTGATCGCGAACGCGAGTTTGACCTTGCGGGCGCGCTTGAGCGACCGCTTCGCCGCCTTCGTGAAGCGCAGCTTCACCGCCACCGTGCCCTGCCCGGCGGCGCGCGCCCTCCCGCTCGCAACGGCCTTGCCGCCCTTGCGCGCGACCACGGAGATCCGGCCGGCCCCGGGCGCGTAGGCGTCGAGCACGAGGCCCCTGGCCAGCGCCTTGCGCAGCGGGACCTTGCGCGCGATCGCGGTGAGCCCGCCGTCGCCGCCCGGCCCGTCGGGCCCGGTCCGGGGGCCGGGGGCCGGGCCGTCGCCCTTGACGATCGTCTCGCAGCTGTTCGACACCGTGTCGACCGCGTCGACGTACGCGGTGTCGGTGCCGACCCCGCAGTCGATCTGGTCGGCCTCGCCGTCGCGCGCCCGCACCGTGTCGTTGCCCTGCGGCAGCCGGCACTGGATGTAGTTGCAGGTCGTCGAGGAGACGTCGGCGTAGATCGTGTCGCGCCCCGGCCCGCCGGTGACCGTGTCGTTCCCGTAGCCGCCGGTCAGCGTGTCGTTCCCGGCGCCGCCGTCGACCGTGTCGTCGTAGTCGAAGGCGCTCAGCTTGTCGTTGCCGCCCCCGCCCGTGAGCGTGCTCGAGCCCTCGTCCGTGTTGAAGACGGCGTAGTCGTCGTCGGCCGCGTCGCCGTGCAGGGCGGCGGGCGCGTTGAGGTAGATCCGCTCGATCGCGGCGACGTCGTCGTTCTCGCCGGGCCGGCCGTCGTTCGCGACGCCGTCCTCGGAGACGGCGATCGGCGGCTGGTGCTGGCCGTACTCCACGGACCAGTCTCCGTCGATCTGGTCGTAGCCGGCGCCGCCGTCGAGCACGTCGGCCGAGGCGGGGTCGTTGTGCTTGTCGCCGCGCAGCGTGTCGTCGCCCGCGCCGCCGCGCACGGTGTCGGCCCCGCCCTGGCCCTCCAGCACCGGGTCGTTGCCGGCGCCGCCGTCGATCGTGTCGGCGCCGCTGCGGCCCTCGAGCTTGTCCGCGCCGTCGCCGCCGTCGATCGCCTCGGCGTTCTCGCCGCCGCGCACGACGTCGTTGCCGGCGCCCGCGCGGATCGTGATCGCGCCGGCGACCTCGCCGCTGTCGACGATGTCGTCGCCGTCGGCGACCTCGATCAGCACGCCGCCGGGCTGCGGGGTGCAGACGACGGCGGTGAAGCCCTCGCCGTAGGCGGGGGCGCAGAGCCCGGGGTCGTAGTCGAAGGCCTGGAGGTCGTCGAGCTCGACCATGTTCGCCTCGTAGGCGCTCATGCCGAGCGAGACCCAGTTCTTCTCGCCGGGCGCGGCGCGGACGACGAGCTTGCCGCTCTCGGCGGTGATCGAGGCGGCCTGGGCGGATCCGGCGCCGGCCGCGAGGACGCCGCAGGCCACCGCCAGGGGGAGGAGGAGACGGGATCGGGGAGCCATGCCGCGATGCTCCGCGACCGGCGCCCTCGGGGCATCGGGGGCTTCCCGCGCCGGTCCCCG
This sequence comes from Solirubrobacteraceae bacterium, assembly GCA_040510855.1. Lineage (GTDB taxonomy): Bacteria > Actinomycetota > Thermoleophilia > Solirubrobacterales > Solirubrobacteraceae > DASQMT01. Next base: position 15,005 of record JBEVIG010000128.1, read on the forward strand.
ACCGGCCCCCGTGGAATCGCTCCTCGGGATCCGGCGTCATGGCCCCACGGATGCCGTACCCCACGCTTCAGGAGACAATTCGCATGTTCGGAAGGACCCGATCCGTCGTGACGGGGGCGCTGCTCGCGCTCGCCGTCGCGGCCCCCGCGGCACCCGCCGCGGTACCCGACCAATGGACCCGCTGGGCCAACGTGCCGCGGGACACGACGATCCGCTCGCTCGACTGGGCGGGCGCGCTCTACGCCGCGAGCGAGAGCGACGGCGTGTTCTGGTCGACCAACCCGTTCGGCCCGTGGTCGGACATGAACGACGGCCTCACCGCCCCGGCGGCCGACGACGTCCGCCAGGTCAAGGCCGGCCCGAACGGCCTGGTCTACGCCGCGACGAGCGCCGGCCTCTACGCCGCGCAGCCCGCGGGCGCCTGGAAGCAGGTCGGCGGCGGCACCGGCACGGACAAGCTGAACATGGGCGGGATCCAGTCGATCATGTTCAACGACCCGAGCGGGTCGGACATGACCGTGGCGGTCGCGGGCGCGGCGGGCGCGGGCGTCTGGAACTCCGCCAACGGCGGCGCGACCTGGAAGCGCGCGTCGGGCATGCCGGCCGTCCAGAGCGTGTACCACCTCACCTCGCATCCGGCGGGCACGCCGATGTACGCGGCCGCCGACGACGGCGTCTGGATCTCGCTCGACTTCGGCCGCAACTGGACGCTGATGGCCGACGGCATCCCGCCCGGGGAGACGACCCTGCGCGTGGCCGTCTCCCCTGTCGACCCCACCCGCCTCTACGCGACGACCTCCAGCAGCGTCTACCGCTTCAAGCCGCAGAAGCTCGCCTGGGAGGAGATCGACGGCCAGGACGACGAGTACCTGCCGTCCGGCGCGAAGAAGGGCTTCCTGGTCACGCCGCCACTGAACGGCAACTTCGGCGACAAGCGGATGATCACCGCGACGCGCAGCGGCGTGTACGCCACGATCGACGACGGCGACCACTGGCGCGAGATGTCGAAGTCGACGCTCACCCTGCCGGGTGAGCAGCCGCGCCCGATGGACGACGAGGACGTCTGGACGCTCGCACCCGGCATCAGCACGCCGACGCTCCTCGCCGGCACGGGCTACGGCGTCTTCACGCTCCCGCTCCAGCCGCTCGAGTTCGCGAGCGTGACGATCAACGAGCCGGCCGGCGGCATGGTGCCGGGCAAGACGCTCACGACGACGCTCAACGGCGTCGGCGGCTCGCGACCCTACTGGTTCACGTACCAGTGGTTCCGGTGCCAGTTCAACATCCCGGGGTGCGTGCCGGACCAGAAGGTCGACGGCGCGACCGGCGCCAGCTTCACGATCCCGGCCGACGACAAGAACAAGTCGTACGTCAAGTACCGGGTCACCGTCACCGGGCGCAACATCGTCCACCCGACGAAGATCGACCGCACGGACGACACGACCGCCGGCGTCGGCGGGCTCGACACGGACACGCCGCAGCCCAAGTACCCGTCGCTGCCGGGCATGACCCCGGGCGTCAACCAGGCCCCGACGCCGGTCTTCGGCCAGGTCTACACGCTCAGCAACGGCTCCTGGCAGTCCTCGGACGTCCCGATCCCGGTGAGCATCACCCCGGCGTTCTCCTACAAGTGGCTCCGCTGCGACGGCTCGGACTGCGCCGAGATCCCGGGCGAGACCGGCATCTCCTACGAGACCACCGCGGCCGACATCGGCATGAAGGTCGCCGGGTACGTGCGCGCCACGCACGGCGGCTTCTCGTCCGACTGGTACCTCGGCGGCATGTCGAACACCGTCGTCAACATGCACCCCAAGGTCACGGTGGCGCCGAAGGTGCTCGGCGAGCCGTACGTCGGACGGACGCTCAGCTCCTCCGCGGGCGGCTGGGACGGGCACGACATGACGTTCGAGCGCCGCTGGTTCCGCTGCGAGGCCGACGGCCTGGGCTGCAACCCGGTGTACCCGGAGGCCAAGGGCACGACGTTCAAGCTCACGGCCGCCGACCTCGGCAAGCGGCTCGCGGTCGAGGTCACGGCGGTCGGCGCCGATCCCAAGAGCGTCGCCCGCAGGACGACGGTGCTCTCCAAGCCCTCGCCCGTGATCGCCAACCCGCCGGTGCCGCCGGCCGGCGGCGGCGCGCAGCCGCCCGCGGGCGGCGGGAGCGGCCCCGTGCTCGCCCCGACCGTCAAGATCAAGGTCCCGAGGAAGCGCAAGGTGGGCGCGAAGCTGAAGGTGGCGAAGGCGTTCACCGGGTTCTCCGACGTCAGGTACCGGTGGCTCCGCAACGGCAAGAAGATCAAGAAGGCGACGAAGCGCGTGTACCGGATCACGCGCAAGGACCGCGGCAAGCGGATCAGCTGCCGGCTGACGCTGACGCCGGCCGCGGGCGGCGCGGCGATCGTGGTCCGGACGAAGCCGGTCAGGATCCCGCGCTGAGCGGTCCGCGCCTCGTGCTCGATCCCCTGCGGCTCGAGCACGAGGCGGAGCTCGCGCCGCGCCTGGCGGACCCCGGGCTCCACGCGTTCACGGGCGGCGAGCCCGACTCGCCGCCCGAGCTCCGCGCGCGCATCGCCCGCCAGGTCCGCGGCCGCTCGCCGGACGGGCGCGACGTGTGGATGAACTGGGTCCTCCGGGACGGCGCCGAGGCCGTCGGCACCGTGCAGGCGACGATCCGGCCGGACGGGGTGGCCGAGGTCGCCTGGGTCGTCTTCACCGCCTTCCAGGGCCGCGGCTACGCGCGCGAGGCGGCGATCGTCCTCGTCGAGTGGCTGCTGGCGAGCGGCCGTGCGGAGGCCGTCGCCGCCCACATCCACCCGGACCACGCCGCGTCGGCGGCGGTGGCGCGCGCGGCAGGGCTGGCGCCGACCGGGGAGCGCCACGACGGCGAGGTCGTCTGGCGGCGGCCCGCCTAGCGGCCGTCGAGCTGCGCGCGGATCGAGGGGTCGGTGATCGCGGCGTCGCTCGCGAGCAGGAACGCCTTGCTCAGGATCAGGCTGAGCACGGGGTCGTCGTCGAACGGGAGGAAGAGCCTGGCTGCCGGGGCGTCGCGGGCGACGACGCACAGGTAGCGGTCGTCGGGCGACATCAGGATGTTGCCGCTGCCGAGGTGGACCCGGTAGGTCCGCTCGTCGCCGCGGACCGTCAGCCAGCGGTCCTCGATCGTGCAGCGGTCGGCGATCGCCAGCCGCGGGACCAGCGCCGCCAGGACGTCGCGCCGCACCCCGGCCGGCGCACCGAGGTCGCCGAACCCGTAGTCGTGCCAGTAGCGCTCGAACTGCCGCCCCTCGCCGCGGTCGAGCCACTCCGGGTCGGCGCCGACCGACGTCACGCCGATCACGAGGTCGATGTCGCGCATCGCCTCGGTGAAGACGAGCGGCGGGACGTCCGCGAGCGCCAGCGCCTCGCCGTCGGCGTCCTGGACGAAGCGGACCTGGTCGCTCGTGCACAGCGGGTAGAGGTCGCCGCCGTCGGGCTCCCACTCCGTGACGGGGTCGTAGAAGAACTGGGCGCGGATGCCCGTCGGCTCGTGGACGCGCCGGGCCACGCCGTGGTCGATCCCGTCGTCCCACCGCGCGAGCGCGACCGGGGTCCAGCCGCGGGTCTTGAGGAGCGCCCGGGCACGCACCTGCCGGAACACGTGCGCGGCGAAGCGGGTGGAGTACAGGCGGGTCTCCGCCTCGGCCGGCGTCAGCACGTAGCACTCGCGGAAGGCCTGCTTCACGGGCTGGACGAGCTCGCGGTCGAGGAGCAGCAGCCGCCAGGCCCGGACCTCCTCCTCCGTGGCCTCGATCGGGTGCCAGAGCCGGACCTCGGCGTCCGCGGGGAGCGCGACCTCCGCACCGTCGGCGCCGATCCCGCGCGCCGCGTCCAGCGGGATCGCGACCGTGTCGCCGAAGCGCCAGACGAGCGCCCGGGCGAGCCGGCCCGTGATCGGATGATCGAGGTAGAGCTCCCGCCAGTCCGCCGCGCGCCACGCCCGGCCCAGCGCGAGCAGGCCGTCGACCCGGTGGCGCTCGCCGGCGATCGTCTTGCGGACGTCCTTCAGCTCGGCACGGAGCGCGGCGAGCGCGTCCGCGTCGGCCGCCTTGACGGCCGCGGGGAGCGATGCCCGCTCGCGGCCGTCGGCATCGACGTAGCGCAGGGCGGCCCGCCGCGCGTCCACGACGATCCGCGCCGCGCCCGTGCTGAGCGCGACGTCGCGCGTCCCGTCCGGCCCGAGGCCGTGGCGCTCGACCGCCCGCTCGAGCAGCTCGTCGCGCCCGAGCCCCTGGGCGGCCGCCAGCGCGTCGACCGCCTTGCGGATCTCCTTGAGCAGCGTGCCGTGGCGCGTCCCGCGCTCCAGCGCGAGCAATTCGGTGATCGCGCCCGGCGTGCCGATCTCGGCGATCGCCAGCGCGCTCGCATTCGCGAGCTTGAGGCTGCGGGGGCTCCCGTGCTCGCCGCCGATGACCGTGACGCTCTTGAGCGCGAGGCGGCGGAGCCGCTCGAGCAGGCCATCGTCGCCCAGCCGGGCGGCGAAGCGGACGATCCCGAGGGCGATGCCCTCGTTCCCGCCCTGGTAGTGGAAGAAGTGGGTCATCGTGTACTCGTCCGCGCCGCGGTCGTACGTCACCTCCGTGTCGTCCGCCTCGAGGAGCGCGCCCATGAGGGCGGCGGCGAGGTCGACGGGGCCGGCGAGCCGGTCGCGCAGCGCATCGGCCTCCGCCACCCACCGCGCCGACGGCTTGCCGCTCGCCGGCAGGGCGGCCGCGAGCGCGACGAACGCGTCGATGGCGGCCGGCTCCTCGTCGCTCGCGGCGAGCGCTGCGCGGAGCCGCCGGCCGGAATCGTCGATCGTCGCGATCGCCTCCAGCGCATCGTCCCCGCCGACCACGGCGCGCCGGAGGCGCGTGGCGAGCGCATGGTCGTCGATCGCGGAGGCAACGTCCTCCACCAGCGGGCCCAGCGCCTCGCGATCGTCCGGATCCCACGTCGCGGCCGCCGCCTCCAGGCGGCCGATCATCGCCAGGAGGAGGCGACCCGCGAAGCGCGGGTGCTCGCCCGCGGCGGTGTCGCGCACGGCCGCAATCAGCGCCGCGCCGTCGGCCGCCGGCAGGTCGAGCTTCTTGCGCAGGGCCATCGCAAGCACGAACTGGAGCTGCGGGTGGAACTCGCGCGCCATCAGCTGCGCGGCCTCGACCGCGCACGCGCGACGGAGCGGATCGGGCGCCGCCAGGATGGCCTGGACCTCGGGGAGCCTCCGGATCTCGGGTTGCCCGATCCAGCCTCGCTCGGCCTCGATCTGCTCCGTCGCCGCGGCGACGAGCCCGGCGGCCTCGGTCGTGCTCACCCGCCGGCGAGCTGGACGAGGCGGACGAAGCGGATGTCGCTGTCGGGCGTCAGGGCGAGCTCCTGATCGAGCTCGGTCGCCTGCCGGTCGTCGACCAGCACGAAGAAGCCGTTGCGCGTGAAGGCCTCGACCGTGCGGTCGGCCTGCGCCTGCCAGTCGACCCGCCTGGCGCCCGCGTCCGCGTTGTGGCGCGCCACCTCGTCGCGGACGCGGGTGCGGATCAGGTCGCGCACCGTGATCGCCGCCGGGATGTCCTCGAGCTCCACCCCGCCGACGATCTCGCCGGTCGAGGCCTGGTCCTGCACGCGCACCCTGATGCCCATGCGGCCCGAGTGTATGCGCAGGAGCCCTGATCGGCGGACTGCCCTGGACGATGATCCGGTTCGCGCCCTCTGTGCCATATCGCACCGTCGTGCGGTTGTGCGCGGCTCCGGCTCGCGGTTAGGGTCGGTCGCATCCCGGCACGGGCCGCCGGCACGTCGAGTGTCAATGCCGTCTGACGGCCGCGACCGCGGTCAAGGAGGGAAGGGAATGTCCCGCTTCAGGCAGGCGTCGTGCCTTCCCTGATCGGCCGGCGCGCCGAGACGGCGCGCATCTCGACGCTGCTCGGGGAGATCCGGGCCGGTTCCGGCGCCGCGCTGATGCTGCAGGGCGAGGCCGGGATCGGCAAGACGGCGCTGCTCGAGTGGGCGGCCGGGCAGGCGGGCGAGATGCGGGTGCTGCGGGCGACGGGCATCGAGTCCGAGCTGGAGCTCGCGTTCTCCGGTCTCGCCGAGCTGTGCCTGCCGTTGCTGGGGCGGCTGGACGAGATCCCCGCCCCGCAGGCGGGCGCGCTCCGGGCGGCGTTCGCCCTCGCCGACGGGCGGCCGGGCGACCGGTTCGTGCTGGCGATGGCGACCGCGTCGCTGCTGCAGGCGGAGGCGCGCGAACGGCCCGTGCTCGCCCTCATCGACGATGCGCAGTGGCTCGACCGCGCGAGCACCGACGCGCTCACGTTCATGATCCGGCGGCTCCACGGCCGGCCGATCGGCACCCTGGTCGCGGCGCGCACGGGCGAGTTCGAGCTGCGCGGCGTCGAGACCCTCGAGCTCGCCGGCCTTGCGGAGGAGAGCGCGCTGTCGCTGCTCGGCGACCGCGGCGACCTGGCGCCCGAGGTGGCCAGGCGCCTCGTGGCGCTGACCGGCGGCAACCCCCTGGCGCTCCGGGAGATCGTCACCGGGCTGGGCCTGGACGAGCTCTCCGGGCGGCGCCCGCTGCAGGATCCCCCGCGCGTCGGGCCGTCGCTCGAGCGGATCTTCGCCCGCCGGCTCGACCTCCTCACGAGCGAGGCGCGGGAGACGCTGCTGCTGGCGAGCGTGGGAGCGGCGCATCCGCTCTCGGCGATCGTCGACGAGCTCTCCCTCGACGGCCTCGCGGAGGCGGAGGACAACGGCTTCCTGCGGATCGTCGACGACGGCATCGCGTTCCGCCATCCGCTCGTGCGCTCGGCCGTCTACCACTCGGCGGTGCCCTCCGCGCAGCGCGCCGCCCACCGGAAGCTGGCCGGGACGCTCGAGGGCGAGGCCGGCGCCTGGCACCTCGCCGCCGCCGCCGTCGGGGTCGACGAGACCGCCGCGGCGGCGCTCGAGGCCGCCGGGAAGGAGGCGAGGAGCCGCAGCGGGTACGGGCCGGCCCCGGCGGCGGTACCCCCCCCCGCCCCGATGAACCGCCCCCGCGGGGAGCGCGCGCCGAATAAAATACAAACCCCCCAAGCGGCGACCCAAGCGGGGCAACTAACAC
>JBEVIG010000129.1:0-19546 GCA_040510855.1 Solirubrobacteraceae bacterium
AGCTCAACGTCCGCATCCCGCTGATCGCGCGCAACCTGCTCCAGTCGATCCACCTGCTCTCGACCACCTCGGTGCTGTTCGCCGAGAAGTGCGTGGACGGGATCGAGGCGAACCTCGCCGGCTGCGAGGCCTCCGCGGAGGGCACGCTCGCCGTCGCCACCGCGCTCAACCCCTTCATCGGCTACGACAAGGCGGCCGAGATCGTGAAGGACGCGTCCGCGAGCGGGCGCCCGCTGCGCGAGGTCGCGCGCGAGCACGGCGTGGACGAGGCGACGCTGGACGAGGCGCTCGACCTGCGCAAGATCGCCGCGGGGTCAGCCGCGTCGTGACCACGGGCGGCACGGACGCCGCTCTGCTGCAGCGCATCGAGGCCTACTTCGACGCCGTTCCGCGTCCCGCGGCCTGCGTCGAGCAGCACGGGCCGCTGACGCTGTTCATCTCCCGCATCCCGTGGCGGTTCTACGGCCGGCCGCGGATGGGGCTCGCGCCCCGCGACGCGATCGGCGCGGACGACGTCCGCGCGCTGCGGGCGCGCCAGCGCGCGCTCGGCGTGCGCGAGGCGCTCGAGTGGGTGGCGGAGACCACGCCGTCGCTCGCCGGCGCCGCGCGCGCGACCGGGATGGAGGTGGTCGCCGTGCCGCTCCTCGCGGCCGCCGCCGCCGACGTCGCGGGCGCGCCGGCCGTGGAGGGCGTGACGCTGCGGATGCTCGGCCCGGACGACCCGGCGCTGGTCCCGTCGCAGGACGTGGTCGAGGTCGCCTTCGGCGGGCAGCCCGGCGCCACGGAGGCCGGGCTCGGCTTCCTGCGCGACCGGATCCGCAACGGGATCACGGGCGTCGGCGTGGCCGAGGCCGGCGGCCGCGTGGTCGCCGCGGGCTCGCACCAGCCCGTCGGCTCCGTCTCGGAGATCATGGGCGTGGGGACGGCCGCCGGGCACCGCGGGCGCGGGATCGGCAGCGCGCTGACCGCGCGGCTGGCGGACGACGCGCGGGCGTCGGGCGCGACCCTGCTCGTGCTCTCCGCCGCCGACGAGCGCGTCGCGCGCCTGTACGAGCGGCTCGGCTTCCGCCGGGTCGGCACGGCCTGCTTCGGGCGGGCGGCGTGAGCCGCGCCATCGCACTTCCGGCCGCGGCGGACGCGCGGGTGCGGAGCGCGCCCGTGCTGGCGCTGCTCGGCGCGTGCACGATCGCGTTCTCGGCGATCCTCGTGCACCAGGCGCACGTCCACCCGGCGACCGCGGCCGTCTACCGGTGCCTGTACGCGGTGCCCGTGCTCGGCTTCCTCGCCTGGCGGGAGGGGCAGCGCTACGGGCCGCGCGAGCCGGGCCAGCGGCGGCTGGCCTGGATCGCCGGGCTGTTCTTCGCCGCCGACCTCGTCTTCTGGCACCAGGCGATCGCCGACGTCGGCGCGGGGCTCGCCACCGTGCTCGGCAACCTCCAGGTCGTGATCGTGCCGTTCGCGGCGTGGTTCGTGCTGAGCGAGGCGCCCGGGCGGCGGATCCTCGCCGCGCTGCCGCTCACGATGATCGGCGTCGTGCTCATCTCGGGCGCGCTGGAGGACGGCGCGTACGGGGCCAACCCCGTGCGGGGCGTGATCTTCGGCGCGCTCACGGGCGCCTCCTACGCGGGCTTCATCCTGCTCCTGCGCCACGGGACGCAGGACCGGCGGCGGCCGGCCGGGCCGCTGTTCGACGCGACGTGGGTGGCGGCGCTCGCCTCGCTCGTCACCGCGCTCGCGCTCGGCGTCGACGACCTCGCGCCCGCCTGGCCGTCGCTGGCCTGGCTGATCCTGCTCGCGCTCTCCTCGCAGGTCGTCGGCTGGCTGCTGATCTCGACCTCGCTGCCGCGGCTCCCGGCCGCGCTGACGTCGATGATCCTCACGGTCCAGCCCGTCGGCTCGGTCATCCTCGGCATCGTGCTGCTGGGCGAGGACCCGACCGCGCTGCAGCTCTGCGGCGCGGCGCTGATCCTCGCCGGCCTCGTCTCGCTCGCCGCGGGCCGGCGCGCTCAGTCGGCGGCCGCGTCGTAGGCGGCGAGCAGGCGCTTCGGCGCGCTGACCCGCCAGGCGTCCTCCAGCAGCTCCTGCAGCTGCCGGCGGTCGACGCGCGCGAGCGTGACGAGGACGTAGGCGTAGCCGTCGTAGTGCGGCGTCGTGGAGAAGACGTCCGGGTCGGAGGCGATCAGCGCCTGCTTGTCCTCCTCGTCGACGACCTTCACGACCAGCGTCTCGCCGTCCTCCTTCATGCGGCAGAACGACTTCTTGCGCACGCGCAGGCACGGCGTGCGGAACCACGTGCCCTCCTCGACCTCCGGCAGGCCGCGGCCGATCGCGAGCACGTCCTCCCACGCGGGCATGGCTCAGGGGAGCCTACGGGAGACGACCGCGAGCGAGAGCGTGGTGACGACGACGGGGATGAGCGCGGCGCGGAGCGACGTCGCCGCCGCGAGCGCGCCCGCGAGCGGCGGGCCCGCGACGAAGGCGCTGTAGCCGACGGTGGTGACGAGGGAGACCGCGGCGCCCGAGCGGGCCGGGTCCGAGCGGCCGGCGACGGAGAGCGCGGTCGGGACGACGGGGGCGAGGCTCGTGCCGACCACCAGCAGCCCTGCGGCGGCGAGCCCCGGCGCCCCGGCGAGCACGACGAGCAGCATGCCGGCCGCCGCGCCCAGGCCGGAGGCGGTGATCAGGTTCCGCTCGCCGAGCAGGCGCAGCGCGCGATCGCCGAGCAGCCGGCCGAGCAGCGACGCGCCGTGGAAGAGCGCGAGGCCGACGCCCGTGAGCAGCGCGCCCGCGCCGAGCAGGTCGCGCAGGTAGAGCGCGACGTAGCCCTCGAGCACGCCGTCGCCGAGGAAGCAGAGCGTGACCAGCGCGACCGCGACGGCCACGCCCGGCAGCGCGAGCAGCGCGCGCGGGCGCAGATCCCCGGCGGCCGGCCCGGCAGGCCCCGCCGGCTCGTGGTCGGTCTGCAGCGAGGAGCCGGGCGGTGCGGGCCGCTCGGGCCGCTCGGCGCCGTGTGGCGGCAGCGGCACCCGCGCGGCCGCGACGGCGAGCGCGATGAGCAGCGCTCCCGTGATCGCGTAGAGCGCGCCGGGGGCGGCGCCCGCCTCCAGCGCCGCGCCCGTCGCGAGCGCGCCGACCGCCGCCGCGCCCGAGAAGCCCGCGTGCAGCCGGATCATGATCTTCACCCCGTGGGCGCGCTCGACGTCGGTGCCGATCGCGTTCGCCCCGAGGTCGAGCAACCCGTTCGCCAGGCCGTAGGACACGGCGATCGGCAGCAGCGCCCAGCGCGCCTCGACCACGCCGAGCAGCACGAGCGCGAGGCCGAGCCCGCCGGCGCCGCCGACCGCGAACGGGCGCCGGCCCACGCGGTCGATGACCCGCCCGCCCGCCGCCAGCGACAGGATCGAGGAGGCCGCCAGCACGCCGAGCACGAGCCCGAGCCCGCCCGGCCCGAGGTCGCGCGAGGCGACCAGCTCGGGCACGAGCACGACCCACGCGCCGAGCTGCAACCCCAGGCCCGCGAACAGCGCCGCGCTGATGCGGACGTGGCCGCGCACGCGGCGCAGCGTAGAGCGTCCTACGGGTGGCGCTTGAGCCCGCGCACCACGCCGTCGACCGCCTTGTGCGGCGCGCGCACGGCGAGCCCGACGAGGTCGAGCGCGTCGCTCGGCACGGCCCGCACCGCCGCGCGGTTGTCGTCGTCGTGGCCCGTGGCGAAGAGGTCCGCGGTGAAGATCGCGAAGCGCAGCTCGCGCGCGACCGCCCGCTCGTAGACCGTCCGGAGCTTCGCCGCGGAGGACTCGAACACGAGCACGGGCTGGCGCAGCATCGGCAGGTACGCCCGCCCGGAGCCGTCCTCGTAGTCCGGGCCGACGACGGGCTCGCCCGCACCGCCGACGATGCCGCTCATCAGGAACGCGCACACGTTGAGCCGCTGCCACGCGGCGAGGTCGTCGCGCACCGCCACCGCGACCTTGGTGTCGAAGTCCGTGACCGCCATCGGCCGCCACGATGACGGCGGCGGCCGCCTACGTCTTGGACGATCTTGCGTACCGCGCCGGCGGCACGCCGACCGCGCGCCGCACCACGCGCGTCTGGGGCGCCTGGTCGCAGACCCCGCCCGCGGCCGCGACGGGGGCCGGCGGCTCCCCGCCCGCGAGCAGCTCGCGCGCCCGCGCGACGCGCAGGTCGAGCTGGAAGGCGTGCGGCGGGAGCCCGACCTGCGCGCGAAACGTCCGCGCCAGCTCGAAGCGCGAGAGCCCGGCCACCGCCGCGAGCTCCGCCAGCGGGACCGGCTCGGCCCAGCGCTCCTCGAGGTGGCGGCGCGCGCGCCGGACGGCGGCGTGCTCGGCCCGCGTCCGCCGCGACCACGGGCCCGGCCCGGGCGCGAGGTGCGGCCGCAGCGCGTCGACGGCCGCGAGCACCGCCTCGTCGACGGCCAGCCCCGGCGGCCCGCTCGCGAGCGCGACGTGCGCGGCGGCCAGCGACCGCCGCAGGCGCTCGTCGCGGAACACCACCCAGCGCGCCGCGCCCGGCGCCTTGCCCTCCTCGGCCCAGTCGCCGATGACGGCCGGGTCGAGGTAGAGCACCTGGTAGGCCCAGCCGCCCGGCACGGCCGGGACGCCGGTGTGGACGGACTCCGGCTCGAGCACGAAGAGCTCGCCGGAGCCCGCCCGCTGGCGGGTGTCGTCGAGGTCGAACGCCGCCGCCCCCCGCTGGACGGTCGCGACCGTCCAGGTCGGGTGGGAGTGGGGCCGGTATCGGTGGGTGACGAAGCTGGCGTGGAGCGCCTCCACGCCGGGGAGCCCGGCCGGCCGGATGTAGGAGGCCGTCTCCGGCATCTACTCCGCGGCGGCCTGCGCCTTGGCGGTCATCGAGTCCTCGGGCCAGGGGACGTTGGTGGGCGACGGCTCGTTGATGCGGAGCTGGTTGCCCGAGTCGTCGCGGATCGCGATGTCGGTCCCGTAGAAGCGCTCGATCGGCTCCTGGACGATCTCGACGCCCTTGTCGACCAGGCGGTCGAACATCCCGCGGACGTCGTCGACCTGGAAGAACAGCGTGCCGCCGGCGCCCTTGGCGACGATCTCGTCGAGCTGCGACGCGGTCTCGTCGTCGACGAACGGGGGCCCGACGCGCTCGAGCAGGATGTTGAGCTCGGGCTGGTCGGGAGGCGCGACCGTGAGCCAGCGCATGCCGCCCAGGTCCATGTCCTCGGTCTGGGTGAAGCCGAGGGTCTCCGTGTAGAACTTGAGTGCGCTGTCCTGGTCCAGCACCCGCAGCGCGACGATGGTGATCTTCATGCCGTCGAAGCTACTTCCGGGGCGGGGGCGGTGGCTTCTCCATTCCTGCTCCCCTGCCGACCGGCCGCGTCCACTGCGCCGCCCAGCAGCCCGGCACCGTCGGCGGGTAGCCGATCGCGGTCGCGCGGTAGGCGGTCGGCGTCATGTCCGTCACGCGCCGGAACGCCGAGGAGAACGACCCGAGCGACTGGAAGCCGACGTCGAAGCAGACGTCGGTCACCGTCGCGTCCGTGTTGCGCAGCAGCTCCATCGCGCGCTCGACGCGCCGGGTGAGCACGTACTGGTGCGGCGACTCCCCGAACGCCTCCTTGAACTGGCGCGCGAAGTGCGCGGGCGACATGTGCGCGTGGCGCGCGAGTGCGAGCACGTCGAGCGGCTCGGCGTAGGAGCGGTCGACGAGGTCCTTGGCGCGGCGCAGGTGGGCGATCTGCTCGGGCGTCACGGCGCCAGCCGCTCCACGCGCCAGCCGTCGCCGTCGCGGATGTGGTGGATGCGGTCGTGCAGCCGGTTCGGCCGGCCCTGCCAGAACTCGACCGCGTCGGGCCGGAGCAGGTAGCCGCCCCAGTACTCCGGCCGCGGCACCGCGTCCGGGTAGCGCTCCGCGTACTCCGCGACGCGCGTGTCGAGGTGCGCCATGTCGGGGATGACCGTGCCCTGGTGCGACGCCCAGGCGCCGATGCGGCTCATGTGCGGGCGGCCGGCGAAGTAGGCGTCGGACTCCTCGTCGCCGAGGCGCTCGACCGGTCCCTCGAGCCGCACCTGGCGCTCGAGCGCCGCCCAGTGGAAGGCGACGGCCGCGCGCGGGTTCGCCGCCAGGTCGCGCCCCTTGCGCGACTCGCGGTTCGTGTACCAGGAGAGCCCGCGCTCGTCGATCCCGCGGATGAGCACGATCCGCACGGACGGCCGCCCGTCGGGTGTCGCGGTCGCCAGCGCCGCCGCCTCGGGCTCGTGGACGCCCGCCGCCCGGGCGGCGTCGAACCACGCGCGCACCTGCGCCATCGGGTTGACGTCGGAGTGGGTCACATCGCCATGGCGACGTACTTGGTCTCCAGGTACTCCTCGATCCCCTCGCGGCCGCCCTCGCGGCCGAAGCCGGACGCCTTCACGCCGCCGAACGGCGCCGCGGGGTTCGAGACGAGGCCCTGGTTGAGGCCGATCATGCCGGTCTCGAGCTTCTCGCAGACCCGGAAGGCCCGCTTGAGGTCGGACGTGTAGACGTAGGAGACGAGCCCGTACTCCGTGTCGTTGGCGGCCGCGATAGCGGCCTCCGCGTCGTCGAACCCCATCACCGGCGCGACCGGGCCGAAGATCTACTCCCGGAGCAGCTCCGCGTCGCCGCTCACGCCGCTCAGCACGGTCGGCTCGTAGAAGTAGCCCGCGCCGTCGCGCGCCGTCCCGCCGACGACCGCCTGCGCGCCCTTGCCGAGCGCGTCGCGCACCAGCTCGTCGACCTTGTCGCGCTGGGTCGCGTCGATCAGCGGGCCGACCTTGACGTCGTCCTCCGTGCCGCGGCCGACCTTCATCGCGCCGAGCCTGGCCGCGAGCTTCTCCGCGAACTCGTCCGCGAGCCGGTCGGAGACGTGGAAGCGGTTCGCCGCCGTGCACGCCTCGCCCATGTTGCGCATCTTCGCGATCAGCGCACCCTCGACCGCCGCGTCGACGTCCGCGTCCGGGAAGACGAGGAACGGCGCGTTGCCGCCCAGCTCCATCGACGTCCGCAGCAGGCCCTCGGCGGACTGCTCGACGAGCTTCTTCCCCACCGGCGTCGAGCCCGTGAACGTGAGCTTGCGCAGCCGCGGGTCGGAGATGATCGGCGCGGAGACCTCCCCCGAGGAGGACGACGTGAGCACGCTCAGCACGCCGGCGGGCAGTCCGGCCTCCTCCAGGATCTGCGCGAGGGCGAGCATGGAGAGCGGCGTCTGCTGCGCGGGCTTGATGACCATCGTGCAGCCCGCGGCGACCGCCGGCCCGATCTTGCGCGTGCCCATCGCCATCGGGAAGTTCCAGGGCGTGATCGCGTAGCAGGGCCCGACGGGCTGGCGCATCGTGATCAGCCGCCCCTGGCCGTTGGGCGCCGTCGCGAAGCGGCCCTCGATCCGCACCGCCTCCTCCGCGAACCAGCGGAAGAACTCGGCCGCGTAGGCGATCTCGCCCTTGGACTCCGCGACCGGCTTGCCCATCTCGAGGGTCATCAGCAGCGCGAGCTCGTCCGCCCGCGCGGTGAGCGCCTCGAACGCCCGGCGCAGGATCTCCCCGCGCTCGCGCGGCGGGTGCTGCGCCCACTCGGCCTGCACGGCACAGCAGGCGTCGAGCGCCGCCTTCGCGTCCGCGGGCGTCGCGTCGGCGACCTCGATGAGCGTCTCGCCCGTCGCGGGGTCCTCCACGCCGAGCGTCGCGCCGCCGGTCGCGTCGCGCCATTCCCCGCCGATGGAGAGCTGCGTCGGGACCGCGTCCAGCACGGCCTGCTCGTGGGACTTCGTGATGGTGCTCATGCGGCGACGGTCTCCGTTCCGAGTTCTTCCGAGATGGCGACATCCTGCCCGTAGTCGATCGGCAGCACGATCAGCGAGGGGACGTCGAGGTCGAGGGCGCGGCGCAGGGTGGGGCCGAAGTCCTCGACCGCCTCGATGCGCCAGCCGGGCATGCCGAACGCGTCGGCGAGCTTGACGAAGTCGGGGTTCGTGAAGTCCGTGCCGAAGTGGCGGCCGAACTTCTTGTCCTGCTTCCAGACGATCGAGCCGAACTGGCGGTTCTCCCAGATCACGTTGACGATCGGGGTGCGCAGCCGCACCGCGGTCTCGAGCTCCTGCGCGTTCATCAGGAAGCCGCCGTCGCCGTTGACGGTGACGACCTTGCGGTGCGGGTGGACGAGCTTCGCGGCGATCGCCGTCGGCAGCGCGATGCCCATCCCCGCGAGCCCGTTGGCGATGAACACCGTCTCGGGCTCGTGGGCGGGGAACATCCGCGCGATCCACAGCTTGTGCAGGCCGACGTCGGAGACGAGCATGTCGCGCGGCCCGAGCGCGTCGCGGATCTCCCACAGCGCCCGCGGCGGCGTGACCGGGAAGCCGTCGTCGGCGCGGCCGGCCTCGAAGCGGCCGAGCACGAGGTCGTCGAGCCGGGAGCGCGGCACGGCGCGGGGGCCGGCGCCGGTGAGCTGTGCCGTCAGCCCGTCGAGGATCGTCGTGACGTCCCCGATCAGGTCGATCTTCGTCATGAAGAACTCGTCCACCTCGGCGGCGGTCGTGTCGATGCAGACGATCGTGTGGTCGCGCCGGCCGTTCCAGTTGCGCGGCGCATGCTCGACGAGGTCGTAGCCGACCGTGATGACGACGTCGGCGTCGTCGAAGCCCGCGAGCGCGTAGTCGCGCTCCTGGAGGCCGACCGTGCCGAGCGCGTGCTCGTCCTCGAAGTCGAGCAGCCCCTTCCCCATGAACGTCTCCGCCACGCCGATCCCGGTCGCGGCCGCGAACGCGCGCAGCGCGGGCGCGGCGCCGACGCGGGCGACGCCGTTGCCCGCGAGCACGATCGGGTTCGACGCGCCGCCGATGATCGCGGCCGCCTCCTCGAGCTCGGCGTCGCTCGGGACGGGCCGGCGGATGCGGTCCGGGACCGGGAGCGGCGCCGCGTCCCCCGCCGGGGCGGCCATCACGTCCTCGGGCAGCTCGATGTGCGTCGGCCCGGGCTTCTGCGCCTGGGCGACCTTGAAGGCCTTGCGCACCGCCTCCGGGATCATCGCCGGCGACTGCAGCCGCACGTTCCACTTCGTGACCGGCTTGAACATCGAGACGATGTCGATGTGCTGGTGCGACTCCTTGTGCATGCGCTCGAGGTCGCCCTGGCCGGTGAGCGCGACGAGCGGCGCGTGGTCGAGGAACGCGTCCGCGACGCCCGTGACGAGGTTGGTCGCACCCGGGCCGAGCGTGCCCAGGCAGACGCCCGCGGTCCGGGTCAGCCGCCCGTACATGTCGGCCATGTAGGCACCGCCCTGCTCGTGCCGGACGGGGACGAATTCGATCGGCGAGCGCTCGAGCGACTCGTTGAGGTCCAAGGTCTCCTCGCCCGGGATGCCGAAGACATGACGGACGCCCTCGGCCTCGAGGCAGTCCACGAACAGATCCGATGCCTTGCGCTCGTCCACGAATCCCCTTCCGCCGCAACTCGGGCGCACTCGACGTGTCCCCGTACCCTAGGGAACGCCCCTTCCCGCCAGCACCATGAACCGGAACATCACGATCATGCTCGCGGCGCTGCTGGCGCTGCTCGTGGCGGCGCCCGCCGACGCCGCCAACCGCTTCACGATCCGCGGCGCCGGCTTCGGCCACGGCGTCGGGATGAGCCAGTACGGCGCGATGGGCTACGCGGAGCACGGCTGGACCTACGACCGGATCCTCGGCCACTACTTCACCGACACGGAGCTGAGCCGGCTGAACGAGTCGCGGGAGGTGCGCGTCCTGCTCTCCTCGCCGAGCGGCACCGCCTCGTTCTCGGGCGCCACCCGCGGGGCGGGCCGGACGCTGTCGGCGCGCAAGACCTACCGCGTCCGCTCGCGAGCGGGCGGCCGGGTCGAGCTGCTCTCGGCGGCCGGCGCGTCGCTGGCCACGGTCGCCGCGCCGCTGCGCGTGACGGGCTCGGCCCCGCTGCGCGTCCCGGGCGTCGGCAGCTACCGCGGCGCGCTCGAGTTCCGCCCGGGCACCTTCGGCGGCGTGAACGTGATCAACGCGATCGACGTCGACGACTACGTGAAGGGCGTCATCCCGCTCGAGGTGCCGGCGTCGTGGCCGGCCGAGGCGCTCAAGGCGCAGGCCGTGGCCGCGCGGACCTACGGCCTGACGAGCTCCCGGGGCGGCACGGGCTGGGACCTCTACACGGACACGCGCTCGCAGGTCTACGGCGGCGCGAGCGCCGAGCAGGCCTCGACCAACGCCGCCGTCGACGCGACCGCGGGCGAGCTCGTCACCTATCAGGGCGAGCCGGTCACCACGTACTTCTTCTCCACCTCCGGCGGCCGCACGGAGGACGTCGAGAACACGTCGCTCGGGACCGAGCCGCTGCCGTGGCTGAAGTCCGTGAAGGACAAGTACGACAGCGTCTCGCCGCGGCACCGCTGGGGCCCGATCCGGATGGGCCGCGCCACCGCCGGCGCGAAGCTCTCGGGGCTCGTGAAGGGCCGGTTCCGCGGCATCAAGGTCGTCGAGCGCGGCCGCTCCCCGCGGATCGTGGCGGCGAACATCGTCGGCACGGGCGGGAGGACGCGCGTCGACGGCGCGACGATCCGCGCGCGCCTCGGCCTCTACGACACCTGGGCCCACTTCACGTCGATCAGGACCGGCAAGGCGCCCAAGCCGCAGGAGCCGGCCGGGCCGCCGACGCCGACGAACCCGGAGACGGGCGGCGCGACGCCGGGCGCCTCCGCCGCGGGCGTCCGCCCCGTGGGCGGCCTGCGCGGCTCGGTCATGCCCGCACGGCGCGGCGCGAGGATCACGCTCCAGCGCCGCGCTGAGGGCCGCTGGGTCACGATCGGCCACACCCGTGCCGGCGCCGGCGGCCGGTACGAGGCGGCGGTCGCCGCCGCCGGCACCTACCGCGTCCGCTATCGCGGCGACGCGGGCCCGGCCGTCCGCATCGGCTAGCGTCCCGCGGCAGGTGCACGGGTCGCTCGGCACACCAGGCCGGCCGCTCTACTTCCTCCACGTCCCCAAGACCGCCGGCTCGGCGTTCACGCGCATGCTCGACGACGCGTTCCCGGTGGGGACGCGCGTGCCGGCCGAGTACTACGCGGGGCTCGGCGGGACGCCGCTCGCCGAGGCGCTGCAGGGCCGCGGCGTGCTCGCCGGCCACTTCGGCCTGCGGCCGCTCGATCTCGCCCCGCTGACGACGATCACCGTCCTGCGCGAGCCCGCGGCGCGGGCGTGGTCGCACTTCCGCTACATGGCCGAGCACGGCCGCGAGCACACCTTCGAGTCGTTCCTCGCCCACCCGCTCGAGGGGCTCGGCGCGCGCGACTACCAGGCGCGCTGGCTCGGGACGCCGAGCGCCGAGCGGTTCCCGGACGGGGAGCCGGCGATCGCCTACCTGCCGACGACGCCCGCCGGCGGCCATGGCGCGCCGCCGCCCTCCGCGCTCGAACGGGCCGCGGCGGCGACGCTGGCGAGCTGCGCGCTCGTGGGCACGGCGGAGCGGCTTCCCGAGACGCTCGACGCGCTCGGCCGCCTGCTCGGCCGGCGGCTCGCGCCGCCGCCGCGGGTCAACGCGACGCGCGACGCGCGGCCGCTCCCGCCCGCGGTCGCCGCGCGGGTCCGCGCGCTCAGCCCGATCGACCTGCGGCTGTACGCGGAGGCGGGGCGCCGGCTCGACCGCGCGCTCGCGGAGCTGCCGCCGCTCCCGCCCGAGCCGCTCGTCCACCTGCCGTTCGCGCAGGGCATGGAGGCCGGGCTCCACGGCACCGGGTTCCACCGCCGCACGCACGCGCCCGGGGCCGGCTGGCACCGCTGGACCGGGCCGGGGCGCGTGAGCGCGATCCGGTTGCCGGTGCGGCTCGCCGGGCCCGCGACCCTCACGCTCGCCGTGCTCTCGGCCTGCGACGACGACGCGGTCCGGTCGCTGCGGCTGACCGTCCAGGACGCGCCCGTGGCCCACCGGCTCGAGGCGCCCCCGGACGGGCCCGGCGTGCTGGCCGTCGCCGAGGTGACGCTCGACCCGGCGCGGCCGTTGACCGTCGCCGCCGAGGTGGCGCACACGCGCCCCCTCACCGACCCGGCGACCGGGGAGCGGAGCCCGGACCCGGCCGGGCTCGCGCTCGGGACCCTCGCGTTCCGCTAGCCGGCGGTGTAGACGCGGGCGATCGTCTCGGCGACGCAGACGGGCTTGTCGCCGCCCTCGACCTCGAAGGTGACCGTGACCGTCATCTGCGCGCCGCCGGGGATGTCGTCGAGCCCGCTCAGGGTCGCGTGCATGCGGACCTTCTTGCCGACGGGCAGCGGCGCGGGGAAGCGGACGCGGTTGAGGCCGTAGTTCACGGCGAAGGCGAAGCCCTCGAGGCTGAAGATGCGGTCCATGAACATCGGGGCGAGCGAGAGCGTGTAGTAGCCGTGCGCGATCGTGCCGCCGAACGGCGTGTCCTTCGCCCGTTCGGTGTCCACGTGGATCCACTGGTGGTCGCCCGTCACGTCCGCGAAGGCGTCGATGGCCCCCTGCGTGACCTCGTGCCAGTCGGAGGTGCCGAGGTTCTCGCCCGCGGCCTGCTTGAGCTCGTCGAGTCCGGTGATCGTCCGCATGGGCGCGGAGGATATGGTGCGGTCCCATGGCGGGACCCCTGTTGCTGGCCGACACGCCGCACCTCCTCTACCGCGCGTTCTTCGCGCTCCCGGACTCGATCACGGACGGCGACGGCAACGCGGTGAACGCGCTGCTCGGCTCGGTGAACCAGCTCCTGTGGTGCGAGGAGCGCTTCAAGCCGCGCGCGATCGTCTGCTGCTTCGGTCAGGAGTCGGCCGACTACCGGACGGAGCTCTACCCGCCGTACCACGCCCACCGGCCGCCGATGCCGGATCCGCTCGAGCACCAGTGGAGCCGCGCGCCGGCGCTCTACGAGTCGCTCGGCTGGTACGTCCAGGCCCACGACTCGCTCGAGGCCGACGACCTGATGTATGCCTACGCCAAGCGCGAGGTCGCCAAGGGCGGGAAGGCGCAGATCCTCACGGGCGACCGCGACATGTTCCAGTGCGCGGGCGGCGGCATCACGATCCTGCTCCAGCAGGCGCGCCAGGAGGGGCCGACGGAGATGGGGCCCGAGGAGGTCGAGCAGCGCTACGGGATCCCGCCGGAGGTCGTGCCCGACTTCATCGCGCTGCGCGGCGACCCGTCCGACGGGCTGCCTGGCGCGAAGGGCATCGGCGAGAAGACGGCCGCCGACCTGCTGCGCCGCCACGGCTCGCTCGAGGCGACCATCGACGCCGCCATCCGCGAGAAGCCCGCGGTGCGCCGCGCGCTGATCGAGCAGGCCGACGAGCTGCGCGCGTTCAAGGACATCGCGACGCTGCGCGACGCCGACGTCGACCTCCCCGCGGACCGGGAGACCGACCGCGAGGGCGGCGCCGCGGCGGCGGAGGCGCTCGGGATGAACCGGCTCGCCCGCCGCCTGCGCGGCGAGGACTGAGCGCTCAGCGCAGCGCCGGCTCCGCCGGGGGCGCGACCACGTGGTCGTGGATCTCGCGCTGCGCCTTGCCGTCGGCCATGAGCCGGAGCACGAGCGGCATGACCGCGTCGCGGATGCGCGCGCCGACCGGGCCGGGCGTCTTCGTCGAGCCGATCCGCTCGGCCCAGCGCGCGATCCGCTCGACGCGCGGGCGCCGCTCGGCCTCGTAGCGGGCGAACGCCGCCTCCGGCCCTGCCGCCTCGCGCAGGCAGCGCGCGAGCACGACCGCGTCCTCCAGCGCCAGCGACGCGCCCTGGCCCGAGGAGGGCGAGACCGCGTGGGCGGCGTCGCCGGCGAGGGCGATGCGCCCGGCGTGCCAGCGCGGGAGCGGCGGCAGCGTGCGGATCGGCAGCGGCCCGCCGACCGCCGGGCTCGCGGCGATCAGCGCGGTCGCCGCGCCGGCGTCCGGCGCGAAGAGCTCCAGCAGCGCGGCGCGCGGGTCGCCCCAGCCGACGCGGGCGCCGGCCGGCACGTTCGCGAACCACCACACCTCGTCGTCCGGGGCCGGCACGAAGCCGAAGAACGCGTGGCGGCCGAACGTCATGTCGTAGCCGCCGGGCGCCACGCCGGTGGCGACGCCGCGGGCGATGCCCCAGGCGTTGAGCAGCCGCGCCGGGCCGGGCTCGGGCGCCGCGGGGTCCACGATCGCGCGGACGGCCGAGCCGATGCCGTCGCAGCCGACCGCGATGTCCGCCGCGAGCTCGGCGCCGTCGGCGAACGTCGCGCGGACGCCGCCGTCCGCCGGCTCGAGCGCGACCAGCCGGCGGCCGTCCCGGACGTCGAGCCCGCGCGCCAGCGCCTCGTCGCGGAGCGCGCCCGCGAGCGCGGCGCGCTGCATCGTGCGCGCGGGCGGCTCCGTGCCGGTGCTCGTCTCCCCCAGGCGCTTGCCTGCGGCGTTGCGCAGGGTGATGACGGGCGTGGCGAAGCTCGCCTCGCGCGCGCGCTCCTCGACGCCGAGCGCGCGGAGCGCCGCGAGGCCGTTCGTGGCGACGGTGAGCATCGCGCCCTCGTCCGCCGGCGCCGGGCGCGCCTCGCAGACGACGGGCTCGATGCCCGCCCGGTGCAGCGCGAGGGCGGTCGCGGGACCGGCGATGCCGCCGCCGATGACCAGGGCCGAGCCGGGCCGGCTCATGCGGGACCTCCTCCTTCGTGGATCGCGGCCCACGGCGCGCGCCAGCCGGTCTCCGGGTCGGTGATGCGGGTGATGAAGCCCTCGACGAACCCGATCTCGGCGTCGAGCAGCGCGAGCCGGTAGTCCTCCTCGACGAGGAACAGCGGGTGGACGCCGCCCGCGAGCGTCTCGTCGACCATCGCGCGCGTCTCGCCGCGGACCGCGGCGAGGCGCGCGAGGCGCCGCGTGAGCAGCTCGACGACCTCGTCGGGCCCGAGCGCGCCGATCAGGGACAGCGCCGTCACGAAGTGCGGGTACTCGTGGCGCGGCTCGGCCACGAGCTCGCGCAGCCAGTCGCCCAGCTCCGCGCGCCCGGCGTCGGTGAGCGCGTAGACCGTCCGCTCGGGCCGCCGGCCCTCCCGGCTCGGGCCCTCGGCGGCGATCAGCCCGGCCCGCTCGAGCTGGCCGACGACCATGTAGAGCGAGCTGGGCGTGTACTTCACGCTCCGCGCGTCGCCGTGCTCGCGCAGCAGGCGGCCCAGCTCGTACGGGTGCATCGGCGTGCGCGAGAGGTACGAGAGCACCGCCAGCGCCAGCAGGTTGGCGACCTTGCGCTTCGTCATAGTCGATACTGACTATTCAGTATCGACTATGAAGTGTCAAGCGTGCTTGGCCCCCTCGAACGCGGCGTCCCCGACGCAGGTCCCGATGCTGAACTTCACGCGGCCGGTCGCCTTCCCGTTGCGCAGCCGCCCGCGGACCTCCGTCGCGGCCCCGCCGCCGACGGCGACCGCCGCGGCGAACGTGCCGTCCGGCGCGATCGGCGCCACGGGCAGGAACGCCGCGTGGATCTCCGTCGTGAACGTCCCGGGCGTCAGGCCGGGGCAGAGCGTCGGCACGTCCATCCTGAAGCCGCGCACCTTGCGGCCGTCGCCGCTGACCCGGAACCGCAGGCTCAGGTCACCCGTGTAGCGGCCGTCGTCGCGCGCGCCCGTGCGCCAGTCGCGCGCCTTGCGCACCTTGTAGCGGCGCGCCGCGCCGGCGACCGTCGAGCCGCCCACCTTCACGACCGCGCGGATCCGCTGCCTCCCCGCCGGGAGCGAGGCGCCGACCTCGGCCACGCCGCCGGAGGCGAAACCCACGCCGACGCCGCGCCAGCGGCCCTTCGCGCGGCGCTGGAGCGTGACCTCGGCGCCGTCCGGCACGCCGGCCACCGCCACGCGGTAGAAGGCGATGTAGCCGCCGTAGGCGCGCTTCGGCGGCTTCACGGCCGGCTTCGCGTCGACGACGACCTCGAGCCGCCGCACGGCCGCGGCCTCGTAGTCGCGCTCGCAGATCACGCACAGGCGCCAGACCTGCAGGTAGTAGGTGCCGGGCGTCGCCGCCCCGTCGCCGCTGAAGACGCTCACGCACTGGCCCTCGGGCAGGGTGTTCGACTCGTGACCTTGGTCGAGCGAGACCACGGCGTCCGACCGCAGCCGCCCGTCCGTGCCGAGCTCGGGCGACGTCGCCACGGAGAGCCCGTAGTCCGACGGCCCGCCCGTCGCGAGCACGGGGTCGAACGAGTGGTAGACGGGGCAGGTGTACGTCACCGCGATGCCGTCCTCGGTGGGCGCGACCGTCGCGCCGTCGGGCGGGCCGAGGACCTGGATCGGCGGGTCTCCGGGCGCCGCGTGGGCGGCGGTCGGCACGAGCAGGGCGAGGAGGAGCGCGAGGAGCGGCAGACGGCGCATGGCGCGCACCGTATCCCGTCGACCCCACTCCGACCTGTCGCGGGAGTTCTCCCCCTGGGAGAACTCCCAACGGAAGTCTCCCCCTGGGAGACTTCCGCGATCAGGCCGGAGCCGGCGGGTGGATCGTGTTGCGCCCCGCGTCCTTGGCCTTGTAGAGCGCGCGGTCGGCGCGCGCCAGCAGGTCGTCGGGGGTGTCGCCCGCCCAGTGGGCCCAGCCGACGGAGATCGTGATCGCCGTGTCGCCGATCGGCGCATCCGCGATCGCGGCGCGCAGCCGCTCGGCCGCGCGGGCCGCGCCCGCCCGGTCGGTGGCGGGCTGGATGACCACGAACTCGTCGCCACCCCAGCGGGCCAGCTCGTCGCCGCCGCGGATCGCGCGCGTCAGCCGCCGCGCGACCTCGGCCAGGACCTCGTCCCCGCCCTGGTGGCCGTACGTGTCGTTGACGTCCTTGAAGTGGTCGATGTCGATCCGCGCGAGCGCCAGCGTGTGGCCGTGGCGGACGGCGAGCGCGACCGCGCGCTCCAGCTCGTGCGCGCCGTGGCGGCGGTTGGCGAGTCCCGTGAGGTGGTCGGTCAGCGCCTGCTCGGCGAGCCGCCGGTTCGCGTCGACGAGCGCGTCGTTCAGCTTCTTCACCCGCAGCGCCGCGGCCACGCGGGCCTCCAGCTCGGCGGGATCGAACGGCTTGCGCAGGTGGTCGTGCGCGCCGGCGCGCAGCGAGGTGAGCAGCAGCGCCTGCTCGTGCTCCGAGGTGAGCATGATCACCGGCACCGCGGCCAGGGCGTCGTCGGTGCGCAGACGCGCGAGCACGTCCAGCCCGCTCAGGCCGGGCAGCTCGTGGTCGAGCAGGATCGCGTCGGGCTGCCGCGTCCCGACGAGCGCAAGCGCCTGCTCGCCGTCGGCGGCGGTCACGACCTCGTAGCCGCGGTCGGCGAGCTGCTGCTGGAGCAGCGCGCGCATCTCGTCGGAGTCGTCGACGACGAGGAGGAGATCGGGAAGGCCTGCGCCCATCTCCTCTCCGTAACGGCATTCAGGGCGTGAACTTGACGGTGATCACGTCCCCGTCGGCCATCACGTAGTCCCGGCCCTCGAGCCGGAGGGTGCCCTTGTCGCGCGCGCCGGCGTATCCGCCGGCCTCCACGAGCGCCTCCCAGCCGATCACCTCGGCGCGCACGAAGCCCTTCTGGATGTCGGAGTGGATGCTCCCCGCCGCGTGCCACGCGGTGAGCCCGCGGCGCAGGTGCCAGCTCTGCGCCGGCTTGTCCTCGCCGGCGGTGAAGAAGGCGAGCAGGTCGAGGAGCCCGAAGGCGCCGCGGACGACGCGGTCCAGGCCGGACTCGGCCACGCCGAGCTCGTCGCGCATCACGGCCGCCTCGTCGTCCTCGAGCTCGGAGAGCTCGGCCTCGATGCGCGAGGAGATCGCGACCGCGGCGGCGCCGACGGCGGCCGCGTGGTCGGCCACGACGGCCGGCACGGAATCGTCGCCCTCGTCGACGTTGGCGACGAAGAGCACGGGCTTGCCCGTGAGCGGCGACAGGTTGCGGAGCGCGTTCGGCGCCGCCTCGGGCACCGGCACGCCGCGGGCGGGCTCGCCGCGCTGCAGCGCGTCCATCACCTGCTCGAGCCAGGCCTGCTCGGCGATCGCGGCCCTGTCGCCGCTGCGCGCCTCGCGCACGACGCGCGCGTGGCGGCGCTCGGCCTGCTCCAGGTCGGCGAAGACCAGCTCGGTCTCGATCGTCTCCATGTCCGCCGCCGGGTCGACCCGGCCCTCGGGGTGGATGACGTTCTCGTCCTGATGGCAGCGGACGACGTGGAGCAGCGCGTCCGTCTCGCGGATGTTGGCCAGGAACTGGTTGCCCAGCCCCTCGCCCTTGTGCGCGCCGGCGACCAGGCCCGCGATGTCGTGGAAGTCGATCGTGTCGGGGACGATGTTCGACGCCCTGATCGTCTCCGCCACCGCCTCCAGGCGCGGGTCGCGGACCGGCACGACGGCGACGTTCGGCTCGATCGTCGTGAACGGGTAGTTCGCGGCCTCGGCGCCCGCGCGCGTCAGCGCGTTGAAGAGCGAGGACTTCCCCGCGTTCGGCATGCCGACGATCCCGACCTTCATCGGCCGAGGCTCCCCACGACGGCCCCGAGCGCCGCGCCGGCCGCGACGTCGGAGGGGTAGTGCACGCCGAGGTACAGGCGCGACGCGCCCATCGCGACCGCGGCGCCGTACAGCGGGCCCGCCGGCAGCAGGGCGCCGAACGCGCGCGCCGCGGCGAAGCTCGACGTCGCGTGCGACGACGGGAAGGAGAGGCCGGTCGGCGTCGCCATCAAGTGCGGGAGGTCCTCGACCTTGGGCCGCTTGCGGCCGACGGCGAGCTTGATCGACGTGGACAGCAGGTACGCCCCGCCGACCGTGCCGGTCGCGCGCGCCCAGCGGCCGCGGCGGCCGCCGTCGACGAGCGCGCCCGCCGCGCCGAGCGCGAGCCACACCGCGGCGTGCTCGCCGAGGCGGGAGTAGCGGCGCACCCAGCGCACCGACTCGCGGGTGCGGGCGACGCTGCGCACGCGCCGGTAGAGCGCGAGGTCGAGCGCGTTCGCACGGACACGGAGGGAGCCGTTCAGCGTCAGAACCCGACGCGGTGGTCGTCGGACTCGACCCGCAGGTACACCACCTGCGACAGGTCGAGGACGACGGCGCCGTCGGCCGCCTCGACCTCGCGCCACCCGTTGCCGCTGCCCTGCGCCAGGGCCTTGCGCAGCTCGCTCAGTTGATCCTCGGCGATCCGCAGGGTGAGGACCTGCCCACCCTGGAAGCCGACCGCAGCTCGTCTCGCCGTGCTCATGGATGAAACGTAGCGGGCTGCACGAGCTCGGTGAGGACCGAGGCGCTCGAGGACGGGTGCAGGAAGGCGACCCGCGAGCCGCGGATGCCCGTGCGGGGCGCCTCGTCGATCAGCCGCAGGCCCTGCGCCTTCAGCGCCGCGAGCGCCGCCTCGATGTCCTCCACGCCGTAGGCGACGTGGTGCAGGCCGGGGCCGCGCTTGGCGAGGAAGCGGCCGACCGGGGTGTCGTCGCCGAGCGGGGCGAGCAGCTCGACGTGGCTCTCGCCCACGTCGAGGAGGACCGCCTCGACGCCCTGGCTCGCGACGACCTCGCGGTGGACGAGCGGCATGCCGTACTCGCGCTCGTGCAGCGCGACGGCCGCGTCGAGGTCGGCGA
>JBEVIG010000130.1:0-15021 GCA_040510855.1 Solirubrobacteraceae bacterium
CATCGCCGTGACCGTGTCGCTGATCGGCCCGGACGGCGCGGACGTGCGCTCATGGTCCTTCCAGGACGCGTTCCCGATCAAATGGACCGGGCCCAACCTCAACGCGAGCTCCAACCAGATCGCCACGGAGGCGCTCGAGATCGTTCACGGCGGACTCCAGATGGGCGCCGGGGTCTAGCGCATGCCGACCGTGGCCAAGAAGCCCACGATGCCCGACGGCTACGTCAAGGCGCAGCTCGCGATCGAGAACGGCGAGACGATCCAGGCGCTCTTCAACCCGACCGAGTTCACGATCAGCAAGGGCAACAACTGGACCTTCGACCCGATCAAGGGCAACTCGCTCCCGAAGGGCAAGTTCGGCGGCGGCAAGCCGCGCGAGATGCAGGTCAACCTGCTGCTCGACAAGACGCTCCCGAACGACGGGATGTCCGTGAAGGACATCACCGACAAGCTCTTCAAGATGATGGAGGTCAAGGCGACCTCCGGCGCCGGCGCGGGTGACGCGGTGCCCCCGCTCGTCACCTTCCAGTGGGGCGAGATGATCCCGTTCAAGGCGGCCTGCACGTCGCTCACCATCGCCTTCCAGCTCTTCGAGCCCAACGGCTCGCCGATCCGCGCCGACGTCAAGCTCGCGCTGACGCAGGCGGCGACGGCGACCTCCGCCTCGAGCAACTCGAAGAACAAGAAGCAGAACCCGACGACGCGCTCGTCGGGCGGGCTCGGCGTCCACGTCGTCAAGGACGGCGACACGCTGCAGTCGCTCGCGCACCAGACCTACGGCGACCCGAACCGCTGGCGGCTGATCGCCGAGGCCAACGGCGTCGACAACCCCCTCCACCTGCGCCGCGGCACGGCGCTCAACCTGCCCCGCCTCGGCTGATGCCCGACGAGTCGCCAGACCTCAAGTCGCCCGCGGGGGTCACGATCGGCGGCCAGCCGGTGCCGCTCGAGCAGGTCGAGCGCATCGAGGTCCGCAACTTCACCGGGCTGCCGGACATGGCCACGTTCCGCCTCTCCGACCCGGAGGGCGAGGACACGGGGGCGCCGCCGTACAAGATCGGCGACAAGGTCGAGATCAAGCTCGGCAAGGACGACGACAACGAGCCCAAGGTGATCTTCCAGGGCGAGATCGTCGCGTCGGAGTTCGAGTTCACGACCTCCGCGGCGCTCATCTCCTTCCGCGCCTACGACCAGACGCACCGGCTCCAGCGCAACCGCGTCAGCGAGGCCTACCAGGACATGACGACGTCGGACATCGTCAAGAAGGTCCTGCAGCGCCTCGGCATCACGGCCGGGACGATCGACAGCACCTCGACCGTCCACAAGTTCATGCAGCAGAGCATGGAGACCGACCTCGACTTCTTGCGTCGGATCGCCGCCATGGACAACTGCGAGGTCGGGGTCGCCGACGGCAAGGGCTACCTCGCGAAGCAGCGCAACGGCGGCGGCACGACGCCCGTGTTCGCCTGGCGCGAGAACGCGATCTCGTTCAAGCCGCGGATGACGTCCGCGCAGCAGCACGACAAGGTCACCGTCCAGTCCTACGACCCGAAGACCAAGAACGCGATCAAGGTCTCCGTCTCGAGCCCCACCTCGGTGGCGCAGGCGGCGCAGGACGCGCGGAGCGCCGCGAAGCAGTTCGGCAGCTCGGAGCTGCTGATCGCCGACCGCGTCGTCGGCACGGAGGCCGAGGCCCGCGAGCTCGCCCAGAGCACGCTCGACTCGCTCGCCGGCGGCTCCTTCGAGGCCGAGGGCGTCATGCACGGCGACCCGGCGGTCAAGGCCGGCGGCAAGATCAAGATCGACGGCTTCAAGAAGCCGTTCGACGGCGAGTACGTCGTCACCTCGGTCACGCACGTCTACGCGAGCGGCGGCTACCGCACGAAGTTCGCCATCAGCGGCCGCCACCCGCGGACGCTCACCGACGTGATGCGCCCGCAGCCCCAGCGCGAGTGGGGCACGAACGGCCTCGTGGTCGGCATCGTCACCAACCTCGACGACTCCGGTGCCGAGGGCGGGAAGATGGGCCGCGTGCGCGTGAAGTTCCCCGCGCTCAGCGACAAGGTCGAGTCGGCCTGGGCGCGCGTCGTCTCCTTCGGCGCCGGCAAGGACCGCGGGATGATGTTCCTCCCCGACGTCGGCGACGAGGTCATCGTCGCCTTCGAGCACGGCGACACCCGCCGCCCCGTCGTCCTCGGCGCGCTCCACAACGCGAAGGACACGCCGGGCAAGCTGCTCGGCGACTCGCCGCCGCGCCCCTCGACGTTCGCGGTCAACACGCCGAAGGACGCCGAGTTCAAGACGGGCAAGAAGTTCGTCATCGAGGCGAAGGACCACATGCAGCTGACGATCGAGAAGGGCGACGAGGGCCCGGGCGACGTCGAGCTCAAGGCCGCCGACGGCGTGAAGATCGACGCGAAGCAGAAGCTCGACGTCAAGGCGGGATCGACGATCTCGTTCGACGGCACCGGCGAGATCAAGCTCAAGAGCTCCGCCGGCATCACCATCGAGGCCACGGGCCAGCTCCAGCTCAAGGGCTCCACGGTGGACATCAACGGGACCGGCGGCGTGACGGTCAAGGGCGCGATCATCAACATCGGTTAGGTTCGGCACATGGCGGAGATCCTCGGCTCGGGCATCGCGTTCCCCCTCCAGGTCGACCGGCGCGGCGGCATCGCGCTGTCGTCCGACCAGACGGACGTCGACCAGGCCATCCACCTGATCCTCTCCACCGCCAAGGGCGAGCGGCCGATGCGCCCGGACTTCGGCTGCGGCGTCCACGACTTCGTCTTCGACACGATCGACGCGACCACGGTCGCGCAGATGGAGGGCGAGGTCCGCGACGCGCTCGACCACTGGGAGCCGCGAATCGAGGTGCTCGCCGTCGAGTTCGACCTCGACGGCGTCGACCGCGGCGAGCTGCTGATCAACATCGGCTACCGGCTCCGCGCGACCAACCACCTGCGGAACCTCGTCTACCCCTTCTACATCATCCCCGCCGAAACCGAAGAGCCCCTGTGAGACTCCCCGAGATCCAGCTCGACGACCGCCGCTTCCAGGACCTTGTCTCGGAGGCGCGGCTCAAGATCAACCGCGCCTGTCCCGAGTGGACGGAGCACAACGTGTCGGACCCCGGCATCACGCTGATCGAGCTGTTCGCGTGGATGACGGAGATGACCATCTACCGGCTCAACCGCGTGCCGGACAAGCTCCACGTGGCGCTCCTCGACCTGCTCGGCATCCGGCTCGACGGCCCGACCGCCGCGCGCACCGACGTCCGCTTCCGCCTCGCCTCCCCGCCCGAGGAGGCGGTCGAGATCCCCGGCGGCGAGACCGAGGTCGCGACGCCCCGCACGCCCAACGAGGAGTCGATCGTCTTCCAGGTCGACGACGACTTCACGATCCCGGCGATGCGCCCGTCCGCCTACGTCGTGCAGCGCGGCAACCAGATCAAGGACGTCGGCGTGGCCGACGGCGAGGCCCGCCCGCAGGGCGCCGACCAGCTCCCGTTCGGCGCGCCGCCGGCGGTGGGCGACGCGCTCTACCTCGGCTTCGACGAGCCGATCGGCCGACTGCTGCTCCAGGTCGACGTCGACGCCTCGCAGGCGCGCGGCGCGGGCGTGAACCCGGAGGACCCGCCGCTGCGCTGGGAGGTCTCCCAGCCCGAGGGCGGCTGGGAGGAGGCCGAGGTGCTGGAGGACCTCACCGGCGGCTTCAACTACGGCTCGGGCGCCGTCGAGCTCCAATGCCCGGAGCGCAGCGCGGTCCAGCCGCTCGGCGGCCACCGCATGCACTGGATCCGCTGCCGGATCGACGACAAGACCCGCCACGGCGGCGCGGCGACCACCTACTCGCACCCGCCCGAGATCTACTCCATCACCGCGACGCCGATCGGCGCGCTGCTCCCCTCCACCCACGCCGCGCAGGTCGAGGAGGAGCTGCTCGGGCTCTCCGACGGCACGCCGGGCCAGGTCTTCCCGCTCCGCCACAGCCCGGTGCTCAAGCCCGGCACGGGCGAGACGCTCGAGGTGCAGGACCCGGAGTCGGGCGACTGGTCGACCTGGGAGCTGCGCGAGGACTTCGTCTCCTCGACGGAGTTCGACCGCCACTTCTGCCTCGACCAGGTCTCGGGCGAGGTCGAGCTCGGCCCGGCGATCCGCGAGACCGACGGCGGCTGGACCCAGTACGGCGCCGTCCCGCCGAAGGGCGCGGTCATGCGCTTCACCCGCTACCGCCACGGCGGCGGCCGCCGGGGGAACATCACCGCGGGGGCGCTCGCCGTCCTGCGCGCGACGATCCCCGGCGTCGACAGCGTCTCCAACCCGCGGCCGGCGATCGGCGGCGTCGACGCCGAGGCGCTCGAGCACGCGCGCCAGCGCGCGTCGATGGAGATCCGCACCCGCTACCGCGCGGTGACCGCGGAGGACTTCGAGTTCCTCGCCGGCGAGGCCTCCCCGCGCGTCGCGCGCGCGGTCTGCGTCCCGCCCGACGACGGCAAGGCCGTGCCGCTGCACATCGTCCCGCACGTGTTCCCCGCCGACCGCCAGCTGACCTACGAGCAGCTCGCGCCCGACGAGGGGCTGCTCACCGAGGTCGCCGAGTACCTCGACGACCGGCGCCTGATCGGCACGACGGTGCAGCTGCTGCCGTGCAACTTCCGCGGCCTGTCCGTCGTCGTGAACCTCCAGGCCTCCCCGCTCGCCGACACGGCGCGCGTCGAGGAAGACGTGGCGCACGCGCTCTACACGTACCTCAACCCGCTGGTCGGCGGGAACGTCACAGGACCCGGCGAGGGCTGGGCGTTCGGCCGCGCGCTCAACCAGGGTGAGCTCTACGGCGTCGTCCACGCGGTGGACGGGGTCGAGTTCGTGAAGATCCTGCGGATCTACGAGACGAACCTGGAGACGGGCGAGCAGTCGCCCAAGCCGGCCGGCACGCACATCGTCCTCGAGCCCGACGAGCTGATCGCCTCCGGCGCGCACATCGTCAAGGCCAGCCACCGCGAGGCGTAGGCGGAGGCCGACCGATGGCCGACGAGAACGGCAGCGCGAACGGGGCCGGCGGCGACGACTACCGCACCTTCTCCGGTGCGGGCTTCGGCACCCTCATGGTGCAGCTCGCGACCGGCCCGAAGGAGACGCCGAAGGTCGCCTCCAGCCGCGCGTACCTGCGCGCCGGGCTGCCCGCGGTCTACCAGGAGGGCGACTTCGGGATGCGCTTCATCGGCGCGCTCGAGACGCTCCTGGACCCGATCGTGGCGGTGCTCGACGCGCTGCCCTCGCACTTCTCCGCCGACCACGCGCCGCGCGACATCCTCGACCTGCTGAGCGCCTGGCTCGGCGTCGACCTCGACGAGTCGCAGTCGCCGCAGCAGCGCCGCGAGATGGTCCGCCAGGCCGCCGAGCTGGGCCGCCGGCGCGGCACGAAGCGGGGCGTCGAGCTGGCCTTGTCCCTCGCCTACCCGGGGCTACCTTTGCGCGTGGAGGACCCGGGCGGGGTGCGGACCGCTCCACCCGAAGGGGGAATGGACGCCCCGGCTCCGTCGTTCATCGTGTACTGCGACAAGCCGATCCCCGAGGAGACCCAGGCGGGCGTGGCGCGTTGCATCGAGCAGTACAAGCCGGTACACACGACGTATCGCCTCAGGGTCAAGGCGGCCAAGAAGAAGGTTGAAGGCGAACAAGGATGAGGACCTGCCAGAGCTGCGGCCGTGAGAACCCGTCGGACCAGGACTTCTGCCAGTGCGGTGAGTACCTGCGCTGGGAGCCGACCGGTCTCGTCGAGGCGATCACGCCCGAGATGGCCGAGGCCGCCGCCGCGGCCGCGCCGCCCGCCGCTCCGGCCGACCCCGCGCAGCCGCAGCCGCCCGCCGCGGCGCCCCCGCCGCAGCAGCCCGCGGCGCCGCAGCCCCCGCCGGTCTCGCAGACCCCGCCCCCGCCGGCCGCGCCGCCCGCAGGCGGCAACGGCAATGCCGACGCGCTCCCCGCGGTCCCGCCGACGGGCACCGCCGTGCAGGGCGCCGTGCCGGCGGCGCCGCAGCCGCCCGAGCCGGCCCCCGAGGAGCCGGCGGCGGCGACGATCACGCTCAGCCTCCCCGACGAGGAGACGACGCCCGGCGAGGCGTTCGCGATCGGCGTGCACCCCGGCGACCGCGCGCGCGTGAAGGCGCTGATCCGCAACCAGAGCGGCATCGTCGACAACTACCAGCTGCACGTCGAGGGCCTGCCGGAGGAGTGGTACTCCGTCCTGCCCGACACGGTCTACCTCGTCCCGTACGGCACGGGCGGGACCTACGAGCAGGAGGTGGAGATCCACTTCCACCCGCCGCGCGTGGCCGAGGCCGAGGCGCGGATCTGGGAGCTCGAGGTCTTCGCGCACTCCAAGGCGACCGAGACCACGGCGGCGACCGCGCCGATGCTGCTGGGGATCCAGCCGTTCGAGGAGCACAAGACCAAGGTCAAGCCCGAGCGCGCGTCGGGCCGCCGCAAGGCCGACTTCCAGATCGCGGTCGAGAACAAGGCCAACGCGCCGGTCTACGTCGCGTTCGACGCGTCCGAGCCCGACAACGAGTGCGGCTTTGCGTTCACGCCCGCCGGGGCGGAGATCGCGCCGGGCGAGACGGCGACGTCGCGGATGCGCGTGCGCCCGCCCAAGCAGATCTGGATCGGCCGCCCGCACGAGCGCCGCCTCGAGGTCAACGTCAAGTCGGGCGAGGAGGCGCACGAGTTCGAGGCCGCACAGGCCGAGGCCGACGAGCCGGACGACGGGGGCGGCGGCGGGCTGCGCGGCAAGCTCCCGCCGGGCATGGCCCCGCGCGTCTACAAGCCGCAGATGTACAAGGGCAACCTGCACATCGGGCCGCAGGGCATCCAGATGTCCAAGCCGATGGTCCGCGGCCCGCAGGTCGCGGGCGGCGGCATGCACGGCATGAACGTCAACCTGGACCGGCTCAAGATGCCGGGCAGCGGCGCGCCCCCGGTCACCGGCCCGCTGCTGCCCAGCCAGGCGGTGTTCCGCCAGAAGCCTTGGCTGCCCTGGTGGGTCGCGATCGTGATCCCGCTGCTCGCGCTGCTCGCGCTGCTGCTCTTCCTCTTCCTGCCCAAGAGCACCGAGGTGCCCGACGTGATCGGCAAGCCCTCGGCCTTCGAGGCCGAGAAGACGATCACCGAGGCCGGGCTGCGGCTCGCCCCGCAGGTCAAGGAGAAGGTCGATCCCAAGGCCCAGCCCGGCTCCATCGTGGGCCAGACGCCCAAGGCCGGCGAGTCGGCCGAGGAGGACAGCGAGGTCGCGATCCTCGTCGCGGTCGGCAACGGCAAGGTCACCGTGCCCAGCGTCGTGGGCAAGACGCCCGGCGAGGCCGAGAAGACGTTGCGCGAGGCGGGGCTGACGCTCGGCGCCGCATCGCCCGCGCCCGCCGACCCCGAGGGCAAGATCGCCAGCCAGATCCCGGCGGAGAAGGAAGTGGTCAAGGAGGGCGCGCCCGTCGACATCTTCATGGAGAAGCCCGAGGAGGGTGCCGGCGGCGGCGGTGGCACGGCCGGTGGCAGCGGTGGCGAGGAGGGCGGCGAAGAAGGCGGCGGCGGTGGTGGCGGCGGTCCCGTCAAGGTCCCCGAGATCGACGGCGCGAGCGACCAGGTCTACGCCCAGAAGGTCGGCGACAGCCAGCTCACCCCGATCGTCAAGCGCGCCTTCGACGCGTCCGACAAGGGCACGGTCTTCAAGGTCGACCCGGCGCCGGGCACGGAGGTCGACCCCGGCACGGAGGTCCAGGTCCTCGTCTCCGCCGGCTTCCCCCAGCTCGCCTACGACGACGACCAGGACGTGCTGCTGGTCAACGGCGTCGACGGCAAGAAGCTCGACCCGATCGCCAAGGGCACCCAGGACGAGGGTGACCCGGCCTGGAGCTTCGACGCGAGCCGCGTGGCCTTCACCTCAGACGGCCAGGTCTTCCTGCGCGACGTCACGAAGAAGGACGCCACGCCGTTCGAGATCACGCCCGAGGACGAGACGTTCACCGACCTCTCGTGGGCGCCGACGACGGCGACGAACACGATCGCGATGGTCAAGCGCGGCGACGGCGCCTCGCTGGCCGACCTCGAGACGTCGCTGTGCTTCGGCCGGCTGACCTCCCGGCGGATGGACACGAGCTGCAAGCCCGTCTCGGACAACGTGATCGGGCGCAAGCTCAACTGGAGCCCCGACGGCAAGACGCTGCTGGCCTTCGCCTCCTCGCGCGACGGCACCGAGATCGGCATGCTCGGCTACACGAGCAAGGTGCCGTTCTCCGCGAACCCGGACGACTGGAAGGCGGAGGGCTTCGTGACCGACGTCTCCAAGCCCGGCCAGGGCGTGATCGACGCCGCGATCTCGCCCGACGGCAAGACGCTGGCCGCCGCCGTGCTCGGCAAGGACGGGCGCTCCGAGCTCGTCTTCGCGAAGCCCGACGACCTGCTGCTCACCGATCCCAAGCCGCAGGACGTGCCCGCGTGCAAGGCGATCTGGCGGCCCGACGGGCTCCAGCTCGTCGTCGTGCAGGCCGATGACTGCTTCGTGAGCGAGACCGGCGAGCTCGTCCGCATCAGCGCGGCGGATCCGCAGCAGGACCAGCAGTCGCTCCAGCTCAATGGCGACAACCCCGTCTTCCAGCCGCTGACGATCGAATAGGACACCCGCGTTGTTGTGCCCTGACTGCCGCCGCCAGGTGACGCGGGGCGCCGCGTTCTGCGGTAGCTGCGGGCGACCGCTCGGCTCGGGCGACCCGCCGCTGGAGCTGGTGCTGTCGAGCGGCCAGCGGGTGCCGCTGATCGACGACATGGTGATCGGGCGCGCGCCGGCGTCGACGCTGCAGCTCGACGACCCGAGCGTCTCGCGCACGCACGCGCGGATCTCCGCCGGGAACGGGACGGTGCGGATCGAGGATGCGGGCTCGAGCCACGGCACGTTCGTCGACGACGCGCGGATCGAGCGGCCCGTGGCCCTGCGCGACGGCGCGCGGATCCGGCTCGGCGACCAGGAGCTGGGCGTCGAGCGCCGGCGCGAGCTCGCCGAGGCGGGCCGGACGCTGGTCGTCCGCCCCGGCACGAGCGTCGTCGTCTCGGCCGCGGGCGCGGTCCCGCAGGCGACGCAGTACGGGATGCGCCCGCGGGTGCGCTCCGGTTACGCGCTGAAGCGCATGGGCGCCGACGAGGGCCCGCGCCGCTGGGTGCTGCGCGACCTCTCGCGCGACTCGTACCTGCGGCTGAGCGACAACGACGCGGCGGTGTTCGAGCTGCTCGACGGCTCGCGGACGCTGATCGACCTGATCGGCGAGTGCGAGCGGCGCTTCGGGCCGACGGGCGCGGCGCGGCTGGCGCGGCTGCTGGCCGACCTCGGCGAGCGGGGCTTCCTCGCGGGCGTGGCGAGCGCGGCCGCGGAGGCCGAGAAGCCGGCGAGCTTCTGGCGGCGGCTCGTGACGCCGCGGGAGAAGGTCATCCACGGCCTCGGGCCGTTCTTCGACGGGCTCTACCGCCGCGGCGGCTGGCTGCTCTTCACGCGCCCGGTGCTCTGGCTGCTCGCCGCGCTCTGCGTGACGGGCGTGGTCGTCTTCGGGCTGCTCATCGGGCTCCGCTACGGGACGCCGTTCGTCGTCGCGGGCAAGATCGGGATCGGCGGGCTGGTCTTCCTGCTCGGCCGGTTCCTGGTCGTCGCCGTCCACGAGACCGCGCATGGGCTGACGATGGCCTCGTTCGGGCGGCACGTCGAGAAGGCGGGGATCAAGCTCATCGCGATCTTCCCGTTCGCGTTCGTGGACACGAGCGAGGCCTGGTTCGAGCCGCGGCGGCGCCGGATCGCGATCAGCGCCGCGGGGCCGGTGGCCGACTTCTCGCTCGGCGCGATCTTCTCGATCTGCTGCCTCGCGCTCCCCGAGGGGAACGTGCGCGACATCTTCTTCCAGCTCGCCTTCGCGGGGTACGTCGGGGCGTTCTTCAACCTCAACCCGTTCCTCGAGCGCGACGGCTACCACATGCTGGTGGACTGGCTGCGCGAGCCGGGGCTGCGGCGGCGCGCGCGGGAGCAGTTCTCGCGGCGGCTCTCGGGGCAGCCGCGGAACGACGACTCGCCGGTGCTCGCGCGCTACTCGCTGTTCGGGCTGGCGTGGTCCGTGCTCGCCGCGGGCTTCGCGATCGTCATGACGCTGCGGTTCGAGCCCGTCATGGTGGAGGTGACGTCGTCCCCGACGGTCGTGCACATCGTGATGGGCACGCTGTGGGCCGCGTTCTTCGTGCCCGTGCTGGTCGTGGTCGGGCGCCCGCTCTGGGAGCGGGCGCAAGGGCGTGTGGGATCATGAGCCGTGGCCGTTGACGAGTCCGACATCGCCGCACGGCTGATCGAGCAGCTGCTCGCCGATCCGGCCTTCCGCGACCGCTTCCGGCGCGATCCGGTGCGGACGTGCCGCGAGGCCGGGCTCGACCAGATCGCCAACGACCTCCAGCTCGGCGGCGGCAAGGCGATGCACACGCTCGACCTGCGCGAGTCGCGCTCCAGCCTGGCCGGCGTGATGATGGCCGCCGCCATGGAGGGCATCGGCATCTACGAGTTCTCCAAGCACGTCGTGCCGCACATCGACGACCTGCCGCGAGCGGTGGGCGACGTGCTCAGCCGCGTCGACCTGCCCGCGCTGCCGGGCGGCGGGGCGCTGTCGGGCGGCCCCAAGGCGAGCGCGCCGCCGCTCGAGGAGCCGCCGGCCGAGGCCGAGGCGCCGGCGGTCGCGAGCAACGGCGCGGCGGCCGCCGCGGCGGCGCCGGTCGAGCCGGCCGGCGGCGAGGGGAAGGGCGGCGGCAAGGAACCGCTCTCACCGGAGCTGGCGAAGGCCGCGGGGAAGGAGCCCGGTGGCAAGGCGCCCGCGCCGCCCGAGCTGGCGGACCCGTCCGACGTGGCCGAGCAGGCCGACGCGGCGGAGCCGGCCGACGGCGCCGGGGAGGGCGCCCCCATCGCGCCGCGCGGCAACCGGCTGCCGGAGGGCGAGATCAAGCTCACGGCCTCCAAGGGCGGTGCGGAGGTCGACGGGAAGGGCCTGGCGCCGGCGGCGCCGGTGGCCGATGCGCCCGCGGGGACGGTGCGGGCCGAGGACGTCGATCCGGCGACGCTCGGTCAGGAGGGCACCGGCGGCAAGCCGACCCCGGAGGGGCTCGCGCTGCTGAAGAACAAGAACATCGTGCTCGACGACGTCGGCGTGTCCGACATCAAGGCCGGCAAGATCGACCCGCGGGTCATCGCCGTGCTCACCAAGCTCTCCCAGGAGCACAAGATCACCGTCTCGTGCATGTGCTCGGACCACCCCAAGCTGACCGCCGGCGGCTCGGTCTCCAACCACTCCTTCGGCCGCGGCCTGGACATCGCCGCCATCGACGGCGAGATCGTCTCCCCCTCCAGCCCACTCGCCCGCGAGATCGCCTCCGAGCTCTCCGGCTTCGACCCGTCGATCCGGCCCGACGAGATCGGCTCCCCGTTCGCCATCAGCGGCCCCGGCTACTTCACCGACGCCGCCCACATGAACCACGTCCACGTCGGCTTCAAGACCGAGCTCTCCCCCGACTTCGACCTCCCCGACAACCTCGCCGCCGCCCCTGTGGCGGCCCCTCCGGCGAGCGTCGCCGCCGCCGCGCCCGTCGACGCCGGCGCGGGTGTCGCACCGGCCGCGCCGGCCGGCTCCGGAGGGAACTCGCTCGGGGCGGCGGCGCTGCGGATCGCGCAGACCCAGCGCGGGGTCCGGGAGACCGGCGGCGCCAACACGGGCCCGCAGGTCGACGAGTACCTCGCGGCGGCGGGTGTGTCGCCCGGCAACCCGTGGTGCGCCTCGTTCACGACCTGGGCGCTGGAGAAGGCGGGGTACAAGCTGCCGGGCAGCGGCTGGGCGGCCGTGGCGACGTGGGTGCGCAACGCCGAGCAGGGCAACAGCGGCCTGCAGATCGTGAGCGCCGAGGACGCGCGGCCGGGGGACGTCGTCGCCTACGACTTCGGGGGCCAGAGCGACTTCGGCGCCGACGGTCACATCGGGTTCCTCGACAGCACGGTCGCGAACGGCCGGTTCACGGCGCTCGAGGGCAACAACGCCGACGCGGTCAACGTCGTCCCGCGCAGCGTCGACGACGCGAACGTCGTCTTCATCCGCGTCAACGGCGACGCGCCCGCCGGCGCGGCCGCACCGCCCGCTGCCGCGCCTGCCGCGGTCCCGGCCCCGCCCGCCGCAGTCGCGGCGACGCCGGTCGTGGCGGCACCGCAGCCGAAGGGCGAGTCGGGCGTCTTCGCCGCGGTCGAGAAGCCGGCGGCCGAGCAGCGCCGGCTGGCCGGGCTGGCCGCGGCCGCGACGGGCGAGGAGAACGGGCGGTCGAAGTCGGCGTCCGGCGTGTTCGCGGTGCCCGACGCGGCACCGGCCACGCCCGCGGCCGCGCCGCTGGAGGCGGCGGCCGACGCGGCGGCGGGCGGCGCCACCGGGCCGAACCCGTATCCGGGCGACGACGCGCCCAAGGCGGCCATCGCGGGCTGGATGGCGCGCGAGGCGGAGAAGCGCGGGCTGCCGCCGCAGCTCCCGGTGATGGCGGCTCTCGTGGAGTCCAACCTCACGAACGTGAACTTCGGCGACGCCGACTCGCTCGGCTACTTCCAGATGCGCGTCTCGTTCTGGGACCAGGGCGAGTACAAGGGCTTCGCCGACGATCCCGAGAAGCAGATCGACTGGTTCCTCGACCAGGCCGAGGCCGTCAAGGCGCAGCGCGTCTCGCGCGGGCAGTCCGTGACCGACCCGGGCCAGTTCGGGGAGTGGATCGCCGACGTCGAACGCCCCGCCGAGCAGTTCCGCGGCCGCTACCAGCTCCGGCTCGACGAGGCCGACGGGCTGCTGAAGGCGGCGCCCGACGCCCCGGCCGCGCCGGCGCCCGAGCCGGCCGCTCCGGCGCCTCCCGTCGAGGCGGGCTCCGGCTCGGCGCCGCCGAGCGTGAACGCGGCGACGAAGGCGCTGCTCGACTCGCCCAACCTGGAACTGCCGCCGGCTGCGCGATCGGATCTCGAGAACGGCGTCGTCGATCCGCGCCTGATCGCCGTGCTTTCCAAGCTGACCCAGGACCACAAGATCGGCCTGAGCGTGATCAAGTCGGGGCATGACGTCATGACCGCGGGCGGCTCGGTGTCCAATCACTCCGTCGGGCGCGGGATCGACATCGCCAACGTGGACGGCGAGATCGTGAACCCGGGCAGCGGCGCCGCGCGCCAGCTCGTGTCGGAGATCGCCGAGCTCGACCCGAGCCTGCGCCCGACCGAGGTCGGCTCGCCCTGGGCCATCTCCGCGCCCGGGTTCTTCACCGACGGCGCGCACCAGGACCACGTCCACGTCGCCTTCGACGGCGAGCTCCCCGCCGACTTCGAGATGCCGGCCTCGGCCGCGCCGGCGGCCGCGCCCCCGGGCGCCGTCGCGGCGACGCCCATCGTGGCCGCGCCGCTGCCCAAGGGCGAGTCGGGCGTCTTCGCCGCCGTGGCCAAGCCGGCGGCCGAGCAGCGCGCCCTCGCCTCCGCGGCCGCGGGCGAGAAGCCCCGGTCGGCCTCCGGCGTGTTCGCCGTCCCGAGGGAGCAGCCCGTCGCCGCGGCGCCGGCCGAGGCCGCCGCGGCCGCGGCCGTGCCGGCCGGCCCGACCGCATACCCGGGCGACGACGCACCCAAGGACCAGATCACGGCCTGGATGGCCGCCGAGGCGAAGCGGCGCGGGCTCCCCGGCCAGCTGCCCGTCATGGCTGCGCTCGTCGAGTCCAACCTCACCAACGTCGACTTCGGCGACGCCGACTCGCTCGGCTACTTCCAGATGCGCGTCTCGATCTGGGAGAGCAAGTACCCCGGCTTCGCCGACGACCCCGAGAAGCAGATCGACTGGTTCCTCGACCAGGCCGAGGCCGTCAAGGCGCAGCGCCTCGCCCGCGGGCAGTCCGTCACCGACCCCGGTCAGTTCGGCGAGTGGATCGCCGACGTCGAGCGCCCCGCCGAGCAGTTCCGCGGCCGCTACCAGCTCCGGCTCGACGAGGCCAACGGGCTGCTGAAGGCGGCGCCCGACGCCCCGGCCGCCCCCGCGGCGCCGGCCGCCCCGGCCGCCCCGGCCGCGGACGCCGTCGCCGACGCGGCGCCCCCGACCGTCGCGAGCCAGGCGGGGCCGAAGGCGCTCGCCGCGCTGAAGGAGGCGGAGAAGTACACGGGCACGCCGTACAAGTGGGGCGGCTCGACGCCCACGACCGGCTTCGACTGCTCAGGTCTCGTCCAGTGGGCCTACGCGAAGGTCGGCATCCAGATCCCGCGCGTCACGTACGACCAGATCGACGCGCCGAACGGCACGTCCGTCCGCCGTTCCGAGCTCCTCCCCGGTGATCTCGTCTTCTTCC
This sequence comes from Solirubrobacteraceae bacterium, assembly GCA_040510855.1. Lineage (GTDB taxonomy): Bacteria > Actinomycetota > Thermoleophilia > Solirubrobacterales > Solirubrobacteraceae > DASQMT01. Next base: position 14,400 of record JBEVIG010000130.1, read on the forward strand.
GCGACGCGGCCGGCTCCGTCCATCACGTCGGCATCTCGATGGGCGGCGACAAGTTCCTCCACGCGCCGCACACCGGCGACGTCGTCAAGGTCTCGAGCCTCGACGAGCCGTACTACAAGGCGCAGTTCACCGGCGGCCGGCGGTTCGACGCGGCCGGCGGCTCCGCGCCCGCCGCGGCGCCCGCGGCGCCGGCTGCCGCGCCCGTCGCCGACCCCGCCGCCGTCGCGGCCGCCCAGGCGGCGGTGGAGCGCGACGCGGCCGCCGCGCGCCAGGCCGGCAGCGGCGTGTTCAAGGCGATCACCGCGCAGGAGGCGGCGAAGGCGAAGGCGCTCGCCGCGGAGCTGCTCGGCGGCAAGGAGCGCGCGACCGCCGACGTCACGGGCGGCACGCCCGACGGGATCACGGGCGGCCCGCCGGACCCGGGCGTCGCGCCCGACCCGGGCACCGGGCCCGCCGGGCCCGACCGCGTCGTCCGCGACGGCGTCGAGGCGCCCGACGGCGAGGGCTCCGGCCTGATCGGCGCGCCCGAGGGCGAGGACCCGGCGCGCGACTCGGGCATCTTCGCCGCGATCGCCGCCGCGAAGGACAAGGCGGCCGAGCCGCCGCCGGCGGCCGCCGCGCC
>JBEVIG010000131.1:0-22188 GCA_040510855.1 Solirubrobacteraceae bacterium
TCTCGGTGGCGTTGAACGGCGACGTCGTGTTCGCGGACACGGCGAACCACCTGATCCGCGCGTACAACCCCGGCCAGGACACCGTGATCGACGACATCGCCGGGGTGGTCGACGAGAACACCGGCACGCCGACCGGTGGCTTCAACGACGACGGCCGGTACGCCGACGCGACCGAGCTGGACTCGCCCCTCGCGGTCACCGTCACGCGCGGTGCGCTGTACGTGATCGCCGACACCGGCAACACCCGGGTCCGCCAGGTCGGGCCGACGCCCTCCGACCCCGGTCTGGAGGAGCCCGAGCCGGAGCCGGAGCCCGAACCGGAGCCCGAGCCGGGCCCGCCCTCGAAGCCGCCAGTGGTCAAGCCGCCGCAGGGAGAGCCGCCCGCGGCGCCCGGCAACGACTTCTCGATCCGCCGCGTCAAGGTCAAGCGCAACGGCACGGTGACGCTGCGCGTGAAGGTCACCTCGCCGGGCCGGCTGCAGGCGCTCGTGACGACGAAGCGGAACGGCAGGCAGCGGGCGTTCGCCAAGGGCGGGACGCAGGTCCGCAGCGCCCCGACGGTGACGCTGCGCGCCAAGCCGACCGCCCGCGGGAGGCGGATCGTCCGCCGCGACCACGGGCGGCTCGCGCTGCGCCTCGCGGTGACGTTCCGGCCGACCGGGGGCGAGCCCCGGACCGACCGGATGCGCGGGCTCCGGCTCCCCGCCTCCTAGCCGCCGATCCGCGCCAGCAGCGCGGCCGGCCGGCGCAGCGGCGCGTTCCCCGGCGCGAGCGCCCTGCCGATCCGGGCGTGGAGCTCGGTCCAGTACGGACGCGGGTTGCCGAGGGGGTCGAACGCGCTCGAGCGGAACGTCAGGACGAGCGCGACGGAGATCCGCTTCGCGGGCAGGTAGGAGCCGATGACCGCGTAGCCGCCCTGCAGCGAGCGTTCCATGATCCACGCGCCGTTGCGCTCGACGCCGAGCCCGTAGCCGAAGCGCGCGCCGAGCCGCGTGCAGCGCGCGCAGCCCGGCCGCGGGCTGCCGAAGCCGCGCCGTCCGTCCACCTGCAGCCGGTGGGCGCGGCGCGAGAGCAGCCGGCCCTTGCCGACCCCGATCGCCGTCCGCGTGAGGTCGCGGATGCTCGAGGTCTGGATCGCGCCGCGGGCGAGCATCCAGGCCGGGTTCCACGAGGTCACGTCCTCGAGGAAGGCCGTCCCGCGTGGGATCCCGAGGAACGCCCGGCGCTCGGCGCTGAATGCGTGCAGCGCCGGCCGCGGGATCGTGGCGGTCTGCGACGCGACGGTCTGCCGCAGACCGAGCGGGCGGAGCACCATGCGGCGGAGCGCGACGTCGAGCGGCAGCCCGGTGATCTCCTCCAGCGCGCGCCCGAGGATCACGTAGTCGCTGTGGGAGTAGCTGAAGTTGCTGCCCGGGCGGAACTCCCGGGGCAGGTCGAGCGCGAGGTCCAGCTTGCGCGCGGTGCTGATCGCGCGGAACGGCCGCGCGTACCGCTGCTCGGTCGTGCGCGGGTCGATCGCGTAGTCGTGGAAGCCCGCCGACATGCCCGCGAGCTGTCGCAGCGTCACGCGGCGGCCGCCGGGCAGACCGGGCAGCCACTCGGCGACCTTGTCGTCGAGGTCGACCCGGCCGCGGTCGGCCAGCCGGAGCAGCAGCGTCGCCATGTGCGCGGTCGCGACGGTCCCGTTGCGGAACCGCATGCGGGGCGTCGCCGGCTCGCCGTCCTGCGACTCGCCGTAGGCCCGGGTCATCACGCGCCTGCCGCCGGCCGTGACCTGCACGATCGCCGCCTTGACCCCCCGGTCGGCGACCGCGTCGCGCAGCAGCGCATCGATGCGCGCCTTCGCCGGCTTCGCCGGAGCGGGCTGCGCCGACGTCGCGAGGGCGAGCACGAGCACCCCGGCGCCCAGCGCGGGGCGGATCTTCACAGTGGCCTCCCGGGGCATTGACACCCTCCGACTCTCGACGTGCCGCGGAGGGCCGAGTATCTCCGGGCCGTGCGGGCGCGTCACGGGTGATGGCCGAAGTTCACCCGGGTGATTCGCGCCGCGCGCGTTGACGGGCGCCCGGACCGCTTGCGAAGGTCGGTTGCAGAGGCCGTCGTCGCAAGGGCATGGCGGGAAAGGAGCGGTGGACGTGATGACTGACGACGACCGGACCGGCGACGCGGGCGAGGCGCTCATCGAGGAGCTGCTGGCGACACCGGTCGGGCGGCGCTGGCTCATGAAGGCGGGGCTCGGCTCGGCCGCCGCCCTCGGCGCCGGCATGAGCCTGCCGGCATCCGCACCCGCGGCGGCCCGTCAGCAGGAACGCCCGAAGCCCAAGGAGCGCGACCTGCACTTCGCGCTGGGGCATCTCCGCGGCGTCCAGCGCCTCCGCCTGATGGCGAACACGCAGGAGTACCAGCTCAAGCGGCACACGAGGGCCTCACGCGCGCGATTGCGAGAGGAGGAGGGCGGCATCTGGAAGCACGCCGACCTGTCCAAGCTCTCGCACCACGTCGAGGGCGTCCCGCTGCCCGCCGACCGGGCGGTGGTGCTCTCCGTGCACGGCACGATGGGAGATCTCGACGTGCTCGTGGCCCACCACATGCACGTCCCGGTCGCGACGACGCGAAAGCTCGCCCGGACCGCCCAGCGGTCGAAGCGGTCGCTGAAGTCCGTGCGCGGCTCGGGCAGGCGGCTGGCGTCCCTCGGCCTGAAGGCGTCGGACATCACCACGCCGCGGCACATCGTCCAGCTGGACTCGGTCGTCGACACGGCGACGACCGCCCAGACGTTCGTGATGATGCACCCCAACGTCGCCACGGTCGATCCGACCGCGGCGAAGACGACCCAGAACCTGCTCGCGGCGCAGTCAGCGGTGGGGAACCTCCAGTCCCGCATCACGAAGATGGGGAAGGCGGGGAACCCCTGGGCGACGATGCCGAAGATCACGGGGGCGGACGGGAAGACGCCGATGCAGTTCCAGATCGACGGTCAGCTCCAGGAGGTCAAGACGTTCCGCCTCTCGGACGACAAGACGCTGCAGGGCCTCGTCAAGGGGGCGCTCACGACGGGCGTGAAGATCGTGCGGAACTCCGCGGACCTCGGCGCCGTCATCGACCAGCCGCTGGACGCGACCCCCGCGGCGGCGACGAAGACCTGGGTCCAGTCGTCGGGCATGGTGCCCCAGTCGCAGCCGTACGCGCCGCCCACGCAACTGGGTGCCGCGGGCCTCCAGGTCCAGGTCAAGAACCCCGGGGACCTCTTCGGCACGCGGACCGTGGTCAACGGCACGTACGACAACAAGCAGGTCCCGCTCAAGCTCTACAACAACTGGGTCCGCTGGGTGCAGGTCTACGTCCAGTACCTCGGCGCGAACGACACGAACCTGTCCTACAACGGCAGCCGCACGTGGCCGGGCTCGTTCCCCGACACGCGCAACGGCCTCGGGGTCGGGACGCTGCCGCAGATCTTCACCGTGCTCGGCATCCCGATCTGGGACACGAACACGCTCGACGCGACACTGACCTTCCCCGACGGCGCGCACACGGCGCGGCTCCTGTTCTGCGGACTCGGCTCGTCGATCAACCAGGGGGACTGGACCCAGTACTTCCAGCCCGGCACGTACCCGGCCGACGCGATCGCGCCGAAGGAGGAGGTGCTGTTCCCGTCGCTCGTGACGGGCATCTTCACGATCGGCCTGACCGCCTTCGCGCTCGCCGCCGACTACGCCGTGGCGACGTCATTCGCCGCCATCCGGGATGCGCTCAAGTCCGGCACGGTCGCGGCGACGGAGCTCGCCGAGGTCATCCGCGACATCGCAACCACGCTCACCAACGTCGAGACGGTCGCGTTCGCGGTCGGCGCGGGCTCGGCGACCACCGCCGACATCGAGGCCAACGGCGGCAGCGCGTCGAACATCTGGAGCATCCTGCTGGAGTTCGGGACGATCCTCCCGAAGCTGCTGTTCCGGCCGAACATGGACGTGTTCTGGATCAAGATCGCGTCGGACGTCATCGGCGGGTTCACCGGCTACCGCATCGCCAACGCGATCCCGTTCATCGGCGAGGTCCTCGCCGCCATCGCCGTGCTCGGCGACGTCGCGACGCTCGCCGAGGAGTGCGCGGAGACGATCGTCGCCCCCTGGGTCATCGAGAACGAGGTCAACCTCGTCTACGCGGCGAAGGTGACGGTCTCGCGCGACAGCACGAACTCCTCGACGTGGCCGACGACGGCTCGCAACTGGTCGCTGCAGGCCAACATCGACGGCGCGGCCGTCCTCGCCCCGATCACGGGCACGGTGAACGACGACCCCGACCGGGGGACGCGGACGGCGCCGCTGGCGCTCGACGTGCAGGCGCCGTTCGGCGGCAGCACGATCCAGTGGTCGTTCACGCTCACCGACGCCGCGGGCAACCAGGTCGGCACGGGGGTGTCGGCGAAGTTCACCAACAACGACCCGAACAACACGGCGTCGGTCGTCGCGATCACGTTCGAGCAGATCCCGGTCCCGATCGACGCGAAGACGACGTTCGAGCGGACCGACACGACGTGCTTCAGCGAGACGGCGAACGGCTACACCTGGTCGAGCCGGGTCACGAGCAGCGGCACGGTCGCCGACAAGGGCATCCAATCCGTGGCCGGCGCGTCGATCTCGACGCTCGCGGGCGTCGCGGGCGTGGTCTGGGAGCAGGGCGACAAGTTCTACATCCGCGGGGTGCCGACCGGACAGGACGGGGCCTCGATCAAGCTCGGGCCGGCGACCGCGAACGGGTTCTCGCGCCGGCCGTTCCTGCTCCTGGATCCGTTCGTCGAGAAGACCTCGGCCGGCAACCACGTGCTGCTCGAGCCGGACGAGACACTGCCCGAGTACCACGTGCGCAAGGTGACGCTGGACCCCATGACCTCGGCCCCGACCTGGGATCCGACGGTCTCGTACGGCACGTTCCTGTTGCCGATCTCCGCGGCCGCGCTGCACTCGAGCGGCCGCGTCGTCGCGGTCAACACGGACACGGGCCGGCTCGCCACGATCCTGCCGGCGAACCCGGAGCGGCCGGCGCTCGCCGGCTACAGCGCGGGGACGGGCGGCACGGTGGGGCTGCTCCAGTCGCCGGTCGCCATCGCGGTCACGAACGCCGGGACGGTGCTCATCCTCGAGGCCGCCGCGACGCAGATCGCGGCCTTCGACCTCAACGGCAACCCGGTGCGCTACTTCCCGGCGGCGGGGACGACCCGCCGCGGGCTGGTGCGCGGGCAGCGCCAGGCGTCGGACCAGGGGAGCTTCACGATGTCGCTGCCCCCGGCGAGCTACCTCGACCTGGCGGTCGACGGCGCCGGGCAGATGTACGTCCTCTACCACACGGGCGACGGCACGGCCCCGAAGGACTACCGCGTCGACATCTACACGGCGGCCGGCGTGCTGCTCAACTCGGCGAGCGCGGGCGTCAACGTGCCGCACCTGGCGGTCGACCACTGGCGCAGCCTGTTCGCGCCGAACTTCGACCCGCTCGCCGACCTCACGACGGGCAAGCCGTACATCGACACGGGGCTCAAGGTCGCCGAGCCGTCGGTGAGCCGGTTCGACCCGATCAACGCCGCCTCGGCCACGCGGCGGCGGCAGCGGCGCCGCCGTCGCCGCAAGCGCGCCGTCCGGTGAAGCTCAGAGCAGGTCGTGGCGGCGCGCGGCCGCCACGGCCTGGTCGCGCGTGGAGGCGCCCAGCTTGCGGCGGATCCGCCGGCTGTGCGTGCGCACCGTGTTGAGCGACAGGTGCAGCCGGCTCGCGATCTCCCGGTAGGTGAGGTCGCTGGGGAGGAGCTCGAGGATGCGGAGCTCGGCCGGGCTGAGCTGCTGGTCCTCGTCGGCCTCGGAGTCGGACGGCGCGTGGGCGGTCGCGGGCAGCTCGGACGCGAGGGCCGCGGCGAGCTCGGCCAGGACGGGGACGTGCGCGCCGTCGAGCAGCGCCGCCGCCGCGCGGCCCGCCTCCTCGGCGCCGGCCCGGTCGCCGAGCGCGGCGCGGCAGCGGCCGAGCCACAGCAGCGACTGCGCGACCTCGATGTGGTCGCCGCCGCTGCGGGCGAGCGTCGCCGCGTGCTCGAAGTCCGCCTCGGCGCGCTCCGCGTCGCCGCGGGCGAGCTCCACGATGCCCAGTGCGACGTACGTCGCCTCCGTCGGCGGGTGCTCGCCGAGCCCGCGCTTCTGGCTCGTGCCCAGCGAGGCCGCGATGAACCGCTCGGCGTCCTCCAGCGCTCCGCGGACGGCATGGGCCTGCGCGAGCAGCGCCATGGCGAAGACGCGGCGGACGTCCTGCTCGCCCGCCGCGGTCTGCGCGAGGTAGTCGTGGAACAGCGCCTCGGCCTCCGCGCGCTCCTCCGTCCAGAAGAGGGCGATGGCGAGGAAGAACCGGTCCGCGCCGGCGAGGGGCGATCCCGCGGGGCGGAGCGCGACCGCCTCGCGGCCGTGCGCGACCGCCGCGCGCACGTCCGCCCTCGCCAGGCTGCCCATGGACCGCTGGTGGGCGACGGTGGCGAGCAGTTCCCGCCGCTGCTCCTCGTCCGTGGAGGCCGTCGCGACCTCCTCGGCGAACCGCAGCCACGGCTCGGCCTCCTCGACCCGGCCCATCGCGCGGGCGACCCCGCCGCGCGCGAGCGCCAGCTCGGGGTAGTCGGCGAGGATGTCGCGCGGCAGCCGGTCGATCCAGTCCATCAGCGCGTTCGCCTCGCCGTCGCTGTAGAGCTCGAGCCAGCTGCGCCGCAGCGCGTCCGCCGCCACGTGCATGTCACCGGCCTCGAGGGCATGGTCGACGGCCCCGCGCACGTCGGCCCGCTCGGCGTACCACGAGCTGGCCCGGCGGTGCAGGTCGGCGACGCTCTCCGGCGCGAGCCGCTCCAGGCGGCGCCGCAGCATGCTGCGGAAGAGGTGGTGGTAGCGGAACCACGTGCGGGTGGGGTCGAGCGGGACCACGAAGACGTTGCCCCGTTCGAGCGCCTCGAGGATCTCCGCGCTGCCCCGGCGCCCGGTGACCGCGTCGCAGAGCGGGCCGGAGAGCTGCTCGAGCACGGCGGTCATGACGAGGAAGTCCTGGACCTCGGGCTCCTGGCGGGCGGCGACCTCGTCCCACAGGTAGTCGACGAGGAACCGGTCGTCGATCGGCATCCGGGCGAGCACGTCGGCGCGATCGGCGCGGTCGCGGAGGGTGAGGCCGACGAGATGCAGGCCGGCGACCCACCCCTCGGTGCGTGCCTGCACGCCGGAGAGCTCGTCGGCGGTGAGCGCCAGCGCATGCCGCCCGTTCAGGAGCTCGGCGGCCTCCGCGTCGCTGAACCGCAGCTGCGGCGCGCCGAGCTCGGCGACCTCGGCCTGGGCACGCAGGCGGCCGATCCGCAGCGGCGGGTCGGTCTGGCTCGACACGATGAGGTGGACCTGGGGCGGGAGCCGCTCGAGCAGGTAGCCGAGGTCCTGGTGGATCGCCGGCTCGGCCACCTCGTGGTAGTCGTCGAGCACGATCGCGAGCGGCTCGCGCACGCCGGCGACCTCGTTGACGAGCACGGGCAGGACCTCGTCCGCGAGGGAGACGCCCGGCGCGCGGAGGCGGCGCGCGGCGGTCCCCGGCAGCTCGGGCGCGGCGTCGCCGATCGCGGCGACGACGTAGGTCCAGAAGCGGAGCGGGTCGTTGTCGCCCTTGTCGAGCGTGTACCACGCGACGCGGGCCGGGGTCTGCGCCGCCCACTCCGCGAGCGCGGTCGTCTTGCCCGAGCCCGTGGGGGCCGACACGACGGTGAGGCGGCCGTCGCGGCCGTCGTCGAGCAGGCCCGTCAGATCGGGACGCGGCACGGACCCCTGTCTGGGCGCCGGGACCAGCCGCTTGGTCCGCACCGCCACGAAGCCTGTCTCCACGTTTCCCGTCCCGCGGACCATAAATGGTCGCCGCCGTCGGGCGGGTGACGCCCCGTGACCCGCCGAGCGGCGGCGCGCCAGGAGCGCAGGATCCCGGGCTGCGGGTACAGGGGGTCAGAAGCGGGTTTCCGACGACCGGGAGGGCGGCACGCCGTGACGGACCATGTCTACAAGACCATCGAGATCACCGGCTCCTCGCAGGATGGAGTGACCCAGGCGATCGACCGCGCCGTGGGGAAGGCGGGCGAGACCGTCCGCGGGCTCGACTGGTTCGAGGTCACCGAGATCCGCGGCCACATCGAGGAGGGCGCGGTCGCGCACTACCAGGTGACGGTCAAGATGGGCTTCCGGCTCGAGAACTGAGCCGGTGGACCGGGGCCCGGCGACGCTCGTCGCCGCCGCGGGGGCGGGCGAGGCGGACGAGGTGCGGCGGCTGCTCGACGCCGGCGTGCCCGTCGACGCCCGCGACTTCCGCGGCCGGACGGCGGTGACCGCCGCGGCGATGGAGCGGCACGCCGCGGTCGTGCGGCTCCTCGTCGACGCCGGTGCGGACGTCGACCTGCAGGACGGGGAGCGCAACAACGCGCTGCTGGTGTGCGGCGAGACGGGCGACGTCGCGGTGCTGCGCGAGGTGCTCCGCGGCGGCCCGGACCTCGGCGCGACCAACCGCTACGGCGGCGTCGCGCTGATCCCGGCCGGCGATCGCGGCCATGTCGAGATGGTGCGCGCGCTGCTGGCGACGGACATCGACGTCGACCACGTCAACCGGCTCGGCTGGACCGCGCTGCTCGAGGCCGTGATGCTCGGCGACGGCGGCCCCGCCCACCAGGAGATCGTGCGGCTCCTCGTCGACGCCGGCGCGGACCGCGCGATCGCCGACGACGACGGCGTCACCGCGCTCGAGCATGCGCGCGAGCGCGGGTACGCGGAGATGGTCCGGATCCTCGAGGACGGCTGAGCTACCAGCGCAGCTCGAGCTCGAGCTCCGTGCCGTCGTCCTCGACCTCGAACTCGAACTTGAACTCGATCTCGTCGGGCACGGCCGCCCGGAAGCGGATGCCGTTGCGCTCGAACGCGACCTCGTTGTGGCGGGCGAGCTGGTCGGCCAGCTCGCGGAGCCGTGCGGCCGCCTCCTCACGGCCCATGCGCTGCCGGTCCTTGACCTCCATGAGATCCACGGCGTGCCTTCCTTCCGTCGCTGGATGCCCTCGGGGCGGAGCTTACGGCGCGGGCAGCGTGAGCCGCACGGTGCGGCCGCCGAGCGTGCCGCGGACCGTCGCGGTGGAGTTCCGGACGCCCGTGGGCCACGCGATCCGCAGGCGGCCGCCCCGCGCGCCGGCGACCTTCAGCCGCGCGGTCATCCGCAGCGTCCGCCGGTTCCACGCCGCGCGGCCGGAGACCGCCAGGTCGCGGACGAAGCGCGTCCTCGCGAACCGGAACGTGACCGGGTGGAAGGCGTAGTAGTCGCCGCCCGTCTCGAACGTGCCTCCGCGCAGGCCGCGGCCGTCGTACCCGTACATCAGCCACCAGCGCGACATCGCGTCCGCGACGGTGTGCGCGGCCGCCCAGCCGCCGCGGCGGTCGCCCCGGTTCGAGCGATCGCCCGCCGCCGGTGACGCGGCGGGCGCGCGGGCGGTGGTGCGCGGGAAGGCGGGGACGACGTGGAGCTCGGCGAGCGTGGACGCGCAGCGCGTGTCGCCGGCCGCGCGGGCGCGGATGAAGTCGCGCACGATCCGCGCGGCGCAGTCGTCGAAGTCGGCGAGCGCCGTGACGTGCACGGCGTTGCCGACGGGGACGAGCGTCGCGTTCGGGAACAGCGCCGCGGCGCGGGTCGCGTCCGACATCGGCGTGATCACGTCGAGATCGCCGTTGAGGACGAGCACCGGCACGTCCGGGTACTCCGCGCCCGGCGGCGCGGGCGGGTCGGGGACCGCCGGCGCCGGCCAGCGCAGGCAGCCGTAGACGAGCTGGTGCTCGTAGAGCGAGTTCAGCCATACGTCCTGGCTGAACGGCGCGAACGCGTTCGCCGGCAGCGCGGCGCGCGACGCGTCGAGCTCCGCGCGGCGCGCTTCGAACGACGAGGCGACGTTCCAGATCGCCGGGTAGTCGTGGCAGGCGACCGCCGCGTACGCGCCCTCGGAGTACGACTTCACCGGTCCGGCCTCGACCGACGTGAGGTCCTCGGCGGCGAGCCGGAGCATCGGTGCGGGATCGCCGGCGTCGAGCGCCCGCGCCGCGGCGAACACGTCGCGGTAGATGGCGTAGCCGTAGCCCGCGTCGTTGACGAGCTGGCCGAAGGCGGCGCCGTCCATCCGCACGGGGTGCCGGGCACCGTCGGCGTCGCGCGCCCGGCCGACGAGGGGCTCGCGGGCGAAGCGCTCGGCGAGCGCGCCGAGCTCGGCGACCGGGTCGGTCGCCGGGCAGGTGCGCGAGCGGCCGCAGACCGCGGTCCAGGCGGCGCGGATGGCGTCCGTCGTCGTCCGGCCCCACGGGTCGAAGCCGTCGACGGCGAAGGCGGCGTCGAGCACGACGGCGTTCACCCGGTCGGGGTGGCGGACCGCGAAGGCCTGGGCGAAGTAGGTGCCGTAGGAGTCGCCGTAGAGGCTCACCACGGGCACGTCGAGCGCGTCGAGCACGGCCGCGAGGTCGTCGGCGGCCGCGCCGGTGCCGTAGGCGTCCGCCGCCGCACCGAGCCGCTCCGCGCACCGCCCGACCTCCCGCGTGTAGTCGCCCTTCCCGGCCTGCAGCCGCGGGCAGTCGATCGCGCCCGAGCGGCCGGTGCCGCGGTTGTCCATGACGATCAGGTCGCGCGCGCGGAGCAGGGGGCGGAGCATGAACTCGTAGCCGGCGCCCGACTCGACGGTGCTGTAGCCGGGTCCGCCCTCGGTGGCGACGATCGGCGTCCCGGCGGGACGCGAGCGGTCGCTGCGGGGGATCACGCGATAGCGCACGCGGAGCTTCTCCCCGCCGGGGTCGCTGCGGTGCAGCGGGACGCGCACGGAGCCGCAGCGGGCGCTCGCGTCGCCGGGGCACTTCGGCGGCAGGTCCGTCGCGCGCGCCGCCGCGGGGACGATCAGCAGCACGAGCAGGGCGGCCAGGGCGGGGCGCATACGGTGCAGCGCGACCCTACACCCGGCGAACCGCGTTCGATCGGCGACCCGGCGCGGCCGAACATGCAAACTCCGGGCCGTCCGCCGTGTTCGTACGTCTGTGAGGGCACTGGAGGAACGCGACGAGGCAGAGCTGCCGGAGGACCCGGTCGGTGGCCCGAGGACCGGCGAGCCGTGGTACCTGCTGCTCGCGTTCCCGCCGGGAGAGGCGGCGCCCGAGCGGCTGGCCGAGCTCGACCACTGGCTCGCGCGCCGCGGACAGCGCGCGCTCCGGCGGGTCGACTTCGGCCCGGTCGCGCCGGACGGCGCGCACGTCTTCAGCACCGCGATGCGCGACCTGCGGATCCGCGACCTCCTCGACTTCCTCGAGGGGCTGCCATGGGCGGCGCGGGAGGACGTCCAGCTGCTCATCCGCGAGCCCGGCGAGGTCTGCTGGGCCGTGGTCCCGCTCGGCGGCTAGCGCCGCTACGCGGTCTTCAGCAGCCCGCTGTCGACGACGAGGTCGGTGCCGGTCGTGCTTCCGGCGCGCGGCGAGGCGAGGTACGCGACGGCGTCCGCGACCTCCTGCGCGATGGCGAGCCGGCCCGTGGAGAGGCCCATCATCTCCGGCGCCACCGTCGCCAGCACCTCGTCCGGGCCGGCCCCGACCATCGAGCCGAACCGCTCCGCCGCGCCGCCCGGGTCGGTCCACCACGGGGTCATGACGGGGCCGGGCGAGACCGTGTTCACCCGCACGCCCTGCGGCGCGAACTCCTCCGAGAGCGCGGTCCCGAGGTTGGTCAGCGCCGCCTTCGCGGCGGAGTACTCGGCGTTGAACGGCGACGGCTGCCGCGCGTTCGCGGACGAGACGTTGACGATGGCGCCGCCGCCGCGCTCGACGAGCAGTGGTAGCGCCGCGCGGCAGATCCGCACGACGGCGTGCAGGTTGAACTCGAAGATCCCGGCCCAGTCGTCGTCGCCGCGCGTGAGGAACCCGGCGTGGGGGAGCGGGCTCCCGGCGACCGCGCCGCCGGCGGTGTTCACGACGACGTCGATCCCGCCGTACGCCTCCGCCGCGGCCGCGACGACCGCCGCCGGCGCCGCGGGGTCGGTGAGGTCGGCCGTGACGTGGAGCACGTCGAGCGCGGCGAGGTCGGGCGTCAGCGAGCGCGACGCGGCGACCACGCGGGCGCCCTCCTCGGCGAGCGTCCGGGCGACGGCGAGGCCGATGCCCTTGGACGCACCGGTGACGAGCGCGACGCGGTCGGTGAGAAGGAGATCCATGCCCGTGCAACGCGCCCGGAGCGCCCGGCGTGAGCCCGCGGATAAGCGCCGCGACGCGATCGCGCGCGCGGGCGGCGTCGCGGAGCGACGGGAACAAGCCGCCGGCCCCCGCCGTCACGGTGTTGACCCTCCCGCGCGCCGCGTGGGAGGGTCGTCACGCAGCCGATCGGAAAGGACCGCCGTGGCCTCGGAGGACAAGATCAGGGAGGGCGCCCGCCCGTTCATGGAGGAGGGCGAGGAGGTGCTCGCCGCGTTCGTCGCGCGCCCGCGCGGCTGGACGCAGGCGATGGCCGGATCGCTCCAGGTGGGCGCCCACCAGCAGGGCCGGGCGAACGCCGGCGCCGACGCGGCCGGCTTCGAGCTCGCGAGCCCGATGGCGCTCGCCATCACCGATCGCCGCCTGCTGTCGTTCAGCATGGGCGCGCAGGCCGGCATGGGCATCGGCGGCGGCGTGAAGGAGCTCGTCGGCCAGGCGCCGCTGGCCGACGTCGGCGCGATCAAGGTCAAGCGCCTGCTCATGGGCAAGGTGGTCGAGCTGCAGGTGCGCGGCGAGACGTTCAAGCTCGAGGCGGGAGCCGGCGCGAACGCCAAGGGCGTGGCGGAGGCGTTCGAGCGCCGGGGCTGAGCGCATGCTCGAGCTCGCGGACGGCGACGCGGTCCTCACGTTCACCCACGAGGACCTGCTGGAGTTCCACGGGACGTCGTCGCCCGCGGGCGTCGCGATCGCATATCGCGTGCTGGAGCGCGCGCTGCCGCTGCTCTCGCCCGGGGCGCCGCCGCAACGGCGGGAGATCGCGATCGCCACGGCCTTCGGCGGCCCGGGCGCGCGCGACGCGTTCGAGCTGGCGACGCGGGCGATGAGCGACGGCCGCTACAAGGTCGATCGCTCGCTGCGGCGTCCCGACCGCGGTCCGGCGCTCGAGCGGTTCGTGTTCCGGCTCGCGTATCGCGGGCGCGAGGCGACGCTGCTCCTCCGCGAGGGGCTCGTGAGCGACGAGTTCGCAGCGCTGGCGTTCGCACGCGAGCGCGACGCCGCCGGGGAGTCGCGGTTGACGGTGCTCAAGGCCGAGCTCGCCGAGCGCGTGCTCGCGGCTGGCGACGCCGTCGAGGCGGAGGGCGCCTAGCCGAAGGCGGCCATCGCGCCGTACCAGCAGCCGAAGGCGAGGCTCACCGTGCCGAGCACCGGCGCCAGCAGGGAGAGCCGCCGCTCGACCGCGCCGCTCGCCAGCAGCCGCCCCCACGCCGCGGAGACGATCGCCATCGAGAGCGCCGTGCCGAGCGCGAACAGCACGAGCGCCGCGACCGACTCCGCGCCACCCTCCATCCCCGCGATCAGCAGGATGCCGACGCCCGCCGAGCCGCCCGCGCCGTGCACGACGCCGATCCCGAACGCGGCCCGGGGCGACCGCCCGACCGCCTCCTCGTGACGGTGGTCGTGGGCGTGCGCGTGGCCGTGGCCGTGCTGGTCCTCGTGGACGTGCGGATGGGCGTGGCGCACGCCGCCGGGGTGCTCGTGCGGATGCACGTGGAAGTAGCCGCGCCGCCAGCGGACCAGCAGCCGGACGGCGAGGGCGACGATCACGATCGCGATCAGGAGCTCGGCGCCGCGCTGCGCCCAGCCGGGCAGCGACTCGTCGATCAGCAGCACGGGCAGCCCGAGTGCGATCAGCGTGAGCGCATGCCCGGCGCCCCACGCCAGGCCGAGCCGCCCGGCGCGCCGCGCGCCGCGCTCGCCGTCCGCGAACACGAGCGTGGAGAGCGCCGTGAGGTGGTCGGGGTCCGTCGCGTGGCGGAGCCCGAGCAGGACCGCGACCGCGAGCGCGACGAGCAGGCTGCCGCTGCCGCCGCCGAGCTCCGTCAGATGCCCGTCGAGCCACTCCACGCCGTCATCCCCTCGCCGCCGCCACTGCCGCCTGACCGTACGCGATGCCGCCGTCGTTCGCCGGGAGGGCGGCCGGCACGAGCACGCGCAGCCCCAGCGCCTCGAGGCGCGCCGCCGTGCCGCCGAGCAGCAGCCGGTTCTGGAAGACGCCGCCCGAGAGCACCACGCGGTCGGTGCCCGCCGCCGACGCGGCCCGCGCGCACGCCGCCGCCGTCGCGCCCGCCAGCGCCCGGTGGAAGCGCATCGCGATCGCCCCCACCGGGATGCCCGCGCGCACGTCGTCGCGCACCGCGAGCACCAGCGGCCGCGCGTCCAGGCCGGCGCCCAGCTCGTACGCACCCCGGGCGTCCGTGTCGGCGGCCGCCTCGAGCTCGATCGCCGCCTGGCCCTCGTATGTCACCTCGGCGCGCAGCCCGCAGAGCGCCGCGATCGCGTCGAAGAGGCGGCCGGCGCTGGTCGTGACCGGCGCGGCGAACCCGGTCGCCGCGAGCCGCACGACGGCATCCCAGCGGTCCTCCGGCACCGCGGCGCGGAGCGCCTCCGGCACGCCCTCGCCGCCCGCTCCCGCGGCCACCAGCCACGCGCACGCCATCCGCCACGGCTGCCGCGCGGCGCGGTCGCCGCCGGGCAGGCGGACGGGGGCGAGGTGCGCGACGCGCTCGAACCCGCGCAGGTCGCCGGCGAGGATCTCGCCGCCCCATGCCGTGCCGTCCGCGCCGAGCCCGGTGCCGTCGTAGATCGCGCCGACGGCCCGCTCGGTCACCCCGTGCTCGGCCAGGCACGCCGCGAGGTGCGCATGGTGGTGCTGCACGCCGACCAGCGCGACGCCCTCGCGCTCGAGCGCATACGCGGTCGAGAGGTAGTCGGGGTGGAGGTCGTGCGCGACGACCTGTGGCACGACGTCGAAGAGCCGCTCGAAGTGCGCGACGCCCTCGCGGAACGCCGCGAGCGTCTCCGCGTTGCGCAGGTCGCCGATGTGATGGCCGACCCAGGCGCGCCGCCCCTTGGCGACGCAGCATGTGCTCTTCAGCTCCGCCCCGCAGGCGAGCACGGGCGCGGGGCAGTCGAGCGGGAGCGCGAGCGCGCCCGGCACCTCGCCGCGCGACCGCCGGAGGATCGTCCGCCGCGGCCCGACGATCCGCACGACCGAGTCGTCGGTGCGCGTCTGGATCGGCCGGTCGTGCGACAGGATCGCGTCGGCGATCCCCGCGAGGCGTTCGGCCGCGTCGTCGTCGCGGTAGGCGATCGGCTCGTCGCTCACGTTGCCGCTCGTCATCACAAGCGGCACGCCCGCGTCCTCGAGCAGCAGGTGGTGCAGGGGCGAGTAGGGGAGCATCACGCCGAGCTCGCGCGCGCCCGGCGCCACCGCGGGCGCGACGGGGGCGTCCGCGCGCCGCGGCGCGAGCACGACCGGCCGCGCCGGCGAGGTGAGCTCGGCCGCCTCGGCGGGCCCGAGCGCGACGAGCGCCCGCGCCGCCGCCACGTCGCCGGCCATCAGGGCGAACGGCTTGTCCTCGCGATGCTTGCGTGCGCGGAGCCGCGCGACCGTCTCGGCGTCCGCCGCGCGGCAGGCGAGGTGGTAGCCGCCGACGCCCTTCACCGCGACGATCGCCCCGGCGCGGAGCAGCCCGGCGGCCGCCGCCACCGCGTCGCGTCCGGGCGCGGCGACGGACAGCACCGCCCGCGGCCCGCAGGCCGGGCAGGCGTTCGGCTGCGCGTGGAAGCGGCGGTCGCGCGGGTCCTCGTACTCGGCACGGCACGCGTCGCACATCGCGAAGCGCGCCATCGTCGTCAGCGGGCGGTCGTAGGGGACGCCGCGCACGATCGTGAAGCGCGGCCCGCAGTTCGTGCAGTTCACGAACGGGTAGCGATGGCGCCGGTCGGCCGGGTCGCGCAGCTCGCGCAGGCAGTCCGCGCAGGTCGCGACATCGGCGCTCACGAGCGCGGCGGCCGCGCCGCCGCGGGACGCCTCGATCGTGAAGCCGCCACCGCCCTGCGGCGGCACGTCGACCGCCTCGACCGACTCCACGCGCGCGAGCGGCGGCGCGTCGGCGGCCAGCCGCGCGAGCAGCGCGCGCACCGCCTCGTCCGGCCCCTCGGCCTCGATCTCGACGCCGCGCGCGTCGTTGCGGACCGTCCCGCGCAGCCCGAGGTCCTCCGCCAGCCGGTGCACGAACGGCCGGAAGCCGACGCCCTGCACGACCCCCGCGACGCGGACGCGCACCCGCCGCGCGCGGGCGGTCACGGTCACGCCGCCGCCTCCACCAGCCCGCGCAGCACGTGCCACGCGCTCGCCTGCGCCTCCTGGATCCGCGGGATGTGCTCCGAGCGCGTGATCACGACGTGGTCGGCGAGGCCCTCGGCCGCGATCCGCCCGCCGTCGTAGCCGACGAGCGCGATCGTCGCCAGCCCGCGCCGCCGCGCCTCGGCCAGCGCCGCGAGCACGTTCGCCGAGCTGCCGCTCGTGGAGAACGAGAGGACCGCGTCGCCGGGCGCGCCGTGCGCGATCACCTGCCGTGCGAACATCGCCTCGACCCCGACGTCGTTCGCGACCGCCGTGAGCACCGCCGTCTCCTCGGTGAGGTCGAGCGCCGGGCGTGCGGGCCAGGGCGGCGGCGGGTGGCGCAGGTCGGCGGCGGCGTCCATCGCGTCGGTGGCCGAGCCGCCGTTGCCGAGCGCGAGCAGCTTGCCGCCGGCGTCGAAGCGGGCGCGCAGCCCGCGCGCCGCGTCCGCGAGCACCTCGGCGTTCTCCATCAGCGTCTGGGTCCGCAGCGCCGCCGCCTCGCCCGCTTTCGCGATCACGGAGTCGCGCACGTCGGCGAGCACCGCGTCGAGGTCGTCCTCCGCCTCGGCGAGGAAGGGGTAGAGGAAGGCGGACGCGCCCGCGTCGTGGTGCGGCCGCGGCGCGCGTCCCGCCAGCAGGCCGCGGTGCTCGAAGAACACGTGCACGAGCTCCCACAGCACGTGGTAGGCCGTCTCGGCCTGCTCCTGCGCGATCAGCGGGTCGTCCGTCGGGACCGGCAGGGCCCACGCCGCGCCCGTGCCCTCCGCGAAGGCCACCGTCAGGCAGCCCGCCGCCATGCCGTCGCGGACGGCGGCCGCGTCGCCGAAGGACATGACGATGTCGTCGGCGCGCGCCAGCAGCGCCACGTCGCCGGCGCCCACGGCCAGCGCGGGGAGCGCGCGCTTGCCGACGATGACCGGGTGGACGAACTCGACGGCGACGTGCCGTGCGTCGCTCAGCTCCGCCGGCGACGCGCCCGCCGCGAGCAGCCGCCCGCCGCGCGCGAAGCGCTCCGCCATCGCATGGCACAGCCGCGCGAGCTCGTCCGCCCGCGCGCCGAAGTACCGCTCGCCGCAGGCGACCCGCTCGTCGATCGCCGCGACCGCGCTCATCCGGCCGGTGCCGCCGCCCGGTCCGGCAGGGCCGTCAGCCACTCCCGCAGCTCGTCGAGGCCCTCGCCGGTGCGGGCGCTCACGCGCATGCGCGCGACACCGGGATGGACCGCGTCGAGGTGGTAGTCGAAGCGATCCATGTCGAAGTCGACGTGGCCGAGCAGGTCGAGCTTGTTGACCACGACCAGCTCGCAGGAGCGGAACATCAGCGGGTACTTGCCGGGCTTGTCGTCGCCCTCGGCGACCGAGGCGACCATGATCCGCGCGTCCTCGCCGAGCCGGAACTCGGCGGGGCACACGAGGTTGCCCACGTTCTCGACGATCAGCAGGTCGATGTCCTCGAGCGGGATCGCAGGGAGCGCCGAGCGCACCATGTTCGCGTCGAGGTGGCACTCGCCGCCGAAGCCGTTGCCCGTGTTGAGCTGCGTCACCGGGATATGGAGGTGCGCCAGCCGGTCGGCGTCGAGCGAGCCCTGCACATCGCCCTCGAGCACGCCGACGCGCAGGTCGCCGAGCCCGTCGCGCAGCACGCGCTCGAGGATCGTCGTCTTGCCCGCTCCCGGCGCGCTCATGACGTTGAGGACGGTCACGCCGTGGCGGTCGAAGTCGTCGCGGTTGGCCCGCGCGATCGTGTTGTTGGCGTCGAGGGCGTCCTCGACGACCCGGACCTTCACGCGATGCATCGGGCCTCCTCGTCCTGCGACACCTCGATCGACTCGACCTCGAGCTCCTCGCCCGCGACCACCGCGACCGCGGCCGTGCCGCAGGTCGGGCAGCGGAAGACCGGCAGCTCGATCTCCCACTCGCGCGCGCAGGCGGCGCACGCCAGCCGCGCGGGCACGATCTCCTGCTCGAGCACGGCGCCGTCGCACAGCGTGTCGCGCGCGAGCACCTCGAAGGCGAAGGCGAGCGATGCGGGCACCACCTGGCGCAGCCGGCCGCAGCGTACGGACACGACCGTCACCCGGCGGCCGGCGGCGTGGCGGACTGCCGTATCGACCACCGCGGAGGCGATCGAGAACTCGTGCATCAGGACCCGTACGCGGCGTTCGTGCGCAGCTCGGCGATCGTCTCGCCGACCAGCGCCAGCGCGCGCTCCACCGCGGCCTCGACCGGCGGCGTGAGGCCGAGGCCGACCTCGTCGACCTCGCCCGGCTCGCAGCCGATCACGACGACCTTCCCGGAGAACCCGCCGACGGCGGCGACGAAGCGCAGCACGGTGGAGGGATCCATGTGATGCGGGTCGATCATCTCGCCGTCCTCGATCGACGGCGCGTAGTCCGACAGCTCCGGCTCGAGCACGTAGAGCGTCCCGGGCTCGCCGCCCTGGCGCGAGGCGTCGAGCAGGACGAGCCCGTCGTATCCGCGCATCAGCTCGTAGGCGAGGTCCAGCCCGCCGGTCCCGAAGTCCATCACCGTGACGCCGTCCGGCGCGCCCGCCGCCTCGAGCCGCCGCGCGCACTCGCCGCCGAACGCGTCGTCCTGCAGCCAGGCGTTGCCCACGCCCGCGACGAGGATCTGCTTCGTGAAGGAGGGCGCCGTCATGTCCCGATCACCTCGACCTCGGTGGGCTTGAAGTACAGGAACCGGCCGATGTCGCGCATCAGGTCCTGGCCGGGGTCGTCGTCGACGGTCACGCACACGTGCACGTGGTCGTCGTAGTCGACGAGGATCCGCTCGACCGTCGCGCTGCGGCCGGCGAGCAGGTGGTCCTGGCCGTGCGAGCGGTCGGGCCGCAGGACGACGTGCTGGCCGCGCGCGAGCCGGCGCCCGCCGACGACGATCTCGCTCTCGCCCGGCACGTCGTCCTCGCCCGGGTCGCGGACCGTCGTGCGGCCGTGCAGCCGCACGATGTCCTCGGGCGTGGCGCTCACCGCCCGCTCGACCATCGCCCGCACGGCGGGGTCGGCGTGCTCGAGCTCGGCCCGCTCGCCGTCGCTGAGCGCGAGCACGTGCAGCAGCAGCGCCTCCTCGATCTCCGTCGAGTCGAACAGGCTCCCGCGGCTCTCCGGCGCGAGCTGCGGGTGGTCGGGGAGCGCGATCGCAGCGCCCAGGACCGCGTCGTCGGCCTCCGTCGCGAGCACGGGGAAGATGTTCACGCTGTGGCAGGTCATCACCGCCGTGGCGGCCTCCTCGGGCGGCGCGACCGGCGAGAGGAAGCGGCCGCCCGGCGCGCAGCGGACGACGACGTGCGTCGAGAGCAGCGAGAACCCGAGCGCCTCCGTCCGCGTGAGCCCGGCGGGCACCGGCGTCGCGTTCGCGACGAGGGCCGTCACGCGCAGGAAGCCGCCGACCTCCTCGCACGTGAGCTCCGCGGTGCCCCTGCTCGCCCCGGCGGTGAACGCCACCGGGTCGCCCGGCGCGGGCAGCTCGACGCGGTGCGCGTCCCCGTCGCGCAGGAAGTGGACGGTCGCCGACACCTGGCTGCCGGGAACGGCGACGCACTGGAGCCGCACGCGGTCGTGCGTGTGCGGGCTGCCCGCGGCGTACGCGGGCGGGTAGACGATCCCGAACGGCGTCGGCGTCGCGTTCTTCGTCGCCCCCGGCGTGTACGGGTAGAGCGCGTGGCCCTCCCACAGCAGCGTGTCGACGAGCTCGTCGAGCCGGCTCATCCCAGCAGCGCCCGGATCGTGTCGTCGAAGGAGTGCCGGCCGTCGGCGGCCTTGCGGGCGGCGAGCGCCTCGAGCGTGTCGGCGTGCAGCCGCACCCAGCCGCCGCCCGGGTAGTACGCGGCCATCAGCCGCTGCCACACCGCCACGGGCATCCGCCAGCGCGCGACGCAGCTCCACGGCACCTGCGCGACCTGGAGCCGGTCGCCCTCGCCGGAGTACAGGACCCGGCCGTTGAACAGGAACGAGAGCGGTACCTCGCCGTCCGGGAGCGAGTGGAAGTACTTGCTGGCCGCGAGCTCGAGGTCGTACGTGCACGGGACGTCGAGCGCGAACGACGTCGCGCCCGTGAACGGCGGCACGAGCGCCGAGACGCCGGCCCAGCGGAACACCTGCGTCGTCGCCGCCCACCGCTCGGGCGGGCCGAACAGCTCCACCAGCCGCGCCATCGTCGCCTCGTCGTAGACGCGCCGCGCGGGATCGATCTGGATCTGCGCGGTGAGCGCGATCGCATGGATCTCGCGCCCCAGCGGGTCGGTGACGTGGAGGTGGAACCGCAGGGTGGGGGCCGCGGCGTGCGGGACCGGCTCCGCGTCGAGGACGGAGAAGACGGGCTCGAGCGCGGGGGCGGCCTCGACGCTCACGCCCGCAGCTCCGCGAAGAACTCCGCGACCGCGCCGTCCACGCCCCTGCCGCCCGTGATCCCCTCCCAGCGCGTCTTGATCATGCCGACGAGCCGGTACGCCCGGTCGGTGGGCACGATCGCGTAGCGGTGGGGCGTCCCGGTGCGGTCGATGATCAGCGTCTCGGCGTCCGGCTCCAGCTCGAGGCCGGGGTTGGCGGCCCGCAGCGCGTCCCACGCCGTCAGCTCCAGCTCGGACTCCGTCGCCCCGGCCGGGCTCGGGTACATCGCGATCACGGACTTCGAGACGCCGCTGCGCAGCAGGAACGCAAGGCCGACCGGCACCTGGAAGGCGTTCCAGAGGTCGTCTCCCATGCGGAAGTCGTCGAGCACGAGCGACCGCGCGCCCGGCGGCCGGAACTCCGGGTCGCCCGAGTGAAGCGACCAGCACGTCTCGCACACGCACACGATCCGGCGCTCGGCGATCTGGAGCAGGTGGCGGTGGTCCTCGCCGATGCCGACGGGGCACAGCTCGCAGTGCGCGGGCTCGGCCGCGGCCGCCGGCTCGGGCGGGAGCGCGACGCGCACCGGCCCGCCGTTGCGCAGCAGCGGCACCGGGTCGAGCTGGAGCGCCGGGTCGTCCGCGCTGCGCCCGGCCCGCGGGAGGTCGAAGCGGCGGCCGCAGTGCGCGCAGGCGAGCTTCCCGCCGGCCAGCTCGCCGCCCGCCAGGCCGCCGCCGCAGCCGGCGCAGCGGTCGCGGTAGGCGAGCAGCGTGCCCGCGACGTTGGCGACGACGAGCCCGCGCCCGGCGGCGACGAGCCGGCCGCGCTCGAGTCCGGCGAGGCCGGGCAGCTCCACCCACTCCGCCTCCGGGGCCGGCTCCGCGCGCCGCGGTGCTGCGACCACGCCCTCGACGTCGAGCCCGAGCAGGTCGGGCGCGTTCGCCTCGAGCGCGCGCTCGATCGCGAGCTCGAGCGTGGCCTGCGAGGCGCCGCAGCCGCTGCACGAGCCCTGCAGCCGCAGCCGCGCGACCCCGTCGTCGACCCCGAGCAGCTCGACGTCGCCGCCGTGGGACTCCATGTAGGGGCGGACGGAGTCGAGCGCCTCCTGCACGCGGTCCTCGAGCGGCACCGGGTAGAGCCCGTGCATCAGCATCAGGCTCGCCACCACGCCGTCCTCGGCGAGCCGCGCGCGGACCTCGGGCTCGAGCGCCGCGAAGATGCGCTCGAGCCCCTCGCCGTAGAGCTGGACGATCGCCGACGCGAGCGCGTCCGCGGTCTCGCGCGCCGCCGGGTCGGGCAGCGAGGCGGCCTGCTCCGTCAGCGCCTGGACCCTGGCGACCAGCTCCTCCTCGGCGGTGCGCTGCGCGAGCGCCAACTCAGCACATCCCGGTGGGGGTGTGGACGACCTTGCGGACCGTGCCCTTGCC
>JBEVIG010000132.1:0-9715 GCA_040510855.1 Solirubrobacteraceae bacterium
CGGTGGGGGGGCGGAGGCGGGGGGCGTGGTGGTGGGGGGGGGCGGCGAGGCCGCGGGGGGCCCCGCCCCCGGGGCCGCGCCCGCGGCCGCGCCGCTCCGGGGGGAGCTCGTAGCGCTCCTCGCTCAGGTGGAGACCGCCGTGTCGTGGCCGACCGGCAGCGGGCGGTCGCAGGCGATGCAGGTGTCGCCCATCACCGGCTCGTCGCGGTCCGCGCCCTCGGGCCAGTAGACGCGGTGCCGGTCGACGCCGGTCACGCGGTAGGCCTGGCCGCACTCGCACGTGTACGACGCCTGCTGCTGGTCCCGCCCGAACCGGCCGCCGCCGGCCGCGCCCTTGCGGCGCCGCCCGGCGAGCCCGGCGATCGCGGCGAGCAGCGCCGCGGCCACCGCCGCGAGCCCGGCGCGCCGCGCCGTCTCGTTCTTCTGCTTCCGTTTCAGGCGCATGGGCACTCCTTACCCTGCCAGACCCGGCGGCAGGCCACGGGTCCCCTAGGCTGCGCGGTGTGCAGCCGCCCGTGCCAGCGTCGAGCGCCGTCGAGGACTATCTCAAGGCGGTCTACGCGCTCGAGACGCGGCTCGACGGGCCCGTGCCGACGAATGCCCTGGCGGAGCGGCTCGGCGTCACCCCCGGCTCGGTCAGCGGCATGCTGCGGCGGCTCGCGGAGCTCGGCCTGCTCGAGCACGAGCGCTACAAGGGCGCACGGCTCACCGATGAGGGCCGCCGCGTGGCGCTGCGGACGCTGCGCAACCACCGGCTGCTCGAGCTCCTGCTGGTGGAGATGCTCGACGTCCCCTGGGACCTGGTCCACGAGGAGGCCGAGCTGCTCGAGCACGTGCTCTCCGACGAGCTCGCCGAGCGCATCGCGGCCAAGCTCGGCAACCCGGAGTTCGACCCGCACGGCGACCCGATCCCGAGTGCCGACCTCGACCTCACGGAGCGGCCGACCCGCTCGCTGGAGGAGGTCGACGTCGGCGAGACCGTCGCCTTCGTCCGCGTCTCCGACGCCGACCCGGCGATGCTCCGCTATCTCTCCGAGCGCGGGATCACCCCGGGCGTCGACCTCACGATCATCGGCCGCGAGCCGTTCGGCGGCCCGCTCACCGTCCGCGTCGGCACCGCCCAGCACCCCCTCGGCGGCCAGCTCGCGGCCGCCATGCGGGTGGCCTAGCCGAGCGAGTAGCGGCGCTCGAGCTCGTCGACCGCGTCGTGGGCTTCCTTCAGGCCCACGCCCGTCAGCTCGCGGTAGCGCTTGATCGCGTGGATCTTCTTGCCGTCGTTGACGAGCGCGAGCAACTCGGCGTCCTGGCTCGAGGCCGACGCATCCGGGGAGGAGACCCCCAGGTGCCGGTACAGATACGCGACCTGCTCCTCGAGGCGGCGGATCCGCGCGTCGTCGCTCATCGCTCGACGAAGTACGCGCCGTGGCCCTGGCCCGAGGAGAACCAGCGGCTCGTGACGGTCTTCTTGCGCGTGAAGAACTCGACCGCGTCCGGCCCGTGGGCGTGGAGGTCGCCCAGGAAGGAGTCCTTCCAGCCGCTGAACGGGAAGAAGGCGACCGGCGCGGCGACGCCGATGTTGACGCCGATCATCCCCGCCTCCACCTCGTGGCGGAAGCGGCGGACGGCCGCGCCGTTCTCCGTGAAGATCGAGGTGCCGTTGCCGAAGCGCGAGCGGTTGATGATCGCGATCGCGTCGTCGAGCGACTCGGCGTGCACGACCGTCAGCACCGGGCCGAAGACCTCCTCCTGCGCGATCGCCATGTCCGGCGTCACGTCGTCGAGGATCGTCGGGCCCACGAAGGCGCCGTCCGGATCGGCGTCCGGCTCCCGCCCGTCCACCACCAGCGTCGCCCCGTCCTCCACCCCGCGGTCGATCCAGCCCTTCACGCGGTCGCGCGCGGCGCAGGAGACGACGGGGCCGACCTCCGTGCCGTCCTCGATGCCGTCGCCCACGACGAGCGACTCGGTCGCCGCGGTGAGCACGGGCATGAGGCGGTCGTGCGCCTCGCCGACGGTGACCACCACCGAGCCGGCCATGCAGCGCTGGCCTGCGGCGCCGAAGGCGGAGCCGATGATGCCGTCGACGGTCTTGTCGAGCACGGCGTCGGGCATGACGACCATGTGGTTCTTGGCCCCGCCGAGCGCCTGGACCCGCTTGCCGGCCTTCGCCGAGCGCTCGTAGACGAGCTTCGCGACGGGCGCGGAGCCGACGAACGAGACCGCGTCGATGCCCGGGTGGTCGAGGATGCCCTCGACGACCTCGCGGCCGCCGTTGACGAGGTTCACGACGCCGTCGGGGAGCCCGAGCCCGTCGATGATCTCGAATGCGATCTGCTGCGTGAGCGGCACCTGCTCCGACGGCTTGAGGATGAACGTGTTCCCGCAGCCGATCGCGAAGGGCAGGAACCAGTACGGCACCATCGCGGGGAAGTTGAAGGGGACGATCGCCGCGCACACGCCGACGGGCTGGCGCACGGTCTCGGCGTCGACGTTGCGCGAGACGTCCTCCAGCACGCGGCCCTGCATCGTCGTCGGGATCGCGCACGCGCACTCGACCATCTCGATCATCCGCGCCACCTCGGCGCGGGCGTCGACCAGCGTCTTGCCCATCTCGGTCGTGACGGACCGCGCCATCTCGTCGGCGCGCGCGGTGAACGCCTCGCGCATCGCGAACAGGTACCGCGCCCGGTTGATCACGCTCACGGCGCGCCACTCGGGCAGCGCCGCACGCGCCGCCCGCACGGCGGCGTCGAGGTCCGCCGCACCCGAGAGCGGGACGCGCGCGAGCACCTCCCCCGTCGCCGGGTTGGTCACGTCGAGCGCCTCGGACGCCGCCTGCGCGGGCGTCCAGGCGCCGCCGACGTAGTTGTCGAGCAGTCGGGTGGCGGCTGGAGCGGTCATAGGACCGCCAATGCTACGACTCGCCGAGCGCCTCGCGCAGCCGTGCGATCTCCTCGCGCAGCTCCGCGACCTCGGCCTCGAGCCGGTCGAGGCGCTCGGCGCCGGCTCCGTCCGGCCCGGCGGCGGGTGCAGGCGGCGGCACCACGGCCGCCGTCGTCGCCATCGGCTCGAGCGGCGGCGCGTCGGCAGCCTCATCGCTGAGCCGATGGCGGTAGCGCTCCTCCTTCTGCCCGGGCCGCCGCTCGATCCGGGCGGCGTACTCCCGCTCGATCAGCTCGTCGAGCACGGCGTGCACCTCATCGAGGCCGGCGAAGCCCTGCATCCGGTCCGTGCGCTGCTTGAGCTCGCCCGGCGTCTGCGCGCCGCGGAGCATGAGCACGGCGAGCACCGCGAGCTGCCCGGGATCGAGCGCGAGCGCCTCGTCGAGCAGATGGCGGAACTTGTGCGCGCGGCTCGAGTGGCCGCTCGCCAGCCGCGTGAACCGGCGCTGGGAGAGCCGGTGCAGCGCCTCGCGGATCGTCGTCTCGTCGTAGTGCACGACCGGGTCGCGGTTCGTGGTCTGGTTGCAGGCGAGCCGCAGCGCGTTGAGGGAGAGCGGGTACTGATCGGGCGTCGTGCGCTGCTTCTCGATCAGGCAGCCGAGCACGCGCAGCTCGACCTGGTCCAGATCCATCATCCGCAGGCCTCCGGCGCCGGGTGCCCGCGCAGGACCTTCTCGAAGGCGACGGGCCTCGCGGTCATCACGCCGTCGACGCACTGGTCGATGAGCTGCCGCCAGGTCGCGGGCGACTCGCCGTCGTTGCTCAGCCACGTGTGCCACGCGTAGCCCGCCGCGTGCGCCTTGGCCACGTTCGGCGCCGTCGTGACGTCGAGCACCTGGTCGCCGACCTGGTAGGTGATCGGGAGCTGGAAGGCCACGACCCCGTCGCCCGGCGACTCGCCGCGGAGCAGGAACGCGGCCGAGCCGTCGACGCCGGGCGCGACGTCGATCGCCGGCGCGAGCTCGTGGAAGCGGTCGACGGCCTGCTGGATGAACGACACGACGATCAGGTCGCGGCGCTGCGTGTCGTCGAGCAGCGCGGCCAGCACCTCGGCGTTCTGGACGTACTCCTCCGTCGCCTCGTCAGGCGTGCGGCCCTTGATCTCGATGTTGATCGGGGTCCGCGGGAAGGCCTTCATGACCTCCTTGAGCGTCGGCACGCGGAAGTCGCGCCGCTTGAAGCCCTTCGGCGGCTTGCGCTTGCCGGTCGCGACGCCGCGGAACTTGTAGGCCTTGCGCGGCTTGTCGTGCGCGTACGCGTCGTCGCCGCCCTTCGCGAACCAGTACGCCGCGTCGAGCTTGCGGATCTGCTTGAGCTTCTTCGACGAGATCGTCCCGTGGCCGTCGGTCGTCCGGTCGAGCGTCGTGTCGTGCGAGACGATCACCTTGCCGTCCTTCGTCACGCCGACGTCCAGCTCGAGCATGTCCGCACCGGCCTTCACGGACTTCTTGAAGGCGTAGAGCGTGTTCGACGGGAACTCGTCCTCCCCGCCCTGATGGGCGATGTTCAGCACCCGCTTCTCCAGCCAGGGATTCTGGGCGGAGGCGGCGGCGGGCAGGGCGAGGGACAGCAGCAGGGTCAACGGCAGAAGGCGGCGCATGCCGCGCAGTATGGCGGCCGCCGCGGGTCAGCGGACGAGCTTCGCGCCCGCCCAGGAGGCATGGTCCTTCGACGTGCCCCGGGCGTTCGTCACGAGCAGCCGCAGCGCGTCCGCGCCCTCGACGTCGAGCTCGACCCGCCGCGGGCCGGTGGCCTTCGTGAGCACGCCGCTCTCGTGGAGCAGCCGGTCGTCGGCGAACACGGCGAACCGCACGCTGCCGGCGTCGCCCTGGTTCGCCGAGAAGTCGTCGATGCCGATGTCGGACGCGAAGCGCCGGAAGCCGCCGCCGAGGAACACCACCACCTCCGACTCCGCGTGCACGCCGAGCCCCTTGTCGTACCGCTGCCCCGCGAGCCCGATGGGCGGGCCGTCGAGGGCGCCGTCGCGGCCGTTGCTCCGGTCGCGCTCCACGGGCCCGAAGCCGTTGCGCTCGCGCAGGAACGGCAGGTCGCTCACGTACTGGTCGCCGGCCGGCGGCGCGACGACGACGTTGACGGCGGCCGTCGCCTCCAGCCGGTCGCGCGCGGTCACGGCGGACGCCTCGAGCCGGTGGTCGTCCAACCCCGGGGCCGTCCCGGCGGGCGGGGTGACGCGCCACACGGTGCGGACCGACCGCCCCGGCGGCACGGCCCGGTGCTCGCTCGCCGAGAGCGCCTCGACCGCCCACCCGGCCGGCACGCGCAGCTCGAGCGCCGCGCGCGCGGCCGCGCGACCGTGATTCGTGAACACCGTGTCGACGTGCCGGCCCTCGCCGGCCACGAGGAACTGCGGCGGCTCCACGGCCAGCCCCTCCGGCGTCCACGTCTCGCGCTCGTACGGCAGCTCGCGCCACGACGCGCGCATGAGCGCCACCAGGCCGGCGACGACCTCTGGGTGGCCGGCCGCCACGTCGGTCGTCTCCCCCGGGTCCGCCTCGAGGTCGTACAGCTCGACCGCCCACTCGTCGCCGCGCACGTAGCGCTCCCGCCCCGGGGCGAAGCGCACCGCCTTCCAGCGCCCGCGCCGCACCGCCTCGGCGACCTGCTGCAGGCGCCCGCCGTCGATCTCGTTCGCGAGCCGGCTGCTGCCGCCGTCCCGCCGGTACCAGTACAGGTGGTCCTCGTCCCCGCGGCCGCCGCCGCGGCGCCCGGTCAGCCCCGGCTCGAGCGAACGGCCGTCGAGCCACGGCGGCGGTGCGGCCCCGGCCAGGCCGGCGAGCGTCGGGAAGAGGTCCCAGACGGCCCAGGGGCGCCGCTCGACGCGCGGCCGGAGGCGGTGCGGCGACCAGGCGATCAACGGCGCCCGGATGCCGCCCTCGTAGAGGTTGCGCTTGTGCCCGCGCAGCCCGGCGGTGGCGTCGAAGAAGGCGGGCGTATGGCCCTGGCCGCCCTCCTCGTGCGGGCCGTTGTCGCTGGCGAAGAAGACCACCGTGTCGTCCGCGATCCCGAGCCGCTCGAGCCGGCGCACCAGGCGGCCGACGTAGTCGTCCAGCCGCGTGACCTGCGCCGCGTGCGCCACCGAGCCGGCCGGCCACGGCTGACCCTCGTAGGGCTCGAGGCTCGGCACGTCGTGCGGCGCGTGCGGGATGGTCGGCGTGAACAGCAGCAGGAACGGCCGCTCGCGGTGGCGCTCGACGAAGTCGAGGGAGCGCTCGAGGAACAGGTCGGAGGCGTAGGTGACGTCGGCGCCCTCGTTCTCGGGCAGCGCCATCCGCCCCTCGTCACCGAAGAGCTGCGCCGGATAGTGCTCGTGCGCGTCGCCATGGCCGATGAAGCCGAGGAACTCGTCGAACCCGCACGCGGTCGGGTAGCTGTGGTGGCCGGGCTGCCTGGGACCGAAGCCCCACTTGCCGAACAGGCCGGTCCGGTAGCCCGCGGCGCGGACCACCTCGGCGAACGTCACGTCCTCCGGCCGGAAGGTCGCGCTCTCGGGGTCCGTCCCCGGGTTCTCGCGCACGGTGCAGTGGCCCGTGTGGAGGCCGGTCAGCATCGCGCAGCGCGACGGCGCGCAGACGGGCCCGCCGGCGTAGAAGCTCGAGAAGCGCACGCCCTCGCCGGCGACGCGATCGAGGTTCGGGGTGGCGATCACGTCCTGCCCGTAGGCGCCGAGCTCGCCGAGTCCGAGGTCGTCGACCATGACCACGACCAGGTTGGGCGGCCGCCGGGGCGACCGCGCGGCACGCGCGGCGGCCGGCAGCGCGGCGGGGACGGCGGCGCCCGCGAAGGCGGCGCCCGTGGCGGTCAGGAACTGGCGGCGGGTCTGTGCGGTCGACATGCGGCCGCGCAAAGTACAGTAACTTGATCGACATAGTTATATATCTGTCCGAAATCGATCACCCGCCTGGTCGCGGCCCGCGGGGGGCGCCCTCAGCGGTACCAGTTGCGGATCCAGCGGTGCTGCTTGAGCGTCGCGACCTGCTCGGCCGGGAGCCCGCGGCCATCGCCCGCGGCGATGTTGCGTTCCACGTTGCGGACGGAGCGCATGCCCGGGATCACCGTCGAGACCTCCGGTGCGGAGAGGATGTAGCGCAGGGCGGCCTCCGGCACGTCCTCGACCGCCACGCCGAGGTCCGCCGCGATCGCCGCCACGCGTTCGCCGACCTCGCGGCGCCGGTCGCCGCGGAAGTAGTCGTCGCGGAAGTCGCCGTCGGGGAACGTGGTGTCCGCGCCGATCCGGCCCGTCAGCCCGCCCTCGTCGAACGGCACCCGCGCGAGGACGCCGACGCCGTGCTCGGCGCAGGCGGGGAACAGCTCGTCCTCCGGCGCCTGGTCGAAGACGTTGTAGATCACCTGCACGGTGTCGACCCGGCCCGAGCGGACGAGACCGAGCGCGGTGCCCGGCTCGTGGTCGTTGATCGAGACGCCGAAGGCGCCGATCTTGCCCTCCTGCTTGAGCGCCTCGGCGGTCTCGTACCAGTCGCCCTGGTCCAGCCAGTCGTCGTGCCAGACGTGGAGCTGCTGGACGTCGATCCGCTCGAGCCCGAGGTTGCGCAAGCTCGTCTCCGTGCAGGTGCGGATGTGGTCGCCGGGGAAGGCCGCGTCGACGTGGTCCTCCGGCGAGGCGGGCCAGCGCATGTTCTTCGGCGGGACCTTGCTCGCGACGTACACGGTCTCGGCGCGGCCGCGCACGACCTGGCCGACGAGTTCCTCCGAGTGGCCGTCGCCGTAGGCCAGCGCCGTGTCGATGAAGTTCAGCCCGAGGTCGATCGCGCGCTCGAGCGCGCGCAGCGAGTCGGCGTCCTCGGCCCCGATCCACATGCTCTGCCCGATGCCCCAGGCGCCGTAGCCGATCTCGGAGATCTCGAGGCCCGTGCGGCCGAGTGGTCGGAGGTGCATACCGCCGAACCTACCCGCGGCGCGCGAGAATGCACACCGTGGATCCCGTCCAGCGCCTCTACGCCGTCCCGCTCGAGGACTTCGTCGCCGAGCGCAAGCAGGTCGCCAAGGAGCTCCGCGCGGCGGGCGAGAAGGACCGCGCCGCCGAGCTCGCGAAGCTGCCGAAGCCGACGCCGCCCGCGTGGGCGCTGAACGCGCTCGCGCGCGAGCGGCCGGACGTGATCGCCGCCTGGGTCGACGTCGCCGACGCCCTGCGGGCGGCCTCGGCCGACCCGGGCCCGGGGCTGCGCGACGCGATGGCGGCCCACCGCGAGGCGACCGCCCAGCTCGTGCAGCTCGTCCGCGCGGAGGTCAAGCCGGGCGGCCGCCCGCTGTCGGAGCCGATGGTCGACCGCGTCCGCGCGCTGCTCCAGGAGGCGACGATCGACGCGGACCGCGCCGCGCGGCTGCGCGGCGCGCTGGTGGTGGAGGGCGACGCCGGCGACGGCGCGGAGCCCGCGCCGGCGAAGCCGCGCGCGAAGCGCTCCACCACGCCGGAGGACGACGAGGAGGCCGTCCGCCGCGCGCAGGAGCAGGCCGAGCGCGAGGCGGAGGCCCGGCGCGAGGAGCTCCGCCGCAGCGCCGGCGAGGCCGCGGAGCGCGCCGGCCGCCTGCGCGAGGAGGCCGCCGACCGCGCCCACGCCGCGGCCGAGGCGGCCGAGCGGCTCGAGGAGGCGAAGCGCGTCCTGCTGCGGACGGAGTCCGAGGCCGAGGCGGCGCAGGAGGCCGCCGACGAGGCGCGCGACGCCGCCGCCGACGCGGCGCGCAAGGCGGAGGTCCTCGCCGCGCAGCTGCGCGACGCGGGCGGCTGACGCGGCCGCGCGCGGTCTGCTTCAGTGCGCGGCCATGAGCTTCCCCGCCGACGACCGCTACGACCAGATCCCCTACCGCCGCTGCGGCCGCCGCGGCCTCCTCCTCCCCGCCATCTCGCTCGGCCTGTGGCACAACTTCGGCCACGACAAGAGCCTCGACTCGCAGCGCACGATCCTCCGCCGCGCGTTCGACCTCGGCATCACGCACTTCGACCTCGCCAACAACTACGGCCCGCCGTACGGCTCGGCCGAGGAGAACTTCGGGCGGATCCTCGCGACGGACTTCGCCGCCCTGCGCGACGAGCTCCTGATCTCCACGAAGGCGGGCTACGACATGTGGCCCGGCCCGTACGGCGAGTGGGGCTCGCGGAAGTACCTGCTCTCCTCGCTCGACCAGAGCCTGGGCCGGCTGGGCCTCGACTACGTCGACATCTTCTACTCGCACCGGTTCGACCCGGACACGCCGCTCGAGGAGACGATGGGCGCGCTCGACACCGCGGTGCGCCAGGGCAAGGCGCTCTACGCCGGCATCTCGTCCTACTCGGGCGAGCGCACGCTCGAGGCGGCGCGGATCCTGCGCGAGCTCGGCACGCCGCTGCTGATCCACCAGCCCTCGTACTCGATGCTCAACCGCTGGATCGAGGACGGACTGCTCGACGTGCTCGGGGAGGAGGGCGTCGGGTGCATCACGTTCTCGCCGCTTGCCCAGGGGCTGCTGAGCGAGCGCTACCTCGAGGGCATCCCCGAGGGCTCGCGGGCGAGCCGGAACGAGACGCTGCCGGCGAGCCACGTGAACGAGCAGACCCGCGCCAGGCTGAAGGGGCTCGCCGAGATCGCGGAGCGCCGCGGCCAGACGCTGCCGCAGCTCGCACTCGCGTGGACGCTTCGCGACCCACGAGTGACCTCGACGCTCGTCGGCGTCAGCAGCGTCGAGCAGCCCGTCCTCGATCCAGCGGTTGAGCATCGAATAGGACGGCTGGTGGATCAGGAGCGGTGTGCCCAGGCGCT